>NZ_KV798505.1:0-10762 GCF_001809695.1 Corynebacterium sp. HMSC063A05 | reverse complement strand
TGGCATGCGGACACACTTTTCTTTACTTAACCCCAAAAAGTGTGTTTGATTCTCAAGATAGTGACTGCCCCCCCAACTGCGGCAGCTCCACAACCCGGGGTCAAGTAGCAAAACTGACAGTCCGAAAGATTGCGGGCTGCACAAGCGAATGTGGGCTGCACATGTGAAACTGTGCGAGTTTATGACACTTTCAGGCCATTTTTCGGGCCATTTTTGACATAAACGCAGTCAGTAACTCGCATCGACCCAACGCCGCCAGACATAAATGCAGTCAGTAACTCGCATTAAGAGCTAAGTGGCAAAAAGCGTCCACCCGGCGACATACTGAGCGGACATACTTTTGTCTGTTAACCCGTCGCTGCCACCGGGGCGCCACAGTCTAGGTTTCCCCGAGCCCCGGGGCCAGATGTCAGTTTTCAACTTAAAATATCTGCTATGAACTGGCGATTTGCTTATGTTTAGCGCTGTTCTGTAGAGTAACAACTCGTGCGCAGCGCTGGTAATCCAGAAAGATGAGCACAGCATTTAAGGCCCTGTGGCGCAGTTGGTTAGCGCGCCGCCCTGTCACGGCGGAGGTCGCGGGTTCAAGTCCCGTCAGGGTCGCCACTTGATTAATTTCAAGTCTGGCCAGATAGCTCAGTCGGTAGAGCGTCCGCCTGAAAAGTGGAAGGTCAGCGGTTCGATCCCGCTTCTGGCCACAATTAATCCCCAGTCCGGAAACGGACTGGGGATTCTTTGTTTTTACCAGGTGTTTGTCGTGGGGATCGTCGTAAAGCAAAGTGCATTGAGCCGTGCGAAAACCTTAAAGTGGGGGAAATTAAACCGCGTGCACACCCTAGCGGATAGGATGTTGTGCATGAGTAAGGAATTCGCCTCAGCAGGAACGCTGTCCCACGATAAGACGCTGCCGTGGGTCGTGCGCATCTTCGTCTACACGGATGCTGAGGGCAGCCAATCGGCTGCTGAGAAGGTTCGTGGGGTGCTCGCGGAACTGATTCCGGATCAGGAAGTCAACGTCTACGAGGATGTCATGCCCGATGTGGGGCGCACCTCTTCGCTCGCTGATTTGTGGGCGGAGGCCAACCCAGGCATGGATCCGGGGGATCGGAAGCGTTATCGCATCAGTGTGGTGGCTCCGGGGCTTTCTCACTGCGAAATGGCGGATTTGGCAGGCCCGCTCGCTGAGGCCGTCAGCCCGGGGTGGGCAGAAGGTGAGGCTGCGGCTAAGGTCGCGAAGGGCGATGTCCCGTGCCGTGTCGCTGTCGGGCGTGCCGACGAGCACCCGGGCGGACCCCCGCTAGTGCAGAATTAGCCAGGATTCGGAATTAATCCGAAGCGAGAGCTGTTATCTGGGTTACATCCTAAGAGTCGTTTGCAATGACGACGCTTCACAACCACGAGAGGGAAGTGATTCCGAAAATGGCACACACTATTTCGCATGATGAGGCCGGTCAGCGCTACGTTCTCACCGTAGAGGGAGAAGAGGCCGGTTTTGCCGCTTACACCCCGGTGGAAGGTGCCCTGGATTTTGACCACACGGTAGTAGATGGCAAATTCCGTGGACAAGGCCTGTCCAAGCCGCTTATCGCAGGTGCGCTGGATGATGTTCGGAAGAACAACCGCAAGATTCGCACCAGCTGCTCCGCTGTTGCCAACTTCGTCGAGAAAAACCCGGAATACCAGGATCTACTGGCTGACTAGTCGCTGAAGGGCAAAGAACGCATAAAGAAACCGACCGGCTGCTCACGATAGCAAGAGCAGCCGGTCGGCTTATTTATGCGTAGAGATAGCTTTAGGGCAGGGCTAGATGAAGTCCCCGTCACCCTGGACGTACACCGCCGGATCGCACAACGGCTTGTGTTCGCCGGGCTTGGCAGGGCGTACGCGGCCCGGAATTCCTATCACGATGGAATCGGGTGGGCAGCTGTGGGTGACCACGGAGTTGGCGCCAATCGATGAACCCGCACCAATTGTGATCGGGCCAAGGACTTTCGCACCTGCCCCGACGGTGACGTTGTCCTCCAGAGTTGGGTGGCGTTTTACCTTCTCCAGTGAGCGGCCGCCGAGTGTCACACCGTGGTAGAGCATGCAGCCGTCACCGATCTCTGCGGTTTCACCAATGACGATACCCATGCCGTGGTCGATGAAGAACCTTCGGCCAATTTGAGCGCCCGGGTGAATCTCAATACCAGTCAGCCAACGGGAAAACTGTGCGAGTACTCGTGCAATGCCCTTGAAAATCCCGCCTCGTTTCCAGAGGCGGTGCGAGAATCGGTGAATCCAGATTGCGTGTAGGCCGGAGTAGACAATGGCATTTTCTACATCACTGCGCGCAGCTGGGTCATGCGCACGGGCATTGTCCAGATCCTCTTTGAGGATTCGGAAAAAGTCACTCATGGGCGTCAATTCTATCTGGTCGGAAGTGTGGGCAATGCAAAAACCCGCTTGCCGACGGAAAGTGCCAGCTAGCGGGCTCTGCAGAGAAGGTTACGGGCGCTTATAGCGCTTGGTTTTAGTCGCGCAGGTCCTCGTACAGGATGGAGGAGACGTAGCGCTCGCCGAAGTCAGGGACAATCACGACGATGTTCTTGCCCTCAGCCTCCGGGCGGGCTGCAATCTCGAGAGCAGCCTTGATGTTTGCACCGGCGGAAATGCCGCCGAGGATGCCCTCGGCTGCAGCAACCTTGCGGGAGACCTCAATAGCGTCCTCGTTGGTAACCGCAATAATCTCGTCGAGAAGCTCCTGGTCGAGAACCTCTGGGATAAAGTTTGCGCCCAGGCCCTGAATCTTGTGCGGGCCGGCGGTGCCCTCGGTCAGCAGTGGGGAGGCCTTCGGCTCAACGGCCACCAGCTTGATGTCCGAGTTGTGCTTCTTCAGCGTGCGACCAGCACCGGTAATGGTGCCGCCGGTGCCGACTCCAGCCACGAAGTAATCAACCTTGCCGTCGGTAGCTTCCCAGATTTCTTCACCAGTGGTTGCCTCGTGGATAGCCGGGTTGGCCGGGTTGGCGAACTGGGAAGCCAGGATTGCATTGTCGGTGTTAGCCACGATTTCGTTGGCCTTATCGACAGCACCGCGCATGCCATCTGCGCCCGGGGTGAGTACAAGCTCAGCGCCGAATGCGCGCAGAACGACGCGGCGCTCCTGGCTCATGGTGTCCGGCATAGTGAGAATGACCTTGTAACCGCGGGCTGCGCCGACCATTGCCAGCGCGATACCGGTGTTGCCCGAGGTACCCTCGACGATGGTTCCGCCCGGCTTGAGCTCGCCAGAGCGCTCGGCGGCATCGATAATTGCGTTGCCGATGCGGTCCTTGACCGAGTTGGCAGGGTTGTAAAACTCCAGCTTGGCAATCACGTTGCCCGGCAGGCCCTCGGTAACACGGTTGAGCTTAACCAGCGGGGTGTTGCCGATCAGTTCAGTGACATCGTTATAAATAGTCATTAATCTTATCCATTCCGGAAATCACAGAGGACTTCCTAATGAGTTTTCGCGTGTAGCCGTAGTGTACGCCTGATGCTGCAATTAGTACAGACCAGTTCGTCTATTTTGGGAATTGCGTGGGGAAGGGGGCTGTTAATTCCGGTGTCACCACCGTCACAGTTGCCGCGGCCGGCACCGTCGCAGTCACACCGCTGATTTCGCAATGCTCCTGCTCTTACCACGTTAACGCTATGTGATTGCCCTGCTCGTCTTTACCTCCATTGTGAGGGTAAAGAGCATTAAAGTTTCTTAGAATCCACTATTCTGAGACGTGATTTACGGTGCACGGGAATGCCTTGTAAATAGGCAGCGGCCCTCGCCACTGTGATTGGGCGCGATTGCGGCCGTTATCTGCACAGCGGTTATATGCGATAACCGAAAACGCAGGCAATGGATCCGATGATTGCGGTGCTTCGTCGAAGCCACTCAGGGGGACTCAAACCTTTGGGGAAGGAGGCGAGGCATTAATAGAAGTGTGAAGCTTTCCTCAGCCCATCAGCCAGGAGACCGACTGTAAATCATCCAATTCGCGTCCGCGGATTGGCGGTCGAGCGGTGCTGTCGAGGTGAATAGCGCCGCAGAAAGAAGATTTACATCATGCATATTGCTGAGGGATTTCTCCCAGTTACTCATTGCATTGGGTGGGGTGTAGCTGCCGCTCCCTTTGTCATTCACGGCGCAGTTCAAGCCAAGCGCACTATGAAAGAGCATCCCGGTAGCGGCATGCTGCTCGGTGCTGCCGGTGCGTTTACTTTCGTGCTCTCCGCAATCAAGATTCCATCCGTGACGGGTTCCACTTCGCACCCGACAGGTACGGGTTTTGGTGCTGTAATCTTCAAACCTCCGGTGATGGCGCTGCTTGGCTCCATCGTGTTGCTCTTCCAAGCAATCTTGCTCGCTCACGGCGGCATTACGACGCTTGGTGCGAACATCTTCTCCATGGCAATCGTCGGCCCGTGGGTCGGCTACGCCTTCTACGTATTGACTCGAAAGCTCGGTGGAGGCCTGCTGCCAGGTGTGTTTATGGCAGCGTTCTTCGCTGACCTCTCCACCTACGTCGTGACCTCCATGCAGCTCGCTCTTGCGCACCCGGCAAACCCGGGCGGTGTTGGCGGCGCGCTGGCTACATTCCTCGGCCTGTTCGCTATCACGCAGATTCCGCTGGCAATCATCGAGGCTCTCGTCACCGTCATTCTCATGCGCACCCTGCTGGCAGTGGCACACACTGAGCTCCTCGATCTCGGCTTCCTGTCCCGCTTCGGCGATGCGCCAGCACCGGCGCTGGAGGCGAAAGCTGCAGACACCACAACCAACGCTGTTGCAGGGTCTGCCACTTCGCAGAATGCTTCAGCTGCATCCGTATCCGGCCAGAAGCAGTAGCCGTCGTCAAGCGAAAAGAAGCGAAAGAGAGCACGATTATGAATGCAAAAAACAACGCGCAGATTGTCGACGCACAGGCAGCTAGCCGGCCGAAGAAGAACTCCGTGTGGGGCAGCGTCGGTCTTATTGTCCTGGTAGTCGTAATTGCCATGTTCCCGCTGTTCTTCAACTACGGCGACGACGACGCAGAGGAGCCGTTCGCCGGCACTGATGCCACCGCTACGGAGACAATTCAGGAAATCGACCCGAACTACGAGCCGTGGTTCGAGCCACTCGTCGGCGAACTGCCGGGTGAGGTCGAGTCGGGTCTGTTCGCGCTCCAGGCCGTTATCGGTGCTGGCGTCCTGTTCTACGTTATTGGCTTCTACCGAGGGAAGGCTGCTGCGCGTTCAGACAAGTGCGAGAAAGAGCAGTGAATGCGCTAGAAGCCGCAGCGGCGCGCAGCGCTTGGGCGCGCCGTAACGTGGGCGAAAAGATCCTGCTGCTCGGTGGGCTGTTGATTCTGGCGGTTGCGCTTCCGCCAATTCCCTTTGCGCCGGTCATTGCGGTCATTGCTTGGTTTATTGCGTACATAGCCCGGGTGCCCCGCAAGCTGTATGTGGCAATGGTGCTGGCACCGGCGGTTTTTGTGCTCGTCGGCGCGTTTCCGATTTTGGTAGCGCTTACTCCCGACGGTCTCGCGTGGTCGCCGGATGGCCCGCAGCGAATGGCGCAGGTTGTGATGCGTTCGTTTGCGGGTATCAGCTGCACGATGGTCTTTGCGCTGACCACTCCGATTTCGGAGCTCATTGCGTGGCTCGACAAACGTGGCATGCCTCGGTACCTGACGTACCTTGCTGAAGTGATTTATCGGATGACTGGCGTGCTGATTCACTCCGCGCACTCAATGACAGAAGCCCAAGCGCGACGTCTTGGGCACTCCACGCGCCGGGCGATGATTCGTGATGTCGCGGCGCAGTCCGCCAGCCTCTTTGTCATCGCTTTTGCTCGAGCCCGCAAAATGCAAGAGGGAATTGAGCTGCGTGCCGATCCGAGCGCAATGAAAGTACTGGTTATTTCGCGGCCGAGCCAGCCGAAGTTCCTCGCGATATCCAGTGCATTACTTTTGTCGTTGATTGCGGCCTGGGCGCTGCTGAAATGGGGTGTATAGGGATGTCGATCAGTAGGAAAAATAGCGCTGATCGCGTGGATGGTGCCAGCGGCGCCATTGTGGAAGCGGCCGCAGTTACATTCGCTTATGACGAAACCCACGTCCTGAAAGGCGTGGAGCTGGCAATTTCGGGTGGCGAGCGCCTAGCACTATTGGGCGCAAACGGTTCTGGCAAATCCACGCTGTTGCGTATGCTCGCGGGAGCGTCTAAGCCCGATGGCGGTGAGGTTCGCCTTGATGGCACCGCCTATAAGTACTCCCGGCACGGCCGCAATACGGTTCGCCGCTCAGTACAGATGGTCACGCAGGATCCGGATGAGCAAATCTTCGCGGCTAGCGTGTTTGCAGATGTCTCTTTCGGTCCCGTCAACCTGGGGCTGGAGAACGAGGAAGTCGAGCGGCGCGTCCGAGAGGCTCTAGGCACCGCCGAAATCACCGATCTCGCCGAACGCGTCCCGCACCAGCTCTCCTATGGTCAGCGCAAGCGCGTCGCTCTCGCAGGCGCGCTGGCGATGCACCCACGCGTCCTGCTTCTCGACGAGCCCTCCGCCGGCCTCGATCCGCAGGCGACCCGAAAGCTTGCACACACGCTCGATCAATTGCGCGATCAGGGCACAGCCGTCGTCGTCGCCACGCACGACATCGACTTCGCGTGGAATTTCGCCGATCGGGCAGCAGTGCTTGCCGACGGCAAACTGCGAGTTGGCTCCAAAGAGGAAATTTTGGCGGATCGACGGTTGGTCGAACATGCTCGATTGGCTTTGCCTTGGGCGCCCGTAGTCTCCAAGGCGATTGGGCGAGATGTGCTCCATCCAGAAGATGTTTAGGCGAGCGGTTTGGTTGGTGAATAGCTCATCGATATGTGCAGCTAAACCACGCTAAAAATGAGAGAAACGCCCGCGGGTAGGGCGCAATGCCTATAAAGATAGGCCTAGAAATATAGGCGAAGCTGTCGCATTTCTTCGCTTCCATTTCACGTCACACCTGTCCGCGGGCGATCTCCGTGGCCGTGGCACTTTGCAGTGTCTTCGGCGCATCAGGCAGGTATTCGGACTTCCTGGCGTGACCGACAATAAGGGGATGACGACTGCCGCTTGCTTCGATGCTTACGTGCAGAACCTTATTATCAATTTTCCTACTTTTCGCCGCTTCCCAAGGTTGAAATAACCTCAGTGCCGTTGGCGAATTTTGTTCCAGATTACCGCTGCGGGACAGTTCCGGAATTGCACCGGATTCCCTCTTGCGTTTGCTGTGCACCACCTTCGGACAACCACGTGGAGGACGTAGCATTGAAAGTGGAACTCAACAAAACCTGTTGCATGAATGACAATAGCGCACCAAAGTAAATCAGCGACAGTGTTTTTCGAAAATGTCCGCATTGGGGGTAAAACGCCGTTCATTACCCTCTGTTATCAACATTCACGCAGTTTATTAGCGGAAAAATAGCTACCCCCTGCCTTGTATCCATTCGGCCGAGGCGGGGCTAATGACAGGATTTATCCTGGTATTTTCTTTACGTACTTGTAGAGAAACCTAGTTGTTTCCTAAGATTGTGTGACGGATGCCTTAATGCAGGTGTACCCGTTCGGAGGGTACTATCTACTTTGTACGGTTTACAGCCCCCGAAAGGGTCCGTAGCCGCTGAGCGGTAGTTGGCCATTTCGTAGGAGTGTAAGTCGGCGCGAAGTCACAGGCTGATGGTGCCTCTGTGGGTGCCAGTGAAGTAATTTGCCCGTTACGCAGGAGGACGCGAGATGGATCCCCACCGCATTCTGGACGACAATGAGGTTATTAAGTCGTCCTTGGTCGCCCTAAAGAATGCGACTGGTATTCCGGTCACAATGTATGCGGAAGTCACCGATAACTCTAAGATGCAGATCAACAACTGGGTTGGCCTGCGTACCCCGGCTCTGCAGAATCTGACTGTGGAATCGGGTGCGGGTGTCGGTGGTCGCGTGTTGGCCACGCGCCGCCCGGTGGGTGTCAGTGACTACCTGCGCGCCAAGGTTATTACCCACGAGTATGACGACAAGATTCGTGACGAAGGCCTGCACTCGCTGGTCGCCGTGCCGGTGATTGTTTCGCGTCTTGTTCGTGGCGTGCTCTACGGTGGCGTGCACTCCTCGGTGCGCCTGGGGGACAAGGTTCTTGAAGAGGTCACAATGACCGCCCGTTGCCTGGAGCAGGACCTCGCTGTCGTCGACGCCTGTCGCAATATGGATCGCTCCGGTAACGGTAAGGGCGGTCGCATCATGAATGGCGCTGAATGGGAGCAGGTTCGCTCCACGCACTCCAAGCTGCGCATGCTCGCTAACCGCGTGGATGATGAGAAGCTGCGCCAGGAGCTCGAGGTGCTCTGCGACCAGATGGTCACCCCAGTTCGCGTTAAGCAGACCACCAAGTTGTCTGCTCGTGAGCTCGATGTTCTCGCCTGCGTCGCCCTCGGTCACACCAACGTCGAGGCCGCAGAGGAAATGGGCATCGGTGCCGAGACCGTTAAGTCCTACCTCCGCTCCGTAATGCGCAAGCTGGGTGCCCACACTCGCTACGAGGCTGTCAACGCAGCCCGTCGTATCGGCGCACTGCCGTAAACCGCTTGACGACGGGGCGCCGCGTTCCTAGCAAACTTGGCTAGTGAACGCGGCGCTCTTTCGCATCTACGGCCGTTTGGCGCTCATCTTCGCGCTCTCCACCGGGAATCCATTTAACGTCGTTGCCGTCGTTGGCCACTCTCGAAAGAATAAACAACAGGTCAGACAGGCGATTGAGATACTTCGCCGGTAGGACTGAAGTAGTTTCGGGAAACTCGCGGCAGGCAGCCCATGCCGCACGCTCGGCCCGACGAGTAATCACCCGAGCTGTGTGCAGCAGTGCCGCGGCTGGTGTGCCTCCAGGGAGGATGAAGGAATCCAGTTTTGGTAGTTGCTCATTGAACTGGTCACACCAGTGCTCGAGTCGCTCGATGTAATCCGGCTCGATACGCAATGGCGGGTACTTCGGGTTTTCTTCAATAGGTGTTGCCAGGTCGGCTCCGGCATCAAAGAGATCATTCTGCACGTAGCGGATGACAGTCGACACCTCGTCGTCAAGCGCGCCGAAACTGCGCGCCTGACCGAGTGCGGCGTTGGCCTCTTCGCACGTGGCGTAGGCGATAAGGCGAGAATCATCCTTGGGAACGCGGCTGAAATCGGATAATCCAGTGGTGCCGTCGTCGCCGGTGCGAGTGTAAATGCGAGTTAGATGAACGCTCATAGTTTCAAGCCTAAGCGCGATATTGCGAAATGTGGTTGGCTGGGGGAGTGGGAAATGAGCGATTTCTGGTTAAAGGCGGAGCGACGCTAAACGGTCAGGTTCAGATTTCCGGGGCGAAGAACTCGGTTCTGAAACTGATGGGTGCGGCGCTTCTGGCCGAGGGCACGACAGTACTGACGAACTGCCCTGAAATTGACGACGTGCCATTGATGCAGAAGGTCCTCGAAGGCCTTGGTTGCTCCGTGACGCGTGAGGGTGACCGGATTGAAATCACGGTGCCCGAAGAACTCTCGCATCACGCTGACTTCGATGCCGTGCGCCAGTTCCGCGCTTCGGTTTGTGTGCTCGGGCCGCTGACGGCGCGTACCCGTAATGCGATTGTCGCACTGCCCGGTGGTGACGCAATTGGTTCCCGCCCGCTGGACATGCATCAGGCTGGCCTGGAGAAATTGGGTGCACGCACCTATATTCACCACGGTTGCGTGGTGGCTGAGGCGGGGCGACTCAAGGGGGCGAACATCAAGCTGGACTTCCCGTCCGTCGGCGCGACCGAGAATATTCTGACCGCGGCCGTACTCGCTGAAGGTACGACTGTGCTGGATAACGCCGCCCGTGAGCCCGAAATTGTCGACCTGTGCGAGATGCTCGTGGAGATGGGCGCCAAGATCTCGGGTGCGGGGTCGAACACCATCATGGTTGAGGGCGTCGAGAAGCTGCACCCGACTGAGCACAGGGTCGTCGGCGACCGAATTATCGCAGGGACCTGGGCCTATGCTGCGGCGATGACCGGCGGCGATATTACGGTCGTTGGCATCAACCCTAAGTACCTGCACCTTCCTCTGGAAAAACTGAAGAATGCAGGCGCTCAGGTCGAGACCTATCCGCAGGGCTTCCGCGTGCGTATGGACGGGCGTCCGCAGGGTGTGAACTATCAAACGCTTCCATACCCAGGCTTTCCGACGGACATGCAGCCCATGGCCATTGCTCTGTCCGCGGTGTCCGAGGGGACGTCAGTGCTTACCGAGAACGTTTTTGAGTCGCGCTTCCGGTTTGTCGACGAGATGATTCGCCTCGGCACTGACGCGACTATCGATGGCCACCACGTGATGATTCGCGGAAAGGAAACGCTGAGTTCGGCACCTGTGTGGTCTTCGGACATTCGCGCTGGTGCCGGTCTGGTGCTGGCCGGGCTGTGCACTGAAAAGGGAGACGTCACCGAGGTGCACGATGTTTATCACATTGATCGCGGTTACCCGGGTTTCGTAGAGACGCTAAATGCTCTCGGCGCTTCTGTTGAACGGGTTAGCTAGTGGTCGTTGGCTTCCGGCTGATGGCTAATAGCTAAGCGCACGGTGCTAGTGAAGCGCACGGTGCGGAAAACCATCGCAAATCTTCGGTTTTGGATGCTTTAGAACCGTTAGGAGTGATTCTCCAGTGGGGCATGTGGTGGTTTTCGCTCTCTTACCTGGGGTTTTGTGTCTTTAGGTGGGGTGTGT
>NZ_KV798504.1:255961-319723 GCF_001809695.1 Corynebacterium sp. HMSC063A05 | reverse complement strand
GAGAAGTCTTCGACACTGTCGCAGAGTTCAACCAGGCAATCGATGAGTACATCGGGTGGTACAACACCGAACGCGTCCAACAACGACTCAAGGGCCTGACCCCGATGCAATATCGGAATCAGACCCTTGAAGCCCTAACCGCCTAGAGTTAAACCAGTCCAACTTTCGGGGACCAGTTCAACCACTCCGGAAGAGAGCCCCTTTCTTTTAACCATCCACGCGTTGCCAGAGCATAGCTGAGCCAAGCTTCTGTTAGAGCTCCTTGAGAGTCGCCGCGGCCTGCTCTGCCCACTGTCGCCACTGTTCGGCCTGCTCCCGAGCCTTGGCGGCCTGAGAAGCCTTGCCCTTCGCCTCGAGTTCGGCGGCCTTCTGCTCAAACTCCGCTGCACGGTCGGCGAACTGCTGGACGCGAGCCTGTGCTTCGGGGTCGGTGCGGCGCCACTGCGAATCAGCCGCATCGGAGACGCGCTTTTCCAGTGCACCAATGCGGTTTTCATACTCACGCACACGACCACGCGGCACAAAGCCGATGGCCTCCCATTTCTCTTGCAACTGACGCAGTTCGTTGCGAGCGTGATCGAGGCCCTTGGACGGATCAATGCGGTCTTCATATTCAGCCAGCAGTGCGTCCTTGGCCGCAGCGTTTTCCTCGAACTCCTTGTCTCGAGCTTCGTTGACCGCGTTGCGAGCACCAAAGAACTCATCCTGAGCGGCCTTGAAATGCGCCCACAGCTTGTCATCGACCTCGCGTGGCGCTCGACCAGCGGCCTTCCACTCAGCCATCAGGTCGCGGAAGGCAGCAGCGGTGCCACCCCAATCAGTGGAGGTCTTCAGGGCCTCAGCTCGCTCAATGATGTCCTCCTTAACGCGGCGAGCAGCCGCACGGTTGCGGTCCAGTTCCGCAAAATGGGCACCGCGGCGGCGGTTGAAAGAATCACGCGCGCGGGAGTAACGGCGCCAGAGTTGATCATCAGTTTTGCGGTCGATGCCGCGAATCTGCTTCCACTCCGTGAGAATCTCGCGGATACGGTCGCCGGCGACTTTCCACTCGGTGGAGTTCTCTGCGAGCTCCTCGGCCTCTGCGGCGAGCTCTTCCTTACGTGCGATGGCGTTCTTACGGCGCTCTGCCTTGTCGTGAGCGACTTTTTCCTCTGCGACGTGGGAGGTGGCAATGACCTCTGCAAGGCGCTTATCCAGCGCATCGATATCGCCGAGGACTGCGGCGGTGGAAAGGCTCTCACGCAGTTCAACTGCGTTGTGGGAAATGGTCTTTGCCTCCTGCGGGTGGGAGACTACACGAGATTCCAGTAACTCGACCTCGGTGGCCAGATCCTCGTAGCGCTTGCCGTAGTGGGCATAACCCTCTTCTACGGTGCCGGCCTGCCAGGAACCAATATTGCGCTTTCCGGCGTTGGTGACCAACCAAACAGTGCCGTCTTCGTCAATGAGGCCAAACTTCTTTGGATCATTGTGGACGGCATGTGTCACAGCGGCCGACCCCGCAAGCGCTTGAGTGGTTCCAGGGGCCTTACGATGAGCCGGCATTGCGCCTGGTCGAGGTCCGGGACGTGGACCCGGGCGTGGACCTGGCTTAGGGGAATTGCTGGTACCGGTCATAGTGGGTAAACCTCTTCCAATCTTCATGCAGAACTGCCGCGCGACACGGCTGCCATCAAACACTTACGGTATGTGCTCGAGTATCCCAAAAATTTTGGCACAGCGCGCGTAACACCGCCGGAATAAGGCATCGACTAGCCCCTCACGGTAGCGTTGAGGACGTGAATTCGCGTTTGCCTCGGCTTGTTATCGTTCCGCGTGCGCTCCTCATCGTCGAGGAGCTGGGTGGTTTTGCAGCTATCGCCACGAAATTGCGCCGTCAAACCCGTGAAACTGTTGCGACGCTGTGGACAGATGACGAACCCGGGGAGCCCGGCGCGGTCGCCATTATCACTGGCAGAATGCAGGCGAAGTCCCCGCATCAGAACAGCACACCCGGCAGTTTCTCCCCGTATGGGGTTGATGTCACGGTGTCCGGCGGAACCGAATTACCTGAGCTGCTGGGGCGCTGGCTTATCGAAGACTACGCGCGACGGAATTCTGAAGGACACACTGGCCGCGTCATTCAGGCAACGTGCTTCGAGTCTATCGACGAGGCACTCGCTGCCGGTCACACGCGTCTGCTTGTGCTTGTCGACGGCGCATTCGGCCTTGCAGACGATTCCCCGGTCGGCGTAATTGAGGGTGCAGCGGAGGTTGATGCGCTGTGCAGTCTGATTGCTGGGCAGGACTGCTCCACCGTTAACGTGGAAAATATTGTGTTTCCAGCTCCCGGCGCGTACGCAGCCGAGTTATGGCAGCAGCTGAGTAAAGCTGCTGAAAGCTGGATGGGGTCTGGAATGACCGTCGTAAAGCGTTCTTACTATGACGGAGCGCCTTATGGCATCGGTTACCACGTGGCCAGCTGGCAGTGTGTTGCGGAGTAAGAGCTCGCGTTTTTAGTTTTTGTGCAGGAGTGTGAACTGGGTAGTGACGGCTTTCGAGAGTGAGAGCTTGCCGGTGCCGATTGCTGTGGTGGGGCCAACGGCATCGGGAAAGTCGGATTTGGGGCTGGTACTTGCGGAGCAGCTTGGCGGTGAGGTCGTCAATGTTGATTCGATGCAGCTGTATCGAGGAATGGATATCGGAACAGCAAAGCTGTCGGTAGATCAGCGGCGGGGGATTCCGCACCACCAACTCGATGTTCTGAACGTGACGCAGCCGGCGAGTGTGGCGACGTATCAGCGTGAGGCGGTCGCGGATGTTGAGGCCATTCGCGCGCGGGGGAAAGTCCCGATCCTTGTCGGCGGGTCGATGATGTATGTGCAGGCGTTGGTGGACGACTGGCAGTTCCCGCCTACGGACCCTGAGGTACGTGCGAAATGGGAGGCAGTGCAGGACGAGATCGGTCCGGCGGCATTACATGATCGGCTGGCAGAGATTGATCCGGATGCGGCGGCGATTATTGAGACCAACGACCCGCGACGCACCGTCCGAGCCTTAGAGGTTATCGAGCTGACAGGCAAGCCGTTTGCAGCGTCGAAACCGTCAATTGATAATCCGCCGCGGTGGAACACCCGCATATTGGGATTGCGCACGCAGGCGGAATGGCTAAATCCGCGGATTGAACAGCGCACGCGGGGCATGTTTGCCGCTGGTCTGGTGGAGGAAACTGAGAGTTTGATGGCGCAAGGGTTGCGCGAGGGTGTGACCGCTAGCCGCGCGATCGGCTATGCACAGGTGCTGGACTACTTCGATGGGGTCTACGACCTGGATACGGCTTGTGAACGCACGATTACTGGTACGCGCAGGTATGTGCGGCGTCAGCGCTCTTGGTTCAACCGTGATCATCGAATCACGTGGCTAGACGCTGCCGGTGACGTGCCGGGACAGGCTTTTTCTGCGCTTGGGCTTTAGCCGGTTCGGCTGTCCCGCTAGCATCGAGGGCATGGTTTCATTTGCCAAAGGTCACGGTACGCAAAACGATTTTTTGATTTTTCCAGATGATTTGGTGTCGATCGAATTGACCGAATCATTGGTCGCAGCAGTGTGCGATCGACAACGTGGTCTTGGCGCTGACGGCGTCCTGCGGGTTGCCCGTGCGGGGAAACTCGTGGATGCCGGTGTTTTGACGGCATTGCCGGAGGGGGTTGAAGCCGACGATTGGTTTATGGACTACCGCAATAGTGACGGTTCTATTGCTGAGATGTGCGGTAATGGCGTGCGTGTCTTTGCACACTATATTGCCGCGATTCACAGCCCGGACAGTGTCGTCGACGGAACATTGCGGGTGGGCACTCGAGCAGGGCTGCGCGCTGTTTCGATTGGTGAGCTCAGCCCTGGGCATGCGGTCGTCGGGGTGGATATGGGGCAGCCGGAGGTCCTAGGCCTCGCTACTGCGTTCATTGGTTCGGGCAGCAATGCACTGAAATTCGCCGGGATTGGTGTCGACGTGGGAAATCCACATTTGGCCTGCGTCATGCCGGGTCTGAATGCCGCCGCTCTGGCGGAGTTGGAATTGGAAGCGGCGGGTAGTGCTGCGAAGCCCGTGCGTGCCGACGAAGCCATGTTCCCGAACGGCCTCAACGTGGAAATTGTCACCCCGCTGGATGCCTCTGATTCGGTGTCCATGCGAGTAATTGAACGCGGAGTTGGTGAAACCCGCTCGTGTGGCACCGGCACGGTTGCGGCAGCTATTGCCGCGCTGGCCGATGCCGGCCGGACCGAGGGAGCTGTGACAGTCAAGGTGCCCGGTGGAGCGGTGACTGTGGATGTACGCAAGGCCAGCAATACTGATGGGGCCTTCTCAGCAACGTTAACTGGACCGAGCGTGATTCACACTCTCGGCGATATTGAACTGGAAGCCCTGTGACTGGTAGCTAGTGCAGCAGGAGAACTAGCAGGGTAGCGGAAGCAGTGGGGAGTTAGCGGACTAGTGTCCGCCGCAGCCACCATCGCCACAGCCGCAGCCACCATCGCCACAACCGCCGCCACAGCCCTGCGGCGGGATAATTTCACCCGTCAGCAAGAAGGTGCCGGAGACGACCATGCCCGGCTGGGGAGCTTCGTCGCCGCCGGGGACAAGTACGTCCATGGGAGTCGGCAGAGCAAGGTTGAGCACCCAGAACTTCTTTCCGGTTAGCTCATTGACATGCTTGCGGGAGTTATTGATAACACCAGCCAGTTTCACGGTTGCGCTAGGCGATGCCTTGCCGACCTGATCTCCGACAATCGCCTTAGCACCTTCGAAGTCCAATGATGTCGGGGTCGCCCCAGTGCGCTTTTCGTACTCCTCAGCGGATGCGTCGAGGGTGAAATCGGTTGCCAGAGCTGACAGCGCGACATGCTCAAAAGTCTGAGTTCCGGCATCAACAATCATTGGTCCCTGTGACAGCAGGCAGCTGGCTACCTCGATGACCTTGTCAAAGTCATCAGAGGAGGGATCATCCTCGACGATTTCCACGAGTGCCAAGACGTCGTCCACGCTGGATACATGGGCGGTGACGGTCGGGCTGCCCGCGAAGCCGGCGTAGGTAGAAAATGGTTCAACACCAAGGATGTGCAAACGCGCACCAGAGGAATCTTCGAAACGGACCAGCTGGCCACCGCGGACCTCGCCGATGACCGACAGATTTTCACTGGCAATCGCGGCTTCCATCGCGTCTCGCCAGCTGGGGTAGTCCATGCCAATGCTTCGCAAGTCAGTAGTCATACTTTTCGATGATACTTCCCATATCTTCATCTGCGAACTAACGAATCGCACGTGAGCACATTGTGCTCTGGGGTACCTAAAACCATTCCTTCACACCGCGGCAACTATTCGGATGGGACTAACAATTCTGCCACGCTAAATAAGCAAATGTTAAGTGTGGTATAAATAACTTTCCTTAGGTGCGCCCGGTTTATTCCATTTAGGCATACCTAAGAGTAGGCTCGTCCCTGTAAACATCATTTGCTTAGCTTAATTCTTATCTATATAGGCGAGGTTTCTCATGCTCGGATTACGGTCGCGAAAACAGTCGGATGACATTCAGTCGCTTGCCGACGTCCCGGTGGGGGTAACCGTCACTCTGGGGGTGTCGCATGTGGATGAGCGCCTGTGTCGCAGGCTTTCGCAATTGGGGCTTCGTCCTGGAATGAGTGTCACGGTGGGACGGAGCACCAGCGGCGGTGGGCGAATCGTCCATGCAGGCGCAACGCGCTACGCCATCGACGCCAGTACGCTGCACAAGATGTCCGTCGTGGGTTAGGTCCCCTACAACTCTTTTTCTCACCTCCCTCCTGAAAGTTAACAATGACAACACCTACGGATTCCTCAACGCGAAAATTCGCATCCACGCCCAGCTGCCATGCATGCAGCGGCGGAGCACCAGCAAAGGATGGTGCACCTGTTGTCGCAGTCGTAGGCGCACCGAACTCCGGTAAGTCAACACTGTTCAATAGTTTGACTGGCGCGAAAGCGCAGATGGGCAATTGGCCTGGTACGACCGTGGAGGTCAGCCGTGGCGCGTGGAAGACCGATGCCGCTGAGTACGATGTCATCGACTTCCCGGGCGCCTACTCGTTGGATGCCATGAGCCCGGACGAAGAGCTCACTCGCGAGATGCTCATCGAGAAACCGGAAGAAGAACGCCCGGATCTCGTCGTCGTTGTTGTCGATGCCACGGCACTGGGGCGTGGCCTCTACATGGCCGCGGAATTGGCGGAGCAGCCTCAGCGCATCGTTCTGGCGCTGACCAAACTCGATGTGGCCAAGGCCAAGGGTATCGATGTGAATCCGAACGCATTGCAGTCAGCTATGGGGATGCCAGTGGTGGCGCTGGATCCCCGTCGTAAAGCGGGAATGGCACGATTGGCCGACGCGGTAGCAGCGGCTCTGGACGGATGCAGTTCGGTGTCGTCACCGATTCGCCAGGCCGATGGTGAATCGATTGAACGCCTGGACGACGCACGCTTTGCCGCGATTGATGCGGCGGTTGCGGCATCTACGGGCGGGGTAGAAGATCGCCAGACTTTCTCCGACCGTATTGATAACGTGGTTCTCCATCCGGTGCTCGGACCGATTGTGTTCCTGGCAGTTATGTGGACAGTCTTCCAGATCACGACGACGGTTGCAGCACCGTTGCAGGACGGTTTGGAAACCCTTATTACCGGTAATTTCGCAGATCTGGTTACCCGTGGATTGGAAGCAATGGGATGGGACCATCCGATTGTCACGGGGCTGCTTGTGAACGGCATCATCGGCGGTGTCGGCATGGTGCTGACCTTCGTTCCTCTGATGGCACTCATGTTCCTGTGCCTTGCGGTGCTCGAGGATTCAGGGTATATGGCGCGTGCAGCCGTGGTGGCCGATCGTGTCATGCGAGCAATTGGTCTTCCGGGGAAGGCATTTATTCCGCTCATCGTCGGCTTTGGTTGTAACGTGCCAGCGATTTCGGCGACACGTGTGCTGAGTAATCCGCGCCACCGCATATTGACGGCACTACTGGTTCCGTTTACCTCCTGCTCGGCGCGCCTAACCGTTTATGTCATGTTGGGTGCGGTGTTCTTCCCGGAACACGCGGGCACAGTTGTCTTCGCTATGTACGTGATTTCGATTCTGTTGATCGTTCTGACCGGCCTTGCACTGCGTAATACCTTGTGGCGCACCATGCCGTCGGAACCGCTGGTCATTGATCTGCCAACCTATCAGTTACCGACCGCACGACTGGCACTATCTGTGATGTGGATGCGCCTGAAGGGCTTCCTGCAGACCGCTAGTGGAATCATCGTCAGCACTGTCATCGTCGTTTGGCTACTGATGTCTATCCCGGTTGTCTCCGGGCACTCCTTTGCCGATGAAGATCTGGCACCGCAGGACTCCGCATACGGTGCAGTCAGCGCAACTATTGCTCCTGTGTTTAACCCGGCAGGTTTCGGCACATGGTCCCTGACAGGTCCGTTGGTGACGGGCTTTGTGGCCAAGGAAGCCGTCATTTCTACCTGGGCACAGACCTATGCAGTAGAGGACGTCACCGACTCGGATTCGACCGAACAGGCCTCCAGCCCACTCGCGGACAATATTCGACGTGACTTTGACAATGCATCCGATGGGCACGGATTGGCAGCAGTCTGGGCATACATGATCTTCCTGCTGGCTTACACACCGTGCGTGGCTACGCTCGCGGCACAACGTCGCGAGATCGGCTTGAAGTGGACGGGCTTCGGTTTGCTAGCGCAGCTGGTCGTAGCATGGGCACTGGCCGTGATTGTTTTCCAAGGGTTGAAACTGTTCCTGTAAAGCCGCGTAAATTCCTAGTAGCTTCGGCCAAGCTACTAAGTCACACTTGCGAACTAGAAATCAGGTCCAACAAGAATTCCGATACGGAAAGGAGCTATCGCCGTGGGACTCTTTAGAGCCAGGAAGAATACGACGGTTACTCGTCGGCCTTCAGAAGCTGTCCAAGATGCAATTGCGCAGGGTATTAGCTCCCGACGCAAAATCTGCGAAATCACCGGCCTGCAGCGAACAACGGTAGACCTCATCCTTGACCGAATGGAACACACCGGCCAACTGCGAAGGGAATCCCTCGGCGGCATGTGCCCAGGCGGAGGCTGCTCCAACTGCGGAATGTCCGACAGTGGTACGTGTGCTGGCGGTAGTTCTAATAGTGGTCCGGTCGCACTGGTTCTGACTCGCAGGCCACCTTCTGCAGCCTAAGTCTTGAGCTTCGGCTCGGTATTCTCCGCACACAATGCGGAGAATTTGGCTTGTCATGCGACAATAGCAGCTAGTATGACGAATTTTTCCAACAACTTTGATGAGGTCAGCGACGCAATGTCGCAGCAAGCCAGCACCTCGCACGAGATGGACGATTTTTTCATCGACGCTAATGATGCTGACAAAAACGCCGATAGTGCCTCCGGGGATGCGTTCGCGACGAACGTCGGCACGCAAAGGGAACCTACCGTCGGTGACTTGGATCTGGAGGCGCGATCCTCTCTGCGCCGGCTGACCAGGTCAGTAGCCCATACTGAGTCTGAAGAGGTGATGGTCGAGTACCGTCAGCTCCGACTGGAACGCGTTGTGCTGCTCGGTGTCTGGACATCCGGGACCCTACAGGAAGCCGAAGTGGCGATGGAGGAGCTCGCTGCGCTGGCGGAGACTGCAGGTTCGGAAGTTCTAGAGATGGTGCTGCAGCGCCGCGATAAGCCAGACCCTGGTACTTACGTGGGATCCGGCAAGCTTAACGAGCTTCGCGATATTGTCGCCTCTACCGGCGCAGATACAGTTATTTGCGACGGTGAGCTGTCTCCTGGCCAATTGGTGGCGCTGGAGGACCGGCTTGACGCCAAGGTTATTGACCGCACCATGCTGATTCTGGACATCTTCGCTCAGCACGCGAAGTCCAAGGAGGGCAAGGCGCAGGTTTCGCTGGCACAGATGCAGTACCTCTACACGCGTCTGCGCGGTTGGGGTGGCAACCTGTCGCGTCAGGCTGGTGGTCGCGCGGGCTCCAACGGCGGCGTGGGTCTGCGTGGTCCAGGTGAAACTAAGATCGAAACCGATCGTCAGCGACTACGCCAAGATATGGCGCGGATTCGCAAGGAATTGGCTGGTATGAAAACTGCGCGTGAGATTAAGCGCGCACGTCGTAAGGCTGGTCACCTGCCGCGCGTGGCAATTGTCGGCTACACCAACGCGGGGAAGTCTTCGTTGCTCAACGCACTGACAGGCGCTGGTGTGCTGGTGGAGGACGCGCTGTTTGCAACGCTAGATCCGACGACTCGTCGCACCAAGCTTCGCGACGGTCGCACGGTGATTATGACCGATACGGTCGGATTTGTGCGTCACTTGCCGACGCAGCTCATTGAAGCTTTTCGCTCGACCTTGGAAGAGGTACTCGAAGCCGACGTCATCATGCACGTCGTAGACTCCTCTGACCCATTCCCGCTGGAGCAGATTAAGGCTGTCAACAAAGTCATCAACGAAATCGCGGAGGAAGAAAACGCCGAGATTCCGCCCGAACTGTTGGTAGTCAACAAGGTTGACAAGGCCGATGGCATCACTCTGGCCCAGCTACGCCACCAGCTCGATGATGCGGTCTTTGTCTCTGCGCGAACGGGTGAGGGGATTGGTGAACTGGAGACCCGACTCGAGCTTGCTCTCAATGAGCTGGAGTCTCACGTTCACATGTTGATCCCCTATGACAAGGGCAATATTGTCTCCATGCTCCACGAAGATGCGACCGTGCTGTCGGAAACATGGACGGAGCAAGGCACCCAGATGGACGTGCGTTTGCCCACTAGCCTCGCGGATGAACTGTCGGCATACCACATCGAACCGTAGCGGGAACTGCGGTGGGCATCCACTAGCATTACAACCATGAATTCTACTTCTGACGCGGAGACCCAACAGGGAACCTCCGCAAATCCGCCTGCTGAAAATGCCGAACGTGGCCGTCTTTTCGGTTGGGATATTCACGGTGACGGTCGAAAGATTGCACCGGGAGCCGTGGTGGCTCCCAACGAACGCCTCGATTGGCCTCGCACGATTGGCATTGGCGCACAGCACGTCATTGCCATGTTCGGTGCAACTCTTCTGGTGCCGCTGTTGACCGGCTTTCCAGTCAACACCACACTGCTGTTCTCGGGTATCGGCACGATTGTCTTCCTGCTGATAACCCGAAATCGCTTGCCCTCTTACCTGGGCTCGTCGTTTGCCTTCATCGCGCCACTGACCGCGACACAGGCGCAGGGCATTAGTGTTCAGCTCGGTGTCGTGCTCTGCGCCGGCATCGCGCTCATGCTCGTTGGCTTCGTAGTAAAGTTCGCCGGCAAGCGTGTCCTCGATGCAGTGATGCCACCTGCAGTAACAGGAAGCATCGTCGCTCTCATCGGACTTAACCTGGCGCCTGCTGCCACGGAGAACTTCGCCACTCAGCCGTTGGTCGCATTTGTCACGATGGTATCCATTGTCTTTGCAACCGTCGCTGGCCGCGGTATGGTCAGCCGTCTGGGCGTTCTCATCGGCGTACTAATCGGCTGGGTCTTCGCCGCTGCCACCGGAAATCTCTCGCCCGAGGCTACAGAAACCGTCGGCAATGCCGCCTGGATTGGTCTGCCCGCATTCCACGCGCCGGAGTTCCACTTCAATGCGATGCTGATTGGTCTGCCCGTCATCGTAGTGCTCATCGCCGAGAATGTCGGTCACGTCAAGGCTGTTGCTGCCATGACCGGCCGAAACCTCGATGACATCGCTGGCGATGCTCTTATTGCAGACGGTCTAGCCACCACCATCGCCGGTTCAGCTGGTGGTTCTGGTACCACTACCTACGCTGAGAATATCGGGGTTATGGCCGCTACCCGTGTCTATTCGACTGCCGCTTACTGGGTGGCAGCTTTCACGGCCATTGCACTGGCTTTCATTCCAAAGTTCGGCGCACTCATTTTGACCATTCCTACCGGCGTGCTCGGTGGGGCAACGATGGTGCTCTACGGCCTGATTGGTCTGCTCGGTGTGCGCATCTGGATGGACGAAAAGGTCGACTTCAACAACCCGGTCAATCTCACCGCTGCCGCCACCGCGCTGATTGCGGGTATCGGCAACCTCACCCTCGACATCGGTTCGCTGACGCTGGAGGGCATTGCTTGGGGTTCGGTCGGCATTATTATCGGCTATCCAATTTTAAACTGGCTCTATAACCGCATCGGCGAGAACCGCTCGTAGGCCACCCGTCCAGGGCAGGATCTTGTACGAATGCTTTACGACGGAACCCCGTGACCGTTGCCACGATGTTCCGTCGTTAAGCATATTGCTTTTAATCGCTCAAATCTTGGGCGATTAGCTGTGCAATCTGCTCCACCGCAACCGCGTTTGTACTGGTGATTGTGACTTCATCGCCATATCCTGCGCCGAGTGCCATCAGCATCAACGTTGAGGAAGCATCAGCCGGTTCGTTGTCGGGTTCGGGTGAATCAATGAGTTCGATCAGTATTTCTTCCTGAAATCGGGAGGCACGCTCAGCGATTACCGACGCGGGGCGGGCGTGAATACCCACCTTGGAGCCGACGTGGACGTGTTGCGTAGCCATGGGGCGGCACCTTGCCTTTCTGCTTATCGATTTCCTCGACACCTGTTCAGAGCTTAATCGCTTGGCAGGTTGGGATGGGGCATGTTTGGTGAAGTTTGCAGGAATGCTTCTGCGGACGCAGCTGGGTTTAGCGAAAGAATTTAGGCGTCCGCTGAAATGTCTGCTTCTAGGTTTTGATTATCGGTACTGACTTGCCGCGGACACAGGCTTTTAGCTGCCACAACGAGAATTGCTGCCACTATGCTGCCCAAGACGATTGCAGCAAGCCATGCGATAGGATTGTCGATTGCAAACAGCACGAAAATACCTCCGTGTGGAACGCGTGTGGCGGCTCCTAAAACCATTGAAGTGCCACCGGTGACGGCACCGCCAATCACAATCGACGGAATCACTCGCAGCGGATCTGCGGCGGCGAAGGGAATCACTCCCTCTGAAATGAAGGCCGCACCGAGCACCCAGCCCGCTTTGCCGTTTTGACGCTCAGCTGAACTGAACAGCTTTGGTCGGAGTACAACTGCCAGCGATGTCGCCAACGGAGGTACCATGCCCGCCGCCATCACAGCGGCCATAATCTTCCATGATGCTGGATCTTCCGAGGCGATGTTTGCGACGGCAAAAAGATAAGCAGCCTTGTTGATCATTCCGCCCATATCTACGCACATCATTGCGCCGAGAAGACCACCGAACAGGAACGCCGCTGTCGTATCCAGTGATTGCAGCCACTGCTGCAGGGCCGTCATCAGCCATGCCAGCGGCATCCCGAGAAGCAGGTACATGGTGAGCCCAACGGCCATAGCCCCGAGCATAGGAATCACGACAACCGGCATCAGCGGTCGCAGCCAGTCCGGGACCTTCATCCTCAACAGTAGGGCTACAACTAGTCCCGCCAGAATGCCTGTCACCAGGCCCCCAATGAAGCCGGCGCCAACCGTGACCGCGATGGCACCGCCAATGAAGCCGGGTGCAATACCGGCTCTGCCAGCCATGCCAAAGGCGATATAAGCACTCATTACAGCCACAATGACCTGCATGCCGTGGTTACCGATTGCAAAAAGCGTCGAGCCGAGATACAGCCACAGCCCACTACGGTCAACTAGCACGGTGCCGAGATTTTCTGTCGGCACAGTAATCGGAGCATCGAGTCCGATAATCTCCGGCAGCCGCAAATCCCTAGTCACGGCGTCAGCTACTAGACCAACCTGATGACCGCCGACGAGGAATCCCAGCGCAATCAACAACCCCGAAGCGGCTACGAACGGCACCATATAGCTGACACCGGTCATAATGGCGTCACGAACCCAGTGTCCGAAGGCTTTATCGCCGCTTAACGACGATTTACGCGCCCCCACCTTCGTAGTTGCTCGTACCCTCTCAGATGTAGGGCCTGCACCTGCATTACCGGTTTGCGAAGCGGCCTCTTTGTCGTGGTCATTCTTAGGTTGCGGCGCCTTTCGGTCGTAGGCGCGAACACGTGATTGTTCTGCTACCGCCTTCGCTTGTTCAATAACCGAAGTGGGCTCATTGACTGCCTTACGAATTGGCACTTTGACCTGTGGTTTATCGCTGAAGCGCTTAAGCCCCGTAACTCCAATATCGGCTGCGATTACTAGCACGTCGGCCCGGTCAATTGCTTCTGCGGGGGCTTCCTGGGTTCCTGCCGAGCCCTGAGTCTCTACAGTTAGCGTGACATCAGCCATGCTTTCTGCCGCGCCAGTAAGCGCTTCGGCTGCCAAATAAGTGTGAGCGATGCCCGTGGGGCAGGCCGTAATGGCGACAATATTGGTCTTCGCCGGAGGTTTTTTCGCTTTCCGACGAGGCGCCTTGGTGATGTGCTCGCTAATAATCCGGGCGGCCTCTTCGTCGCTTTCAGCACCGCGAAGAGCTGCTCGAAACCCCTTATCGCGAAGTGCTTTTGCGAGTGCAGCCAGAATATCGACGTGGACATCGCTGTTGCTGGCTGGGACACCAATGAAAAAAAGCAGGTCCGCCGGCCCATCTGGTGTGGTGAATTCCGTAGCGCTTGTTAAGCGGACAAACATCAGGGTCGGCGTCGACCAGTCCTCATGGCGGCAGTGGGGGATGGCTATTCCGCCCGGCAGACCTGTCGGGGCCTTCTCTTCGCGTTTGAGGGCTGCCGCGACGATGCCGTTGCTGTCGGTGGCGCGGCCGGTCTCTACGGCTTTAGCGATGAGGTAGTTAAGGATCTTCTCCTTTTGTGGACCGACATCTAGGTCAAGGAACACTGTCGACTCATCGGCCAGGTCTGATGCAATAGCGGAAAAATCTGCCGAAGAAGACATGGTTTTCTAATGTTCCTTATCTAGGCATCGAAAAGCTAAGCGTCGAGCTGCCATAACCGGCCAGCCTCGGGGCGAACCTGTTCTGGATAGGGGATGGTCGTACCGGGAAGACTGGTTGCCGCCGCCCCATAAGCCACGGCGGTGGTTAGTGAATCTTGGTGACTATCACCGCGTTCGCGGGACATAACGTAGCCGGCCAAAGCACAGTCTCCAGCACCGACCGTGGACTGAGCGACTATCGAGGGTGAGGTAGCAGCGAAACAACCGCCTGACTTCACTGAAAGTACCGCCCCTGCCTCGCCGAGAGTGGCAAGGACTTCGGAAACACCAAGTTCGTTCAGTGCACGAGCAGCTTGCGCTACGGGAAGATAGTTCCCTTCGGCTGCAGCGGCCTCAAGTTCTTCGCCGTCCTGATCAATGATTTGGCCAAGTTCGTAGGCGTTTGGCTTCATCAAAAAAGGCCGCACCTTCGGAAATGCGCGAACGACCTCAGTCAGTGGGCCGTCGCTAGTGTCCATAGCAACACGAATATTCGGGTTGACCGAATACACCGCTTCGGTGCATTGAACGTAAAAATCCCGGGGGACGCCAGGGGGCAGTGAACCTGCGAAAACTACCCACGTGGCGCGTTTAGCATGGTGGATAAGCTTCTCCAGGACACGCCTACGGTGCGCTTTTGTCAATGTCATGCCAGGGGAATTGAGCTTGGTGGTCGTCCCATCTGGCTCTGCGAGTGTGAGATTAACGCGGGCTTCGTTAGTCGTGTTGATGGCTTCGTGGGGGATGCCAGAGACTTCCAACAGACGTGTGAATTTTCCGGAGTCTGATGCCGGGTAGAGCGCGAGCGTCTTTTCTCCCGCGTAGTGCAACGCCTTGGACACATTAATTCCCTTGCCGCCAGCCATGTCCTCAGCCATTGGTAGGCGGAACACTCCACCTCGCTTGAGCTCCGTATCGAGGCGAGCAAGTCGATCGATTGACGGATTTACAGTCAAGGTCAGGATCATGAAGCAACCACGACCTCGACACCTTGCTCCCTGAGATCGTTCACGAATTGCTCCGGGGCAGAGGAATCTGTAATCACGACGTCGATATCTTCCAATGCCGCAAAACTGACAAGGAAGTCACGGCCGAGTTTCGTCGAGTCCGCCATAACGATGACCTTGCGCGCATTCGTGATCATCGCGCGCTTTACCGCTGCTTCCTGCGGATCAGCAGTAGAAAGACCGTGGTCAATTGTCAAGGCATTAGAACCAATGAAAGCGACATCGGCACGCATAACCGCAAGAGTACGGAGTGCGGTATCGCCAGCAACCGCCTGAGTAATGACGCGGACTTGGCCGCCAAGGAGTTGAAGCTCAATGCGGTTCGATCCTGCGAGTGTGATGGCGTTGGGAAGAGAGTTTGTGACAACCGACCAACGGCGGTTATCAGGGGAGTGGACCATCAGCTCTGCAAGAGCCTCGGTGGTAGTTCCGGCATCGAGAAAAATTCCACCACCAGAGTCAGGTAGAAAATCGGCAGCACAGCGGGCAATAGAGAGCTTCGCGTCTTTCTGCGCGTTCTTTCGAGCGGCAACTGAAAACTCAACAGTCTGAAAAGAACGAGTAGCTACAGCGCCACCGTGTACACGGTGAACTGCGCCCTCTGCATCCAACTGAGCTAGGTCACGGCGAATCGTCTCTGCTGTGACATCGAAAGCTTCCGCAAGATCAGCGACCGTCACGCGCCCTTCGACTGCTGTCAAAGACGCAATCTTCCGGCGGCGTTCCTCTGCGTACATTCCCCGCTCCTTAGCTGTTAAAAATTCTCAGCTTTACTACCTGTTTCCAGTATGCCCGTTTGTGTCTGTTTCGGGCAACGAAAATGTGGGAAATTAGAGACTGCGTAGGACGCTGACAATCTTGCCGAGGATCTTGGCGTGCTCTGCGGGGAGCGGGTCAAATGCGCGATTATGGGGCATTAGCCACTTGCCAGCAGCGTCTTCGTGCCATTCCTTGACTGTTGCTTCATCTTCAAACAGGGCTGCAACAAAGTCGCCCTGTTCGACCACGTCTTGGGAACGGACTACCACCCAGTCTCCGTCGAGAATGCCTGCGTCAACCATGGAATCACCCACGACCTTGAGTAGGTACAGCTGACCAGAGCCCGTAATCTCCATCGGAAGTGCCATATGACTTTCCACATGCTGTTCCGCCAAAATGGGGTTGCCAGCCGCAATCTGTCCAACGATAGGAACGAAGATTGGCTCTGGCATGTCCTCTGGTATCTCGGGAGTTTGGGTGCTGCCAGTGGCCTTTGGCCCAGGCTTTACCGGAGTGAAAGTGCCAGCTGAGGATTTCGAATCCCTTACGTTTACCGCACGGGGTTTGTGTGGGTCGCGGCGGAGAAAGCCCTTCTTTTCCAACTCCTTGAGTTGGTATGCCACCGACGAGGTGGAATTCAAGCCCACGGCATCTCCAATTTCTCGAATGCTCGGTGGGTATCCGCGAAGTACGACGGCATCCGAAATGACATCAAGAATGCGACGCTGCCGATCGGTGAGTGTTTTAGGGTTCGCTTTCTTCTTTTGAGCCATGGAACATCCCTTCTCAAACTCTTTCGAATGAATGATAGCTCAAAACTGTTCGAATCGTCGAGCATCGAACACCGCACGTCCTTGGATTCTTTGGAAAAAGTCTGCGTAATCCGTGCTCGGAGGCCGTGGCGGTTCCGAAAATCGAAAATAAAACCGGATAGCAGTAGACAACGTTCGAACATGGTGTTATAAATCGAACATGACAAGTTACTCGAACAGTCGTTTGATGAAAAGGTCTAGACGGATTCTCTGCATCCGCCCTTGGGCATAGTCTCCAGAGCGTCGGGAAACGGTCGTACAACTCTTATTCTCTCCAGGCCGGCAACGGTGGGAGAGTCAACGTTGGAAAGGGAGAAAACATGATGTCTATGGTTTCAACCGCACTAGGTGTTAGCAGCGCATCTGATATTGACTTTTCTCAAGTTTCCGAGCCCTCTGCTCGGACGACACGGAAAGCCCCGTTGGTGTGGGGTGAACGTAGTGCGTCTTGCACGCAGCACATCGTTCGGCCCGGTCAGCGTGCACGTATTGCACAGCGCAATCGCGATGGGGCTTCATCGGCGCGAATGCGGAGGGACAGGTCGCGGCCTAGTCATGTCTCGGTCAACTACGGGCGCCCGTCTCTACCTGTTAGCAGGGCGCAGCAGTCCAATCGTAGTGATGTATCCTCAGGCACTAACCTGACTCGTTTGATGGCGGTATGGGCTCTAGGGCTTGGTGTTTTCTTCGGAGTGTTCGGCAGCGTGGTCTTTGAACAAGGGGAAAGTGAGACAGTCGAAAGCACCTTTACGTCTACGTACGCTTCCTACTCCGCGCAATAATCATTCCGGTTTCCGGCGTTGGGGTTGGACGTAGACTGGAGGCTGTGTATTGCCAGTTTTGTCACCATGATCAGACACGAGTCTTGGACTCACGGTTAATAGATAACGGTATGGGGATTCGTCGCCGGAGAGAATGCCTGAATTGCGGTAAACGTTTTTCTACGATTGAACGCTCGCAGCTGATGGTTGTTAAACGGGATGGAATCCCTGAGGAGTTCAACCGTGAAAAGGTTATCCAGGGTGTTCGACGTGCGTGCCAGGGGCGTGAAGTATCAGAGTCTCAGCTGAAGAAGCTTGCACAAAAAGTGGAGGAGAGCCTCCGCGAGAAAGGCACGCCTCGGGTGGACTCAAATGATATCGGTCTCGCCATCCTTGAACCATTGAAAGAATTGGATGAGGTGGGTTACCTCCGGTTCGCTTCCGTCTACAAGTCATTTTCTTCGGCGGATGACTTCATCCAGGAAATCTCCAGCATGCGCAAAGGAAAGAAACCACAGGCGCATGGCAAGGAAGCGGAGATGCCTTAGCGCAGCTTATCCACACGTTTTTTTATTCGGGTCAGGGAAACACTGTGGGCTGTTCCCAAACGCTGGGCAAAGAGGCTGACGCGTAGCTCTTCGATAAGCCACTGAATATCCCGAACTTCCGCAGAATGCGCTCGCCCCTTGGGCAGCCGCTCGAGTTTCGCAGCTAAATATTCACGAGCCTCAGTAACCTCATCTTCACGGTCCGCATCACGGCCGGGATCGCGGTTCATTTCCTCAAGGCGAATCTCCATCGCTTGTAGATAGCGTGGCAAATGACGCAGGTGCTGCCATCCGTGCTTGGCCACCGCTCCCTTGGGGAACATGAACTCCAGCTGGCGACGCATATCGTCAATAGCATCGCCTTCCCACTTATCCAGCTGATTAGTCACCGAGACATAGGCCGGCATGGCCTGTGCAATGCCGACAACCAACTGGCGTACCTCCGAGGCGACACCGGAGCGAACCTGTTCAAGTAGCTTGTTGAATTCTTCGGGGGATCGTACCGGGCCACCAGCAGCTATCATGCAATCGCGGATTACTGCGACGCGGCAGTCTTCGACGAGTCCATCTGCGCCGCCATGCGGCCACGCATCCACACCAACGCGTTGCTGAAGTGGAAGTCCCTTAGTCATTTGTGCAGCGTTGACGGGGCATTCGCGCAACAACATAGTCAGGTTGGTAGTTGCCAATGTGGCCTCGGCCTGGGCCTTAGTTGGTTTGACTTCGACGGCCACGCCATCCTTAGTGGTCACAAGCGTCGGATACATGGTGACCGATTGACCGTCGACAGTACTTTTGACTGTCTCTGCCACAGTGCCGAGATTGTCCGAAGTCCATTTTTTCACGGCTTCGTGGGCTGCAGACTTTGCACGCTTCGAAACGGCAGTCGAGACAGTTGCCGCGTGCTTAGCGCGCAAGGGGGCGAGATCACGGCTCTGATCGACAATATTGCCGTGTCGGTCGATAACCGCATAGTTAAAGCGCAGGTGCGCTGGCAGCTTGGACGGGTCAAAATCGGCTCCATTGATGCCGGAGCCTCCGAGCCGTCGTAAAGCATCGGCGAAAACATCAACGAAGCGCCCTGAATACGGCGTCATTGTCTCCAGCGCGCGGCGTGCGAAATCCGGCGCGGGGACAACTGACTTACGCAGAGCCTTCGGGAGAGTGCGAATATAGGCTTCTGCGAGCTCGGCGCGCAGACCGGGAACCTGCCAGTCGAAGCCATCTTCACGCAGACCCGCCAGGAGAGGAACCGGGACGCGAAGGGTTACGCCGTCATCAGGAGCTCCCGGTTCGAACTTATAGGACAGCGAGAAATCGACGGAGCCCTGCTGCCACATTTCGGGGAAGGCATTGTCATCGATATCGCCGGCATCCGGATTGAGCAGCTTGTTCGGATCGAAATCGAGGAGATTCGGCTGCTTGGGTTTGGTCTTTTTCCACCAGCGGTCAAAATTGGCTGCAGTGGTAATGGAAGCAGGCAACTTGGAGTCGTAGAACGCGTAAAGAACATCGTCGTCGACGACAATCCCGCGGGACCGCTGCTTTTCCTCGATCTTCGCAGCTTCGGCCAGCTTGTCTTGGTTGTTCTTGAAGAACTCATGATGAGTGTTCCACTCGCCGTCGACAAGTGCGCAGCGGATGAAAATAGAGCGTGCGGCATCCGCATCAACACGGTGATAAGGCACCAGTCGGTCAACGACTACGGGCACGCCGTAGAGCGTCGACTTCTGGTAAGCCATAGCCGCACCGCGTTTAGCCGACCAGTGCGGTTCCGAGTACTGATGTTTCAGCAGGTGAGGAGCCACCTTTTCGACCCATTGAGGCTGAATGGTGCCAACGTTTCGAGCGAAAGTTCGAGAAGTCTCGACGATCTCCGCAGCCATCACCCAGCGGGGTGGCTTCTTCGCCAGCGCGGACGAGGGGTGAATGAGGAACTTCGTGTTTCGGGTGCCAGTAAATTCCTTGCCCTCGCCCTCGCGCGTACCAATCATCGATAACAGACCCGGTAACAGCGACTTTGCCACCTCGTCGGGATCGTCGACACCGCTGGTTAAGCTGCGGGCCGAAAGACTCCAGCCCAGCTCAGCCGTTGCCTGGTGGAGCTGACGCACCAAGTCCTGCCACTCGCGAACGCGCAGATAGTGGAGGTACTCGCGTTTGCACATCTTGCGGAACTGGTTACCGCTAAGCTCGCGGCGCTTTTCCTCCAGGTATTCCCAGAGCTTCAGCAGGGAGTTGAAGTCGCTGGTGGTGTCCTTAAAACGGGCATGTAGCTGATCTGCCTGAGCTTGGAACTCCAGCGGACGTTCGCGAACATCCTGCAAAGACAACGCGGCGACAATGACGGTCACAGCCCCAAGAGTGGTGTTTTCGTACCCTTCGACCAGCATGCGGGCAAGGCGCGGGTCGACAGGTATACGGGCAATCTGTCGGCCGATGTCCGTCAGCTCGGGGGCGTCGGCACTGGCGCCGGAGTCAGATTCACGGCCTCTCCCAGACGCCGACGTGGTGGTAATAGCCTGAAGCTCTGTGAGCAGGTTAATGCCATCGCGCACTGCCTTGTGCTCTGGTGGCTGGACAAAGGGGAAGGCCTCAATCGCGCCAAGCCGCAACGAAATCATTTGCAGTACAACCGAAGCGAGATTGGTGCGCAGAATCTCCGGATCCGTAAACTCGGGGCGAGAGAGAAATTCCTCCTCGCTGTAGAGACGAATCGCCACGCCATCAGCTACACGACCACAGCGTCCAGAGCGCTGATTCGCGGATGCCTGGCTGATGTCCTCGACTGGCAGGCGCTGCACCTTCGTGCGGGTGGAGTACCGGGAAATGCGTGCGGTACCAGTATCGACGACGTACTCAATACCCGGCACCGTCAGCGACGTCTCCGCGATATTGGTCGCCAGCACAATGCGGCGCCCGGAGTGCGGGGTGAAGATTCGGTGCTGCTCTGCATTAGATAGCCGACCGAACAGTGGAACGGCTTCTACACCCTTCCAGCGCCTGCCCTCGATGGCTTCGGCTGCTTCTCGGATCTCGCGCTCACCCGAAAAGAACACCAGGATATCGCCGTCGCCAAGCCGCATGAGCTCCTCGCACGCAGCGATAACACCATCGATCTGCTCGATGGCGACTTCCTTTTCTTGCCCATTTTTCGCAACAACAGTCCGCACCAGAGGGCGATAGCGGATTTCCACCGGGTAGGTGCGCCCTGACACCTCGATGATGGGCGCAGTGTGCTCGTCGTCAGGCGCGAAATGACGGGCGAACCGTTCCGGATCAATCGTCGCCGAAGTGATAATGATCTTCAGATCTGGGCGCTGCGGCAGAATATGCTTTAAATATCCCAGCAGGAAGTCGATGTTGAGGCTGCGTTCGTGCGCCTCATCGATGATGATGGTGTCGTACTCACGCAACAGTCGGTCGCGGCCAATTTCGGCCAGCAGGATACCGTCGGTCATCAGTTTAATGCAGGTATCCTTGCCCACGCGGTCATCAAAACGCACCGCATAACCGACGTGCTGTCCAATCTTCTCGCCCAGCTCATGGGCAATTCGCTCCGCCACCGAACGCGCCGCAATACGACGTGGCTGCGTATGGCCAATCTTGCCCCGCACCCCGCGTCCCAGTTCTAGGCATATCTTCGGGATTTGGGTAGTTTTACCAGAGCCAGTCTCACCAGCAATAATGACGACCTGATTGTTCTCAATCGCCTCTGCAATATCGTCGCGGCGGGCGGACACCGGCAACTGCGCCGGGTAGGTGATGCGAGGAATCGCATTACGACGATCTTCTAACCGCTCCAGCGCAAAGTCGAGGTCTGCAGAGATTGCAGACAGCGCCTTCGGCGCGGATGCTCGCTTTAGCCGACGTCGGAAGGACTGGGCCTCCCGAATAGGTAATTGATCAGCGAGCTGGTAGAGCTCCTTTTTACGCGTGTCCTTAGCAGGCTTGTCAGAGCGCTGCGGCCTGGCGGAATTGCGATGGCGGGAGTGGTGGTTTCCCGACTGGACACGTGGAGCTGGTTTATCAGAACGGCTAGGAGTAGTCATGGTTGCCTACTAGATTAGCCGTGTCTTGGTAGACAACCCACATCTGTGCTGATTGGAGACGCTCAAGATGGTCCGATGGCAGCAGGAAGCGTCCTACTTTGCGGCTGCTAGCTCTTCGGCAACTTCCTTGCAGTCCTCGCGCCCACAGTGCTGTGTCTCGGTATCCTCCCAGCAGTCATCGCAGATAAGCACCTGTCGACGGCAGGTGTCTTCGTTGATGCAGTTTTGGAAGGTGTTCGTGGGCTTGCCGCAGTGGACGCAGTGTCCGAGCTGTACGTAGTCCTCATCTTCGATGCCATCGCCAAACTCCATATGCATGCGCTTGTCGAAGACATAGAGAGAGCCTTCCCACAGACCCTTATTGCCAAACTTTTCGCCGTAGCGGACAATACCGCCGTCGATTTGGTAGACCTCTTCGAACCCGCGGTTCTTCATAAGCGCGGAGAGGATCTCGCAGCGGATGCCGCCGGTGCAATAGGAGATAACGGGCTTGTCCTTCATCCAGTCGTACTTGCCGGATTCCAGTTCGTCGATGAAGTCGTGCGTGGTCTTTACGTCCGGGACGACGGCGTTTTTAAACTTGCCAATCTCGGCTTCCATTGCGTTGCGGCCATCGAAGAAGATGACATCGTCGCCGCGTTCTTCGACCAGTTTATTGACCTCTTCTGGCTTCAAATGTGTGCCGCCGCCAATGACACCTTCGGTATCGACTTTAAGCTCGCCCGGAGCACCGAAAGCGACGATTTCGTCGCGAACCTTGACGGAGAGTTTCGGAAAGTCATCAGCGCCGCCTTCGCTCCACTTGAACTGCATGGAGTGAAAAGCGGGGTACTGCTTGGTTTTCTTGATGTACTTCTTACAGGCATCGAGATCACCTCCGACGGTGCCGTTGATGCCGTGCTCGGACACCAGAATGCGACCTTTAAGCCCTAACGATTCGCAAAGATCGCGCTGCCACAGCATAATGGCACGCGGATCGGACAGCGGGGCGAACTGGTAGTACAGAAGAATCTTGCTGATGCTCACGGGGACTATTCTAGTCTGCTCTCCCAGTTATCCTATTTTCGACGTGAGCTGGTGGTCTGGTTTAGTGCTTCTGATAGAGTGCCTTCTTCTGGTACTTGGGCTCGGAAGTAACTAGGACACCGAGGTTGCGGAAAATTGTTTCGTCCACGCTGCCGAGAATAGTGGTGGTGTGGACATCGCAGTTTCGAAGGTTCTTCAGCTCGGCGAGGGCTGCGCGGGCGTCGTCGCTGGTGGCCGCCGACACGGAAAGGGCGATAAGGACCTCGTCGGTATGCAAGCGGGGGTTGCGGCTGCCCAGGTGATGCGTCTTAAGCGTTTGAATTGGCTCGATAGCAGCAGGGGAGAGCAAGTGTAAGTCCGGGTCGATATTGGCGAGCTTCTTGAGAGCGTTGAGCAGCATTGCTGCTGAGCATCCGAGCAGCTCAGAGGTCTTGCCCGTGATGATTGTGCCATCGTGCAATTCGATTGCACTGCCCGGCGCCCCGGTAGATTTCTCAACTTCAAGTGCTGGTGCGACGACTCGGCGGGCAGCTGTCGACACGTTGGCCTTGCTCATAATCATGGCAATGCGCTGCGAAACTTCGTCGTCTGCGCTGTTCTTGTGTTCGTCGACAAGAGCCTTGTAGTAACGGCGAACGATTTCTTGGTTGGATGCCTCTCGGCACACTTCGTCATCGTCGATACAGTAACCGGCCATATTGACGCCCATGTCGGTCGGTGACTTGTACGGCGACTCGCCCGCGAGCTTCTCCAGCAGGGTGCGCAGCAGTGGGAAGACCTCGACATCGCGGTTATAGCTGGTGACCTTGGTGTCATAGGCGGCCAAATGAAAAGGGTCGATGAGATTGATGTCATCGAGATCAGCCGTTGCCGCCTCGTAGGCCAGATTTACCGGGTGTTCGAGCGCCAGGTTCCAGATAGGGAAGGTCTCAAACTTTGCGTAACCGGAACGAATCCCGTGTTTGTGGTCGTGGTAAATCTGCGATAGACAGGTCGCCAGCTTTCCGGAGCCCGGGCCCGGCGCTGTGACAACGACCAAGTCCCGCGTCGTTTGCGCCCATTCATTCAGTCCGAAGCCGGCTTCACTGACAATTTTCTCGGTGTTTGTTGGGTAGCCCTCGATATTGCGATGGCGGATTACGCTCAATCCGAGTCGCTGCAGGCGCTCAATGAAGTTCTTTGCCAGGGTGTTGTCGTCGGAAAGCTGTGTGACGACGACGCTGCCGACAACAAACCCGCGTTCACGAAAAACATCGACGAGACGCAGCACATCGTCTTCGTAAGTGATGTCGAGGTCAGCGCGGACCTTGTGGCGCTCCAAATCCTTGGCATTGATGCACACCATGATTTCCAGATCGTCCTTGAGGCGATCGAGCATAGCGATTTTATTGTCAGGTGTGAAGCCGGGGAGAACACGCGAGGCATGCATATCATCAAATAGCTTGCCGCCCATTTCGAGGTAGAGCTTGCCGCCTTCACCTGCGATGTCTGCGCGCCGCTTCTTAATATGAGCGGATTGCATTTCGATGTACTTCTCGCGGTTAAAACCGACAGCCTGACCCATGGTGCCCTTTCTGAAGTTGTGTCTGCGGGGAGCGCGCTAAATATTGCGAAATTCTACTGTGCCCATGGTAGTGATACCGCCTTGCGAATGTCGTATCGGTTACTGCTGTCGCGGGGGGATTTTGGAAACTTTGGTGAATTAGGCCACGTGTAGGGGATTGTCTGATTAAAGTCCAGCATATTGATATTCAAAAAGAAATATGAAGAGGATGTGACATGCTCGATCCCCAGATGGCATCATCGTCGAATTCGGCAGAACCAACCGCACGCGCCCCGTACCAAGTGGGCAGGCGAGGCTTCGTCGTCGGAGCAACTGCCGTGTCAGCTGCGAGTATGATGCCTGCCGTAAGTGGTGCACCTAAGGCAAACGCCGCTCCTGCAAACGGGGCTTCTGCCGCCGCGGGGAATTCGACCACCAATTTGAATGTCGGTCGAGGAATGGCCGATATGACAGGCGAGCCACTCGGCGCTGGCATGAACGGGTATGCGGTCATGGATCAGACCACCTCGGGTCTGCGTCTTCGCCAGATGGCGCGTGCATTCATCTTCGGCGATGACAACGACAACCGTGTCGTCCACGTCACCGCAGACATGGGGCTCATGTTCCAGTCCATCCAGATGGAAGTTCTGCGGCGTCTCCGAGCTCTTTTCGGAGACCTCTACCATGAGGGCAACGTGCTTATCTGCGCATCTCACACGCATGTTGCGCCGGGAGGTACGTCGGGCCATCTCATGGTTGACCTGACTACCCTCGGATTCCGTCCCGTCACTTTCGAAGCTGTAGTCGTCGGTGTGGTCAAGGCTATTGAACGTGCACACGCTGATTACCAGCCGTCGACTATCCACCTGACCAAGGGGATTGCCAAGGATGCGGGTGTCAACCGCTCCCTGCAGGCATTTAAGCGTAACCCTGAAGAAGAGCTGCGTCGCTTCCCCGACGGAGTCAACCCGGAAAGCCATACACTGCACGTGAGTCGCGGTGGCCGCGAAGTCGGATTCATTAACTGGTATGGAATTCATCCGACCACCTTCGGTCCCGAGCACACCATCATCGACGGCGACAACAAGGGCTACGCAGCATGGAAGGTCGAGGTCGACCGCGGGGTTACCCACCGTGAGCCGGCCGATGCCCCCTTTGTCGCCGCATTTACCATGTCGTGCCCGGGTGACATCAGCCCGAACATGGGGCTCGTGCCAAATTCGGGCCCAGGCAACGGAGACGAAGCAGAGTCCGCCCGCATTTTCGGTCAGCGTCAGATTGACGCTACCCAGGGACAGACCATTGCACTGCCAGGAGGCGGTATCTCCACTGTCCACAAGTGGGTCAACCTTGGCGATGTCGACATCGACGGCCAATTCACGCCCGACGGCCAGCCGCACCGCACTGGACCTGCAATCCTCGGTGCGGCCTTCGCAGCCAGTAGCCAGGAGGATGGCGGTGGAGAACCAGCCCTCGGGTTCAACGAAGGCGAGCGCGGCGGTACGCCGTGGGTGCACCAGCTCAATAACGTCGTACTCCCGAAAAACATCGGGGAGATTCAGGGCAACAAAGAGTGCCTGCTGCCAGTCGGCTACATCGATGGTCTTCTCCAGCAGACCCACATGTTCTCCATCACCCGCATCGGTGGCTTCACCTTGATCACCAATGGCCTTGAACCCACCACAATGTCGGGCTACCGCATGCGTCAGCACGTCGCTGAAGTCCTCGGTGTTCCAATCGATACTGTCATCTGCCAGGGCTACACCAACAGCTATGGCCACTACGTCGCTACCCCAGAGGAATACGATCAGCAGGACTACGAGGGCGGCGCAACGGCTTTCGGCAAGTACACGCTCAGTGCGATGATTTCCATTTATCACAATCTCGCTCACGCGCTTGCCGACGGCATTGCGGTCGAGCCAGGCCGTGCGGCAGGCGATCTCACTGGCATCATCCCGCCGTCGCCAGCAGGAGGAAAGGTTATCGATTCCGCTCCAATGGGCAAGAATTTTGGTGACGTGCTTGAATCCACGGCAAGCGTCACGGTAGGGCAGAAAGCCGTTGCCCAATTCGTCGCGGCAAATCCGAATAACGACTTGCGACTGGAAGACGGCTACCTACTTATCAAGAATGACCGCGGTGAGATTGTTTCCGACGACTGGGACCAGGCAACTGTCATTGAATTTGCCAAGGACGGTATTTATACCACCGCCAAGGTCTCTTGGGAGACCGGAGGAGTCGCGCCGGGCAAGTATGACATCATCGTGCGTGGTAGCGCGTTGGGTGTTGGTGATTCATTGAACGAATTCGAGGGAGTCGCTTCGGTGGAGCTCGTGTAAGAACGTCCAATTAAATACATTAATGCGCACAACGTGACTTATACTTTGGCCCATTAAAATCTCATCAAGGGCTTGTCTCACGTATAGTCCGTTGTGCGCATTATTTGTATGTATCCGTCAATTTGGCAGGAGCAGTCTGCTTCATGAATACCCCAAACAATCCATACAGCAACAACGATCCTTACGGTGACGGCAGCCGGGACAATGAGTCCAGTAACTATGACTCCCAGAGCCACGGTTTTCCCAACAATGGTTCGCAGGACTACAACCCTTACGGGGTCGATTCGGACGCACAACATGGCTCGCGTGGACCAGAGGATTCGCCACAGTGGAATCAGGCTCACGGTAGGGAACAGGCCTATGGCGATATTCCGTCCTACGGAACTGGCGAGCCAAGCGAGAACTATGGTGGCCAGCCCTATGGTGCGGGATCAAGCTACTGGCAGCAACCGGCAGGGGGGAATCCTGCAGCCGGTGCACTTGCTCCCGGAGTCAACATGCCAGGTGGCAATGAGCCACCGGTGAAGCCTGTGGCACAAGGGCCGACGAAGGTCGACATTGGAAGTGCCTTTTCCGCAGCGTTTCGTAGTCTAAATAGCAATTTTGCTTCTTGGCTTGGCGTCATGCTGACGTTCTTCGCCGTACTAGTCGCCCTGATTGTTGGCGCAGCGGCAATTCTCTTTGCCTCTGGTGACTTCGATCCGGAATTTGAGCCGAACTATCCAGGCGATGTTCCGTTTGAGGATCTAGGGTCAATGTTCGCGACTGTCGGCGCGATGGCACTCCTATTTGCCGTGGGCATGTTCGCGATGCAGGCATTTATGCTGCGCGGTGCATTCGAAGCTGTCGATGGGAGAGTGCCGAACTACGGTACTTTCTTCCGTGTAAACAGGTGGGGATCTCTTATCGGTGTCTACATTGTCACGTTCCTGGTGGGACTGCTCGCCATGCTGCCGGGGATGGTGCTCTTCATCGCTGGAGTATCCCTGTCCGCCAATGGCAGTGAAGCTGCCGCGGCGATGATTCCACTGGGCTACTTGGTTTTGTTGTTGACGTCGATTTTCATCATGCCAATTACAGCGACTATGCCACTACTTGTTTTCGATGGTCGAGCAACTGCGCTTGAGGCGCCGGTTGTCGCTTGGCGCCTGGTAAAGCCCCAATATTGGACGATGCTTGTTGCATTCATACTGACGTCGATTGTTTCTTCCGCAGGTGCGATGCTCTTCTATATTGGCATCTTGTACACAATGCCGCTGGCTATGCTGGTTCAGGTGCACATCTACCGCCAGCTCATCGGTGGCCGTCGAGTTATTAATGAAGCGCAGGAAAATCCGGGCTATTACCCTCCGCAGCAGTAGCCGAAACGAATAAGAAAAAGCGCCCAAGGAACCGGTACAAATTGGTTCCTTGGGCGCTATTTGATCAGCAGGAAATCCTGCGGGGGAGCGTTCGACTATCAAAGCCGAACGTATCCTCCTAATATTTAGCGGGTAGCCTCAGCGAAGACAGCCTGTGCAATACCAGAGACGGTGCCTGCAATCTTCACAGCTTCCCAGACCTGCTCCTTGGTCAGACCAGCATCGCGGACGACCTTTGCGTGGGAGGTCACGCATGCTTCACAGCCGTTGATGGCAGAAACTGCCAGAGACCACAGCTCGAAGTCTTCCTTCTCGGCACCCGGATTGGAGATGATGTTCATGCGCAGACCGAACTTGACCTGTGCGTAGTCATCACCGAGCATGTGGCGAGTGCGGTAAGCGACGTTGTTCATGCCCATAACGGTAGCCGCACCAAGCGCAGACTCGAAAGCCTCGTCAGACAGGTGCTCCTTGGCTTCCTCAGCAATCTCGGAGAAGACGGTCTCGTTGCGGGTGGCAGCAGCAGATGCAAGCAGGGTACCCCACAGCTGCTGCTCGGAGAGTTCCGTAGAACGGGTGAGAGTGCCAAGGTTCAGCTTCATGTCCTTGGCGTACTCCGGTAGGCCGGAACGAAGGTTATCGATGCTCATATGAGTTACTTCAGCTCCTGCTTCAGAACATCCATCTTGTCGATGTTCTTGGTCGGGTCATTCTTCTGCCAGTTACATGCGCAGACCTCTTCAGACTGAAGAGCGTCGAGAACACGCAGAACCTCGTCAACGTTACGACCGACAGCGTCCGGGGTAACGGAGACGAACTGAATGATGCCGTCCGGGTCAATGATGAAGGTTGCGCGATCTGCAACACCGTCAGCGTTCTCGACGCCGAGTGCACGCATCAGGTCGTGGCGGATGTCGGAGAACATCGGGAACGGGATGTCCAGTAGTTCCTCGTGGGTTGCACGCCAGTTGAAGTGGGAGAACTCGTTGTCGCCAGAGCCACCGAGAATAACGGTGCCGCGGTCTTCGAATTCCTCGTTCAGCTTGCCGAATGCAGCAATCTCCGTCGGGCAGACAAAGGTGAAGTCCTTCGGGTAGAAGAAGACGACTTTCCACTTACCCTCGTAGGACTCATTGGTTACCTGCTCGAAGTAGTCATCCGGAGAAGAAGCGTTTGCATCACGCAGGTTGCCGCCCTTGAGAGCGGTTAGAGAAAACTCGGGGAACTTGTCGCCAACAGTCAAAATTGCCATGGAATCCTCCTGAATGTATTCCTTCTGGGGTCACACGCCATTATGCCTATGGATTCCCAAACCGTCAAGAGGAAAAAGTTAATAAGCTCGTGTAAGCTTATAGGTATGCGTAATAGAGATTATCGGCCCACTTTGCCTCAGTTACGTGCCTTTGTCGCGATTGCCGATACCGGTCACTTCGGTCAAGCCGCTGCCCGTCTCGGCATTTCACAGCCCAGCCTGTCACAAGCGCTTTCCACCCTTGAGCAGGGACTGGGGGTGCAGCTTGTAGAGCGTTCGACTCGCCGAGTGCTGGTGACGCCACTCGGTCGCGGTCTGATTCCTTATGCACGCCAAGCATCTGAAATTGTTGACGAGATTGTTGCTCGCGCATCTGGCCGTACAGATGATTTGTCCGGACCACTATCCATTGGTGTTATCCCTACGGTTGCTCCATACGTGCTGCCCAACTTCCTCCAGTTAGTTCGTGACGAGCTGCCAGATCTAAGGCCTAGGATCGTCGAGGAGCCGACCGAGCGCCTCATCGAATCACTTCGTTCCGGCACCATTGATGCAGCCATCATGGCACTGCCGTCCGATGTGCCTTCCTTTGAAGAAATTTACCTCTACGACGAAGAGTTCTACATCGTCGTGCCAGACGATCATCCGCTGGCAGGTAAGGAAGACGTAAAGCTTGAGGCAATCAGGGACTTGGACTTGCTCCTACTTGACGACGGTCATTGCCTGCGTGACCAGGTGTTGGATATCTGTCGCAAGGTCGATGCTGTTCACGGCGAGACCTCCGGCTTGGAAACACGGGCGGCTTCTCTATCGACCGTCGTGCAGTGTGTTGCCGGTGGGTTGGGGCAGTCGCTTGTGCCGGAATCGGCTGTCAAGATTGAGGCGGACCGTCCCGGTCTGGCTGTTGCGCGATTCGAGGGTCCGGCACGGCCGGGACGCACCATTGGGCTGGTTCACCGCGCATCATCGGTACGCGGCGGCGAGTTCAATCGAATTGCCGAACTGGTACGGCAGGCATACATAGACGCTATTGCCTAAAGCTCTCTTGGCGCATGTTGCAGTAGCGTACGAAGTAAGCCAAACCGGGCTGGCAGTTCCAGCCCGGTTTAGCGGTTATCCCTGAATAATTCGCAGTGATGCCAACCTGACTTCGCCGTATTCATCAGATGCAGCCAAGTCAACGTTCGCTTCAAAGCGCCAACCGTGGTCACCCTCAGGATCATCGAGTATCTGGATCACATGCCATAGGCCCTCACCAGCTTTGCGGTCAATCGAAATCATATCGCCGCCGCGAGCCTTAGCATCGATGCCTAGGTCATCGTATTCATCGAAGTAGTCATCCATCGCGGCAGGCCAATCTGGTGCGTCGTCGAGGTAGTTGTCCAGGTCGGCCAGCTCCTCCTCCTTTTCAAAGGCAAAGAGCTGCACGTGGCGGAACATGAGATTGCGCACCATACGGGTAAATGCACGCTCATTGCCGGTAAGAGGCCGCGACTCGTCGGTGCCAAAAGCCGCTTCCTTGAGAGTTTCTTCGTCCAATGGCTTGTCCGGATCGGCCATCTGCGCCCATTCATCTACCAGGGAGTTATCCACCTGCACAACGAGCTCGCCGAGCCATTCCACAATGTCCCGGAGCTCCTCGTTAGCAGCTTCCGGTGGGAGAGTGTGTCGCAAAGTGCGCCAGGCATCGGTGAGGTAGCGCAAGAAAATACCTTCGGAGCGGGCGATTCCGTACTCAGATACCACATCCGAAAAAGTCATGGCCTTTTCCACCATCTCGCGCACCACAGATTTGGGCGACAGCGAAAACTCACGCACCCACGGGTGACCTTGGGCATAGGTGTCGAATGCGCCCTCCAGCTCGTCGGCAAGCGGCATCGGCCATGTGATGTCTTCGACGATGTTCATACGTTCGGTGTAATCAACGCCTTCGGCCTTGAGCGCGGCAATTTCTTCACCGCGTGCCTTTTTCTGCTGCGCGATGAGCAGCGGGCGAGGGTCTTCCAGAATTGACTCAAACACACTGATGACATCGAGTGCGTAGTTCGGGCTGTCCTTATCCAGCAGTTCGAGCGCGGCGATGGCGAAAGGCGACAGTGGTTGGTTGAGCGCGAAGTCACGCTGCAGCTCCATTGTCAGCTCGGGGCGGCAGTCATCGCCCTCGCCATGCGTGACGACGATTCCCGCGTTGACCAAACCGCGGTAGAGCTCAATTGCGGTCAGAATAGCCTCGTTTTGCTGGTGGCGGGTGTCGTGATTGGTGCGCAGCAGATGACGCATGTGTTCGTAGGTATCGCCCCCACGTGCAATGACGTTGAGCAACATACCGTTGGTAACTGCAAAGCGACTGGTCAGCGGCTCTGGTGGCTGAGAAACGATTTTGTCGAAGGTCTTCTCCGACCATGTCACTTCGCCCTTGGGAACGGACTTCAGCCGCAACTTCTTCAGTTTGGCCTCATCCTGGCCGGCACGGCGACGCAGCTTGGCATTTTCGATTTCGTGTTCAGGTGCTTCGACAACTACGGTGCCCTCGGTGTCGTAGCCAGCACGGCCGGCGCGTCCAGCAATCTGGTGGAACTCGCGTGACTTGAGAATACGGCTACGGCGGCCATCGAATTTGGCCAAACCGGTAATTAGCACCGTACGAATAGGCACGTTGATGCCGACGCCGAGGGTATCCGTGCCACAGATAACCTTCAGCAGACCAGTCTGAGAGAGACGCTCAACCAAACGACGGTACTTCGGCAGCATTCCCGCATGGTGGACGCCAATGCCCTGGCGCACCAACTTGGAAAGAACTCGACCAAAGGCCGTGGTAAACCGGAAATCGCCAATCTCCTCGCGAATCCGCTCCTTTTCCTCCTTCGTCAGCAGCTTCAGACCGGTCAGTGCTTGGGCCTGTTCAGCTGCTTGGCGCTGGGAGAAAAAGACGATGTAGATTGGGGCTTTTCCGGATTTCAGCAACTCCGCCAGCGTGTCATGAACTGGCGTGTAGACATAGTGGAAATCCAACGGCACCGGGCGCGTCGTACCTGTAACGAGGTTGACGTCGAGGCCCGTGCGTTCCTTCAGATCCTTCTCAAACTTTTGAGTATCGCCGAGAGTGGCGGACATCAACAAGAATTGGCAACGGGAAAGCTCGAGCAGTGGCACCTGCCATGCCCAGCCGCGGTCGGGATCCGCATAGAAGTGGAATTCATCCATTACCACCTGGTCAATATCGGCGTCGGCCCCGTCGCGCAGGGCGATATTGGCGACAATTTCCGCAGTTGCGCAGATGATGGGGGCGCCGCCGTTGACGGTGGCATCGCCGGTCATCATACCGACATTTTCAGCGCCAAAGACCTCGCAGAGGGCAAAAAACTTCTCGCTGACCAAGGCCTTAATAGGCGCTGTGTAAAAGCTGCGCTGACCACGGGCAAGCGCGCAGAAATGGGCGGCTATAGCTACCATCGACTTGCCCGACCCCGTTGGAGTGGCAAGGATGACATGGTCGCCACCAGCCAAACCGATAGCGGCCTCTTCCTGCGCCGGGTAGAGCGTGATGCCCTGATCCCTGGTCCAGGCAATGAATGAGTCCATAATCGCATCGTCGAAAAGGGACTCAGGAACCTCAGCTAGGTCGGGAAGCATTTCAGATAGTGACACGCTTCCCACCCTAGCGGTAACCCCGGATTAGAAGCGGAACCAGGGCTTCCAGCCACGCCGACGACGAGGCTTTTCCGGTTCACCGGATTCTTCGCTTTCTGCCTGCTCTTCCCGAGGCTGCTCTTCCCGGGGCTGTTCAGACTCAGGCTGTTCGGCAGTTTCGTCTGCAGAAAACTCCGCAGACTTATCATCCGCCGAGGTCGACTCGGGTTCTTCCGACTGTGCGTCAGCGTCCTCTGATGTAGTTGCCGAGGAATCCGCGTTGGCCGGGGTTTCCGCCTCGGTGTCAAGCGAGGAAGAGTCCTCTACTGGACGCAGCGGTTGGGAAGCGAGAAACTTCTCGAACTCAGCGCCAATCTCGTCGGCCGAAGGCATCTCGCCGTTAGGCCCAAGCAGGGGAGACGTCTCCAGCTCTTGACGACGTTGAACTTCCTGGTCGTACTGTTCCTCGAGAAGATTGACCAGCTGAGAGACCTCGCCGGAATCATTCGTCTGCGTATTGAGCAGCTCCGCCACCCGCGCGGATTCCTTCTCCAACGCCTCAAGCGGGAGCTTGAGCTTGGCTAGCTTTGCTACCTCCTGCAACAGCCGCAGTGATGCCAGCGGATACTCAGAGGCCGCGACATAGTGTGGTACCTGCGCGGTGAAACCAAAGGCATCACAACCGCGGCTTGCGAGCTCGTACTCAATGTTCAGGCTCGCAGCACCCGGAACCGTGACGCGGTTGCCCCAGGTATGCATATCACTGAGTTTCCGCTTATCTGTGCCATGGGCGATGATGCCCAGCGGTCGGGTGTGCGGAACCGTCATCGGCGCCGAGTACAGTGACACGGTCCGACCGACATCGTAGCGCTTAGCCAAATCTGCGACCGCAGTCGAGAAAGCCTCCCACCGCATGTCTGGCTCAGGGCCAGACAGCAGTAAGAACGGCTTGCCGACGTTGTCGCGAACCACATTGAGCGACAGGTTCAAATCGGATACATCCACGATCTGGTCGCGATTCATCGTCACAGCGGGACGGCGGGAACGATAATCAATCAGCTCGTCGATAGAAAAGTTCACCAATGGACGGTGCTCGAGAGCATCCAAGAGGAAACTAGCTGATTCCGAGACTGCATTACCGGCATCCGCATAACCGCTAAGCGCAATGACCAGGGTCAGATGCCCCTCGCTTCCCGTTACGTCAGGAACCGGGAAAACTACCTCGTACATATTGCCCTGAGGCTTGTCGGTCGGATCACTCACGTACGACTACCTCCTGCATCACATTTTTCGTCATTTGAAGTAAGTAACCAGGATACCGCAGAAAATATTCCAGTTATCCACAAGTTGAAAGTAGTCCACAGATGCGCCGATTCTTCCGGTCGCGCACAAGTAAGGCTGTTGCGGATTCGATAACAATGAGAGCCACCAGATGGCGAGAGGATTGTCCGCTGTCGAGCTATCCCAATGGGGGAAAAGGGGTAAGGAATCAATGGGAAACAAAAAGAATTTCGGTGCAGGAAAGATGCCTGAAATTGAGCCGAGTGTCTTTCTGACGAACCTGCCAGGAATCGTTGGATTCTATCCGCGGGGGCAGGTAGTGATTGCGGCGTTGTACCGTCAGCAGGTCGAAGATTTCATCGACGGCAAGGTCGAGTTTGACCCGACAGCGCATGCTGGCCCGATGCTGATCAAGGATGTGGCCTCGATGGAGAGCAATCCTGACTTGGTGCGGGCAGCTGCGGACTTCTTGCTCGATGAAGGCTGCACTCACGCAGATGTGTTTATCATCGACGAATCCTGGGGGATTGAAAAGGACTCGACACCTATTACAGGCTGGCTGCGAGAAGGCGGTCTGCATGAGGTGCGTTTGGCGGGCGTTGCCACTATTGCTGCGGGGGAAGTTGTCACGGACGAGCAGGGAGAGATTGTCGGCATTGTCGGTGACAGTCTGATGACCGAGAATGCAAATCTAATCTCTCGGCAGGGAGAACAGATTTTCAAAAACTATGAGGAATACCGCAGTTATTTTCGAGGTGGTCAATTCCGCGACAGTAAAGACAGGGCTCTGATTGAACGCCTCCGGGAACGAGCGATAGCCGTTGAGCAGCCGAGGAAGCTCAAAATTGGTTCGGACAATCCCGCGCTCATTGAGCACTTCGACATGCTAAAAACCGCCGTCGAAAACGTGGCCGATGGTGTGATGGAAGCACATGAGGCGGTGCGCGATGAAAACGCAGGATATGCCATTGCTGCAGCACTGACCAACGTTACCTTGCGCGATATGTCCATGATTTTCATCACTACGCAGTTGGCGCAAGCAATGGGAGAAATCTGGCGCGAGGCCGCAATTGTCCACCGCGGCAGCCTGCGTGCAAACGCTTTAGCGTGTTTTGCCATCGCAAAGTTCGCGGCTGGACTGGAGAACTATGCGCAAACAGCCCTCGATGAGGCAGCGGGGGAGCAACCGAATCATTCACTGACTCAGTTGCTGGAAATTGCGGTCGCCAATCAAATTGTGCCGAGGTGCGTCGGCACAATTCTTGGGGCAGCACAAGAGGTACTGCGCAGGGTATACAAGGTGAAAATGCCGCGAATTGAATAGCGACCCTGCAAGCTGTGCTGCCGTACCTAGCGGTGCGCCGAGTGGGCTCGGTCGCCGAGGGTCTTGGTGTACTCCCATGCATCGGCGACGATGGTTTCCAGCTCCGTGTGATTGGGCTTCCATCCGAGCTCGTCCATGGCACGCTGGGAAGAGGCAATAAGAGTTGCCGGATCACCGGCTCTGCGCGGTGCATCCTCAGCGGGAATCGGGTGACCGGTGACCTTACGGCAGGTCTCGATGACCTGGCGAACCGAAAAGCCGTCGCCAGAACCGAGGTTAAAGATACGGTGCGTACCCGGCGCGTTGGACTCCAGTGCCAATACGTGCGCATCCGCGAGGTCTTTGATGTGGATGTAGTCACGAACCGCGGTGCCGTCCGGAGTCGGCCAGTCATTGCCAAAGACCATAATCTTGTCGCGATGACCAAGCGCAACCTGGAGTACCAGTGGAATGAGGTGAGTTTCTACCTCACGGTTTTCGCCAAAACCGCCCCAGGCACCCGCCACATTGAAGTAACGCAAGCTGGTAGCGCCGATGTTGTATGCCTTGGCGTAAGACGCGATGGCGTAGTCCATGGCCAGCTTAGTGGCACCGTAAGGGTTAGTCGGTGCGGTTGGCATGTCTTCGGTAATTGGTGTCTTCTCTGGCTCACCGTAGGTTGCGGCTGTCGAAGAGAACACCAAGCTATTCGTACCGGTATCACGCATCGCGTCGAGTAGCTTCAGGGTTTGGCCCACATTGTTGTGCCAGTAGTCGGAAGGAACTTCGACGGACTCGCCAACAAGCGATTTCGCAGCGAAATGAACGACACCGTCGAAGCTGTCGGAGGACAGAACCTCGTAGGCCTTGTCCGCCACATCACCTTCGACTAGGGTTGCGCCCTCCGGTACCGCATCACGGTTGCCAACAGAGAAGTTGTCCAGAATGGTGACGTCGTGGCCAAGAGAAATCAATACTGCCGAGCAAACGCTACCGACGTAGCCGGCGCCACCAGTGACTAGGAGTTTCATTTGGTAATCACCATGATCGCGTGAGACAGAGTATCCGGAATGTCAAGAGAATGATCACCGCGGGCAAGAGTCACGCGGCCAGCGGCAACCTCGGCAAGTGCTTCAGTACCCGGCATAATTCCGGCCTTGTGGAGACGCTTCATGTAGCTCTGCTCGACCTGCAGGATTTCGTTAATCTGGACGATTTCAATCGTGTACTCACCGGGGTTTAGGTCGGAGAGCCGGCGAACGTTCTCTAACGGCTTTGGTGACTGAGTTCCACCGAGGTCTTCCAAACCGGGAATCGGGTTGCCGAATGGGGAGCGTGTGTAAGAGTCGAGCACGTCGAGAAGTTTGCGCTCAACCTCGTCACTCATTACGTGCTCCCAGCGGCAGGCTTCATCGTGAACCTTGTCCCATTCGAGGCCAATGACATCCGTAAGTAGGCGCTCAGCTAGGCGGTGCTTACGCATGACAGCTGTGGCCAGCCTGCGGCCCTCGTCGGAAAGCTGCAAGCTGCGATCTGGGGCAACTACAAGAAGGCCATCGCGCTCCATGCGCGCAACGGTTTGGCTAACGGTCGGCCCCGACTGCTCAAGGCGTTCGGCAATGCGAGCACGCAAAGGAATGATGCCCTCTTCTTCGAGTTCGAAAATCGTACGTAAGTACATTTCCGTGGTGTCAACCAAATCCCTCACGGTTTTCCTCCGATAACGCAGTCTTAAAAGTTTTCACTCAAGTATTAGGATAACCACATTTGCGTAAGAAAGATGTTAGGGCTCGCAAATCCAGTGGCTGTGGTGCTGATTAGGCAGCGAAAAGCTTGGTTCGGTGGGCGCTGCTGAGATGTAAGGGAGCGTACGCGATGTCGAAAGTTCGACTTGCAGTCGAAAACGCCGACCGCCAGTGTGGATGAAACTCCCGCACGGGGGTCGGCATTGCAGTCCAGCTCTATCTCAGGGCTGAAATTGGGAACCCTATCGATGTCACCGCCATGCGGCGTTAGCTTGCGTACTCACGCAGCTTGTCAGCACGGTCTCCCTCGCGCAGCTTGGACATAACTTCCCGCTCAATCTGGCGGACGCGCTCGCGAGACAGGCCGAAGTGGCGGCCAATCTGATCCAGCGTGCGGGGTAGGCCATCGTCGAGACCGTAGCGGAGCTTAATAACTTCCTGCTCTCGAATCTCGAGAGTGGACAGAACCTTGCGGACATCGTGGTGACGCAGGGAAGCGACAACTGCTTCCTCAGCATCAGTTGCCTCTGAGTCCTCGATGAAGTCTCCCAGGGGAGCTTCCTCGTCAGTGCCCACTGGCATGTCCAAGCTCACCGGATCGCGGGACTGACGCAGCAGCATCTCAATCTTGGCTTCTGGAATGCCGGATTCCTCTGCCAATTCCTCATTCGTAGCCTCACGGCCGAGCTGCTGGTAGAGCTCACGCTTGATACGAGAAATCTTGTTGACCTGCTCAACCAAATGGACAGGGAGGCGAATAGTACGCGACTGATCAGCCATACCGCGGGTAATAGCCTGGCGAATCCACCACGTTGCGTATGTGGAGAACTTGAAGCCCTTGGTGTAGTCGAACTTTTCCATGGCGCGGATGAGGCCCAAGTTGCCCTCCTGGATTAGATCCAGCAGCGGCATACCGCGGTTGGTGTAGCGCTTCGCCAGCGAGACCACAAGACGGAGATTGGCTTCGAGTAGGTGGGCGCGTGCGGCCTTACCTTCCTTCGCCAAAATCTTGACATCACGCTTCTTTGCACGGGTCATTTTTGCGCCGGTCTGCAGCAAATGCTCGGCGTATACACCGGCTTCAATGCGCTTAGAAAGTTCCACCTCTTCTTCAGCGCTGAGAAGAGCAGTCTTTCCGATGCCGTTCAAATACACACGAACCAAATCGGCGGACGGGTTGGAGTTATTGCCGGTGCGGCGCCCCTTGTCCCTTGTCTGACCTTCCAGTTCGTCATTTTGAATATCGGCACTCTTCATGAATCTGCCTCCTGGATTTTTAAGTGGACTCAATAACTACAACGCACGGAGTTACGAAAATGTTCCCGTGAAAGGTGATGAATGTCAATAGGGTAATTTTGCCATGCAAATATAATGTTAAGAAAAACTACCGTCACTAGCATTCCACAAGAACTGTAAAGGGGCCATCGTTGACTGATGTCACCTCCATCATTGCCCCAAATTGTCCTGTTTCGACCGTCAAGCCACGATTGCGCAAGTTCTCGACAATTTTTTCAATGACGGGTTCGGCCTCTGGGCCCGGAGCCGCGTCTACCCACGACGGCCGCCGTCCCTTCTTTGTCGCCCCCATCAACGTGAATTGGCTAACGACGAGCACCTGGGCGCCAGCATCGACAGCGCTGAGTTCGCCATCCAGGATGCGCAGCTCCGCGATCTTGCGGGCCATCGTTTCCCAAGCATCAGCAGAGTCCTCGCGGCCAACGCCTACGAGCGCCAAAATGGCACCAGTATCGCCTCCGTCAACGTGCCCAACAACGGAACCGTCGACAGTGACTGACGCGGATTTAACTCGGGTGAGAACGGCTTTCATTTACTGTTTATCCTCCAAGAGCTCGGTGGGGAGAATCAGACCATGGCGAACCAGGTCAACGACAATGGGAACTAGGGCGTCTTTGATGGCAGGTACGTCGGACTCATCGAAGGCTCCAAACATTGCCATGATGTCGATGACTGAGCCCAGAGCAGCTTCGGGATGCAGCGCACCCAGAATGGTTGCCACGGACTCATCGATTGAGTGTGTCCAGGCGGGGCCATCGGTGCGTGAGAGGCGCGTATCGAACTCAGTGAAGCCCTGGCCGCTTTCGACGTCGGCAAGCGAAACGCGTTCGATGGCGACACCGGGGCGCACGGTAAAGGAAGCTTCGAGGATGGTGTCGGCAGTTTGTGCACGAAGCCATTCGGCGCGGCCGAGATACTCCTCGGCTTCGGCGGCGAAGGGAGCGGCCAAAGGCTGCGGCATTTCCTCGCACACGGCGGAAGTCGGGCCGTTGATGCGTTGGACTGTGATGTAGCCGAACCCGATGCCTGTCACGCCGCTGTTGCGAAAGTGCTCCAGCCAGGCACGAGAGCGCTCGCACCCCTCTGGGCTGCGGGGGTCGATGGACTCGTCTCGAAGCCAGGTGCCAATGTATTCCGCCGGCGTAGCGAGATCCCGTTGCGTTACCCACACCTCGAGGCCCTCAGCAGGGAGCCAAGAAGCGATGCGCTGTTGCCAACTCTCGCCCTCGATATGGGCCCAAGCGCCGAGTAGATGCGCCGTGCCGCCGTCGGTGAGATGGTCGGCCAGACCGCGGATCATAAGCTCGGTGGCACCGTCCAGATTCAGTCCTGAGTCACGGTAAACATGTTCCACACTTGGCAGTCCTACGACGAACGGCGGGTTGGCCACAATGCGGTCAAACTTCTGGCCTGCAACCGGTTCAAACCACGAACCTTCGAGAGCCTGCGCTTGGTCGAAGCCATTAGCTGCGAAAGTAGCGCGGGCAAAAAACAGCGCGCGGGGGTGAATGTCTGTCGCGACAATCGACTTTGCATCAGGTTGGGCAAGGCTCTGGATGCCACAACCGGCACCGAGATCGAGTACGGATTCCACCGCCGAGGTCGACGAAATATCGAGGAGAGAGCGGGAAGCCCGCCCTACGCCTAGGACATGATCGGGTCCAGGAACGTGATCGTTCATAGAGGCGTCGCGGTCGGAAAAGATAATACGGTCGACTCCCGCAATCTCGACCGGGCGCACATCGATACACACCTGTGCGTTGCTGGCGGTGCCGGCAAGTATGCCGCTGTCCAGCAACTTGACTGTCAGCTCAGCTCCAAATAGCTGCTCTGCGTCGGCGAAATCGCCCAGGATGAGAAGACGCAACGCGGTCACAGTATCCGCAGAAACGCCGTCCGTCTCGGTAAGCAGAGCATCGACAACGCCGGGCTCACCGCGGTCCAGCGCGGCTAACCCCTCGGCTCCTAGGACTCGACGCAGTGACTCGCTGGAAAACTCAAGGCGCCTAAGTGCGGTGGCGAATTCCTCTGCACAGTCGACAAAAGCACGAAGCTGCTGATCAGTCGGTGGGGTGAAGGTGGAGGGGGAAAAGGTCATCGTAGGCACTACCTTCGTCGTAAAGCGGGGCGGAGGGGCTAGTTAGGGGAGCTTGACGACGGATCGTCGTCTTCCGGCATATCGATGACATTTGCGTCATCGAAGGGATTTGAGGTGGTCTCGTTACCGGACCGCGGCGGTGCGTCGGTGTCTTCGGTACTGGCAGCAGAACCGAGCGCGCGCATCTCCGCTTCCTTGAGGGCGCGCTGGCGCTGTTGTTCCTCCCATTTGCGGTTTTGCTCGCGTACAACTCCTGGCTTGTAGACGCGCGGGTTGCGCTTGTCAGCGGGTTCGCCAACGCCATTGGCGATGACAACCGCGATCCACGGCATGGGTACGGAGACGACCATGAGAATCGCCGCAATCCACGGCACATCCCACCACAGGTAAAAAGCGCCGGAAAGAAGTAGCAATGGAATGCGAGACCATTGCAGGGCCGCGTAGACGTGGCGGCGGTGGTCGTAGTTGCGAATCCTTGAGCCGCGGGCGTCGGTAATCAACGCCGCGTCTTTCTTGCGTCGCCGGGAACTTCCGCGTTTCGGCAGCGCGGAGTCGCGACGGTCATTGATTCGCGCCATGGTTGCCTAGCATACGCCTGTGGCGTGGGGGTGTCTCAACTAGCTATGCCCGTTGCAGCTGCATGCTCGCGTAGTCGCAGCGGTGTTGTGGATGGCTGTGGAAGGTAGCAGTCAGCAGCGGCAAGCACCTGGGGCGCTAGGCATAATTTGACCAATGGGGCACAATTGGAATCTGTGAGCACTCCATTGAAGACGACAAAGACGATTGAACGCACCGATACCCGCGTCGATGAGTCGACGAGGGACGACACTCCGAAGTTCTTCCATTACGTCAAGAAGGACCAGATCGTGAACTCCGCGGTCAACGGCTCCTACGTCGTTGCTCTGTGCGGTGAAACCTTCCCAGTGAAGAAGTCGGCGAAGCCGGGTTCACCGGTATGCCCTGACTGCGAGCGGATTTACAAGTCCCTGCGTCGCAAGTGAGCGGGCTTCGTAAATGGCAGCAGGAGGCCCTCGACAAATACCTGGCGACTAACCCCAAGGACTTCCTTGCAGTGGCGACACCGGGCGCAGGTAAGACGACCTTCGCTCTGCGTATCGCCAGTGAGTTGCTGTCGCGGCGGATTGTCGAGCGCATTATCGTCGTAGTGCCTACTGAGCACCTGAAGGTACAGTGGGCTGCCTCTGCTGCTCGTTCGGGGATTGCGTTGGATCCCAAGTTCTCCAACGCCAAGGGTGTGGTAAACCCTTCCTACCAGGGAATTGTTGTGACCTACGCCCAAGTCGCAGTGCATCCGTTTAAGCACCATGCCGTAGCCACCGCTCGGCCGACATTGGTGATTCTGGACGAGGTACACCACGGCGGTGATGCCAAGAGTTGGGGCGACGGCATTTCTGAGGCCTACGGTGATGTCGAACGCCGCCTGTGCTTAACTGGTACGCCGTTCCGCTCCGATGACGCGGCAATTCCGTTTGTTCGCTACTCGCCGGATGGCGATGGTTACTCGCGCTCCGTCGCTGACTACACGTACGGCTATTCCAATGCGCTTGCCGACGGCGTCGTGCGCCCAGTGGTCTTTTTGGCTTACTCCGGTGAAGCTCGCTGGCGTGATAGCGCGGGTGATGAGTTCGCTGCGCGTCTGGGTACCGTGATGAGCCCAGAGGAGACCACTCGAGCTTGGCGCACCGCGCTTGACCCAAAGGGCGAGTGGATGCCGTCGGTGCTGCGGGCAGCGCATACCCGGCTCTCGCAGATGAGGCAGCATATTCCCGATGCCGGTGGCCTGGTTATCGCCTCCGATGCGGCAACTGCCCGTGCGTACAAGCGCATTCTCGAGCAGATTGCCTCCACACCGGTGGCGTTGGTGCTTTCGGATGAGCCTGGCTCGTCGGAACGCATTAAGACCTTCTCCGAGTCCACCGACGAGTGGATGGTGGCTGTGCGAATGGTCTCCGAAGGCGTGGACGTGCCAAGGTTGGCGGTCGGCGTGTATGCGACTAGTTCCTCGACTCCGCTATTCTTCGCGCAGGCTATCGGACGATTCGTGCGAAGCCGCATGCCGGGGGAGACTGCGTCCGTCTTCTTGCCGTCGATTCCTGTGCTGCTCGACTTGGCCTCGCAGATGGAGGTGCAGCGCAACCACGTGCTCGGTAAACCGGATCGGCCTTCGGAGGGCTGGGAAGATGACTTGGTCGCCGAAGCTAACCGGCGTAAGGATGAGCCCGACGAACTGCTGCCGGCCTACGAATCCATTGGCGCGGATGCTGAACTCGACTACCTGATCTACGACGGTTCCTCCTACGGCACCGCAACCGTTGCCGGTTCCGCTGAAGAAGCTGACTACCTTGGCTTGCCCGGGCTTCTCGACGCTGAGCAAATGCGACTCTTGCTGCGTCAGCGGCAGGATGAACAGCTTAAAGCCGCCAGTGCCCGAGAGAAGGAAGCCCGCGAGGAGGCGAGGGAATCGTCGTCAAGCGGAGGCGAAGGCGGCGCGGTCCACCGCATTGAGGGATCGGCGTACCCGAGGCCGCAGAAGGTGGCCAGTGAGGTGTTGCCGAAGTTGCGGAAGGAACTCAATACGCTGGTGTCGATGACGGCGGCGCGAACCGGTAAGCCACATGGTCAGGTGCATAACGAGGTTCGGCGCGCCTGTGGTGGCCCGCCGACTGCGCTGTGTACGGAGGAGCAGTTGCGCGATCGCATTAGCTACCTGCGTAATTGGTAGGGTTTCAAGCGAACTGAGCAATCTATGGTGGAGAGAAGAATGTCGGCAAGCAGTGATAAGTCGAGGCCGTCGGAATTGACCGGCGGTGGTTTGTCGGCTGTACCAGGCAATGACAGTCGGACTATTGGCGTGCTGGCACTGATCTTTGGTGTCGGCGGACTCTTGATGTCCTGGATAATCGTTGGTGGCATCCTCGGTGTCTTTGGCATTGTTCTGGGCATCATCGCGATGGCGAAGGCGTTGAGCGCGAAGAAACGCGTGCAGGCTGCTGGGGAAGACGCGGTCATCAGCGGTTCGTTCGGATTGGGCGTTGTCGGCATTGTGACGGGTATTGCAGCCGCCGTGGTGTCGCTGATGCTGTACTGGTCGACATCAGACGCGATGTCGAAGTGCGAGAAATTCGAGCGTACCTCTGGAGAGTATGCCGAGTGCATCTCCAATCAGATGGGGACTGACCAGCCAAAGAAGCAATCGGAGTGAGTTCGGACGCGAAGTCAATGGCGGTGTTACTTTGTGCCCGGAGTTTTCGGTTAATGCCAGATGCGCAATGAGGAAATGAGCTAACCCCGTAATCCACCCCCGAAGTCCAACTGCCTGCAGTTTCGGCCGGGGGTTTCTTAGTGAAATCTCATATTTGGCCGAGTGTTGGTAATGATATTGGTGTCAGAAAGTACCCACATTTGGCATCCCCTACATGCGGTAAACGTTTGAACATGCGTGCAATACAGGATGTCTGCTGATTATTAAATAGGAGCGTGAATCGTGGCAGCGACATCTACGCGCGACAACTCCCCGGAACTGTCACCTGGCCAACAAGACCGTGGTTACCTCAGCCGGGAGCTTTTCCGTAAGCGCACCGGTCTAGGACTCGGTATCATCCTGTCCTTGCTCGTGTACTTCTTTATGCCGGCTGAGCTCGATCACAACCTGCGTGCAACCGCAGGTGTAGCAGTGCTTATGGCCGTGTGGTGGATGTCCGAGGCTATCCCGATTGCCGTTACGGCTCTGCTGCCGCTGGCGCTATTCCCGATTCTCAACCTCGCGGAGATTAAGGATTTCTCGGGCAAGTACACAGACCCGACCATCTTCCTCTTTATGGGCGGCTTCCTGTTGGCACTGGCGATGCAGCGTTGGAACCTACACAAGCGTGTCGCATTGTGGGTCCTGGTGCTCATGGGGTCGTCACCAAAGATGCTGATTCTAGGCTTCATGGTGGCTACTGGCTTCCTGTCGATGTGGGTATCCAACACGGCCACGGCCGTGATGATGCTGCCAATCGGTGTGTCCGTGCTGAGCCTGATTGTCCGAATGCTGCACGATGAGAAAGTTGCTGCAGAGGATGCGGGATCTGCGAGTGAATCGGTCGCCGAAACCCCTGGTGGGGATGCGCTGGAGGAGGCGGAGGAGTCGTCGTCAAGTTACGACCCGATGCCAAAGTCGAACTTCGGTATCGCGCTGATGCTGGGTATCGCTTACGCGGCATCGATTGGTTCGTTGGGAACGATTATTGGTACTCCGCCGAACGCGATGCTGGCGGCCTACATGGCGGAGCAGGGTGTCAACATTGGGTTTGGCCAGTGGATGCTGCTGGGTGTCCCGGTGGCGGTTGTGCTCATGCTCTGTGCATGGTTCCTGCTGACAAGTGTTCTGTTTAAGCCGGAGATTGCGCATATTCCAGGCGGACGCGAACTCATGCGTGACGAGCTGAAGCGTCTCGGCCGTATGTCGGCGGGTGAGCGTCGCGTGCTCATGGTGTTTATCGCGGCTGCGCTGGCGTGGGTCTTTGTTCCGGTGCTGCTGCCAGACACCAAGATTGCCGATGCGGTAATCGCGATGACGGTAGGTATTGCACTGTTCCTGATTCCGGGTGGCCCTGATGGCGTGAAGCTCATGCGCTGGGAAAATGCGTTGGAGCTGCCGTGGGGTGTGCTGCTGCTGTTCGGTGGTGGCCTGGCGCTGTCCTCGCAGTTCGGTGCCTCTGGGCTGTCGGACTGGATTGGCGAGCAGCTGTCTACCCTCGGCTGGATGCCAGTGGCGGCACTCGTGGTTGTCGTCGGCGCGGTTGTGCTGTTCCTGACCGAGTTCACGTCTAACACCGCGACGGCCGCGACCTTCCTGCCGCTGGTTGGTGCGATGGCAATCGGCTTGGGCCACGACCAGATGATCTTCGCTGTTCCAGTTGCACTGGCGGCTACTTCGGCGTTCATGATGCCGGTTGCAACACCGCCGAACGCCATCGCCTACGGCTCCGGCTACGTCAGCATGGACAACATGGTCAAGACCGGTGTTTGGCTGAACATCGTTGCGCTGATTGTGATTTCTGTGGCTTCGCTGACGCTGCTGCAGTGGGTATTCGGCGTCGTGTACTAGCTGGGTATGTAGTAGCCGGTATTGGATGGTGGTCCAGTTTGCTGGACCGCCAGCGGACTGCTTCGCCTAGCGTTGCTTAGATGCTCCTTCGCCCCGTTCCACCTTGGTGGTTCGGGGTTTTGCTTTTGCCTCCAGCTGGCCCTACGCCGTTCAGTCCGGCAGTAGATTTGTGCACATGGCAGCTAGTCCCAAAATTGACAACCGTAGATATTACGCGCTGCAAATGTGAAACTGTCGGAGTTTATGACACTTTCAGGCCATTTTTGTGGGCCATTTTGTCATAAACGCAGTCGCTAACTCGCTAGCCAAGCTCCCGAAGAAAAAAATCGGGCTCGAATAAGGGGCGCAACCTTATCCAAGCCCAATTTTCTGGGCTTAGCAGTTAGCCCAATTACGACTCCAGGTTAAAGCTTTACTCCAAGTAGTCACGCAGAACCTGCGAACGCGATGGGTGACGTAGCTTGGACATCGTCTTGGACTCAATCTGACGGATGCGCTCGCGTGTCACACCGTAGACCTGGCCAATCTCGTCAAGAGTACGTGGCATGCCGTCGGTAAGGCCGAAGCGCAGACGGACGACACCGGCTTCACGTTCGGAGAGAGTCTCCAGAACGTCGCCAAGCTGATCCTGGAGGAGCGTGAAGCTCACGGCGTCCACGGCGATGACTGCCTCGGAGTCCTCAATGAAGTCACCGAGCTGGGAGTCGCCCTCGTCACCGATGGTCTGGTCTAGCGAAATGGGTTCACGAGCGTACTGCTGAATCTCGAGAACCTTTTCCTCGGTGATATCCATTTCCTTAGCGAGCTCTTCCGGAGTGGGCTCGCGGCCGAGATCCTGGAGCAGCTCACGCTGGATACGGCCGAGCTTATTAATGACCTCGACCATGTGAACCGGAATACGAATGGTTCGAGCCTGGTCGGCCATTGCACGAGTAATGGCCTGGCGAATCCACCACGTTGCGTACGTGGAGAACTTGTAGCCCTTGGTGTAGTCGAACTTCTCGACCGCGCGAATCAGGCCGAGGTTGCCCTCCTGAATCAAGTCGAGGAAAGCCATGCCACGGCCGGTGTAGCGCTTTGCCAGGGACACCACAAGACGGAGGTTGGCCTCGAGTAGGTGATTCTTGGCGCGCTGACCGTCGCGAGAAATCTCGCGCAAATCGCGCTTCTGAGCGTAAGCGATGCGCTCGCCGGCTTCCTTGGCCTCGTCAATCTTGTACTGCGCGTACAGACCGGCCTCGATGCGCTTAGCCAGACTGACCTCTTCCTCGGCAGTCAGCAGCGCGACCTTACCAATCTGCTTGAGGTAGGCGCGGACAGAGTCAGCGGAGGCGGTGAGGGCAGCATCCTTGCGGGCCTGACGCAGACGAGCGGACTCGTCCTCGTTCCAGACCTCGTCGCCCTCGTCCTCTTCATCCTCGTCTTCGTTTTCGTCCTCGTCGTCCTCTTCTTCATCGTCGTCGAGGTCGTCTTCTTCGAGGTCGTCATCATCCAGATCGTCGTGAAGATCATCGTCTTCGAGATCATCATCCAGATCCGGGTCGTAGTCCCGCTCCTGCTCCAAGTCGTGATCGAGTTCCTCGTCCTCGAGCTCTTCGTTCTCAGTTGCGTCGAGAGCCTGCGCGTCCTTCGCCTTCGCTGCAGCAGCCTTGGCCGCAGTGGCCTTCGCAGCCGTTGTCCGCTTAGTTGCCTTCTTGGCGGCGGCCTTACGTGTGGTCTTCTTAGCGACCGACTTCTTAGCCGCCTTCTTCACGGTCTTCTTAGCCGCTGCCTTCTTAGCGGTCGCCTTTTTCGCCGCAGTCTTGGTAGCAGCTGTCTTTTTGGCAGCCGTCTTCTTGGCGGCAGTTTTCTTCGCGGCAGTCTTCTTTGCCACGGTCTTCTTCACTGCTTTCTTGATGGCCTTCTTTACAGCCTTCTTTGCAGGAGTAGCTGAACCGGTGCCACTCCCGGTGGATTGGTCCTGAGCTTGCCCCAGTTCGTTGCCTGCCACGAACGCCCTTTCACGATGTACGTTGTGTGCGCCGCCAAAGCCGCCGCCAGCTTCTCTCGGTCAGAGAGAAGCTCAACGCGCCAGTGGTGCGCCTTTACTTCGTCTGCAGCCAGCTAGCTGAATGGGAAACATTCAGCGCTGACCTTTTCGTGCCACGGTCATCAGTGTTGCTTTTCTGGCTCCTAGCGAAGAAGCAATCGGTGAAAATCCTCATCGAAACAGTGCGCTTGAATTCGATTTTCCCAATCCTCCTCGAGCCTGTTGATTATTCAACCTTGCCGTGAGTCAACTTCTTATTGTAAACCAATTCTGAAAATCGCCGCCACGGGGCATGGCTTCAACCACGTGTCACGCCCGACGCGTAGCTACCAATCCCCATATAAGAAATGAAACTGTTTAAGGGTAAAGCCCCTGGTCAGCTGCAAAGGCGGCGCCAGCAATACCCGCATTATTATCCAAACTTGCCGGGACAACTGGAGTCTTACATGTCAACAGCGGAATCCACTTTTCGTGTTCGCGGCTGATTCCGCCGCCGACGATAATCCGTGACGGCCAAAACAGCGCCTCGTAGGTCCTAAGCACCTTGCTCACGCGCTCAGCCCACTCTTCGAAGCCGAGCCCCTCCACATCTTTAATTCTCGCGGATGCAAAGTGTTCGGCCTCCGTGCCATCGATGGCGAGGTGGCCTAACTCCGAATTGGGGTAGAGCAATCCGTCATGAATAAGCGCGGAGCCGATGCCGGTACCAAAAGTTAGCAACAACACGGCGCCAGTTTTATTGCCCGGATCGCCAAACTGGACTTCAGCGAGGCCGGCAGCGTCAGCGTCGTTAAGCACGTGCGCTTTGTTGTTGGGCAGATGTTTAGCGAAGAGCTCTTGGCAGTTCGTATTAACCCAAGAACCGTCAATATTGGCGGCCAGCAAGGCAATCTGATTCTGTACGACGGACGGAATCGTGATGCCGACATCGGAATCCCACTGCGCAATGTCCACAATTTCCGCAATGGTCTTCGCAACCGCCTCCGGGGTTGCCGGCTGTGGCGTGAAAATCTTAATGCGGTCGCCAATAAGCTGCCCAGTATCAAGGTCCACGCGGCCACCCTTGATTCCAGAGCCTCCGACGTCGATGCCAAATCCAATTCGTTGTCCCATAGCTCAAATTGTACGAAACAGACACAATGGGGGCATGAGCATTAACTCGCGTGGCACCGAACAACTCGCTAGCAGGGCAGATAATAGGGGGTTTAGTGCACCGAATAGCCCCGGATCTGTGCGACCCAGCGTCAGGGAATTGCGCGATCGCGCGGTATTTATTGCCCGCGCAGCCGCGGCGCACATCGCCAGTCGTCGGGTCGAACTCGGCTCCGATGGCGTTTTAGCAAGCTCCGAAACGAAGTCCTCAGCTGTTGACCCGGTCACCGTCGTCGACCGTGAATCTGAGGAGCTCATTCGTTCGCTCATCAAGGCGTTTAGCAGCTCCGACCGTATTTTGGGCGAAGAAGGCGGGCTTGACGACGGCCCGGGCTCTCAAGCGCAAGCTACTGACGCGGCCGAAGCGGTGACCTGGATCGTAGACCCCATCGATGGCACAGTGAATTTCCTTTACGGATTGCCCAACTTTGCTGTGAGTATCGCCTGCGCCGTAGGCGATGAGGTCGTGGCGGGTGCAGTGGCAAATGTGTCCTCGGGAGAGATTTACAGTGCAGCAAAGGGAGAGGGCGCTCAGGTTTCTCGGCGGGACGGCACTGTGCAGACGCTTAGTTGTTCCCCAACGGCCGAGCTGGAAAAGACACTTGTGGCAACAGGATTCAGCTATTCCGCTAATCTCCGGCAGGTGCAGGGGCGGATAGCGTCGCAGTTGTTGGGGGAGTGTCGAGATATTCGGCGCATGGGATCGGCGGCGCTTGATTTGTGCATGGTGGCGCACGGCCGTGTTGATGCGTATTACGAACACGACATCAAGATTTGGGACTATGCAGCAGGTGCTCTGATTGCGGCTGAAGCAGGCGCAAGAATTAGGGTCCCGGAATTCACGCAGTGTGCCAACGCTGCTGGCCGGCCGGAGGGAGACCCGCTCGACTTCGGTGTCGGTGCGGCGAATCCTGAAGTTGCCGATGCGTTCTTCGAAGCATTGGATGGTGCGACCGCGAAGGCTAGGAATTAGTGGCGTCTGTCTAGGAACAGGTGCTCGAGCTTAATGAGCTTAACCCCTCTAGATCGGCTTGTTCTCCACGGTTCAATGCGGACAACGTTTCCTCAACCTGGCTGACTACTTCGAGGTCCTTAAACCCCTTACCCAACGACACATCGACGGTTGCATCCGGCCGACCATCGTGGATGAGCTCAAAACAGGGGAAAAGAGCGTGAAGCGCTGCGGCGTGGCCATTGAACTGCTCGCCATAACGCAGCTGGCCGAAGCAGCCGAGGTCTTGGTTTTCCACAATAGGGTCGTTGCCGTAGGGAACCTGCTCATCGAGAACAAAATCGAGTTGCCGCAATTGTTCGGCGACGGTTGTAGCCTGGCCGACTTTGCCGTTGGCGTTATAGACGCGCACATGAACATCCGACGGTGGAACGACGTGTTCTCCGATTAGCGTGGTGGAGGAAACAGGGGTGCCAGCTGCGGGGAGGGAACAGGGGACCGGATAACTGGCCGGTTGGCTGCGGAATGCCAATACCCACGACGTAGCGGCAATCACTACAGCTACGACGGAAACCACCACGTAGGGAACAATTTTTCGTCGATGTGATGCGCTCGAAGTGCTCGCGGGGCCTGAACTCATGACCATCATGTTATCCTCTCCTCGACTAATGGGCATAGAAATCTGTTCTGACCTGCAGAGATGACAGATAGCGTGAATTGCCTTAATATCCGCTGAGAAAGGCACTGGAGAGTACAGGGTGTCAATCGTCTCAACGCGTTGTATTCTCCGAGAAAAAGTCAGTTCACAATGTCTAGCAAAGGTCCAGAAAGAAGGTTTGGGACATGGCTGTAAACTACGATGCCCCGCGTACTCGTGAAACCGAAGAGCTGGAGACCGATTCCCTCGAGGGCCTTCAGGCTGCATCTGCTGAGAAGGAAATCGAAGACACCGACGACGGCGAAATTGTCGAGCCGTTCGAGTTGCCGGTCGCCGACATCGCGGGTGAAGAATTCGATATGGATGTCGCCCCGAAGGGAGACGATGAATTCACCTGTGGCTCCTGCTTCATGGTCATGCACCGCTCGATGATTGCAATCGATAACGGCGATGGTTTCCCCATCTGCCAGGACTGTGCCTAATCCCCGCACAACTGGGATAACTTCCTAGGAAAAGGAAAACCGCCACTACCACGGTTATGGCGGCGCTGGGGTCGTCGGCAAGCGTGTAGCGGCGGTGAGAGATTGTGACCTAGCGGTCGAAGAGACTGTCAAGTAGTGCCTCGGGGCGGCGGGTGGAGACCAGCCAATAGGGGGTTGGGTCGTCTGGATCGTCGAGGACTAGCAGCACCATCGTGGGAATCCACGTGTGCGTAACCAGGAATGCTGCTGGATCGAGCTGACGGCCCAACGCATTGCGCTGCGCGGACTTCGGGACCACCAGGGATTTGGCAACGACCGATGCTGGCAAAACTGCCGTGCCAGCGTGAAGCCAGCGTTCACCAGTGCTGTCCACTTCCACGGACACCGTGGTCTTCGACATAGTCAACAGCACCCACACGCCTACGGCTAGACAAATAATGCCGCCGATGACAAGCCAAATCGGTGAACGGTTAAAGCCAATCTGAGCCGTGCATACGAAAACGGCAACACCGCCGAGTACCCAGAACCACCAGGGAACCCAGAGCTTTTCGGAATAGACAATCGATGAATCTCCGCTCGAGCTGATTGTTATTGCCGCACCTTCAGAGACGGATGCTGAGCTGTCGTCGCGACGAGGCTGCAGGTTATCTTTTCCACTCACGGTTATCCATTCTAGGGCACGGCTATGCTCGGTACTGACAAGGCCGAAGTGCGGTTCTTAAAAGACGCGACAGCGAAGGATATACGAAGAGATGACTTATGCTCCGGTGCAAGTGAAAAAGCTCACTAAAGACGCAGTGATCCCCCAGCGTGCGCATGCTGATGATGCCGGTGTGGATTTGAGCTCAGCGGAGGATGTCGTCCTAGCACCAGGGCAACGGGCACTCGTCGGAACCGGAATTGCCATTGCCTTGCCGGCGGGCACAGTGGGATTGGTTCATCCACGCTCCGGATTGGCTTTCAAAAAGGGGCTATCCATCGTCAACGCTCCCGGCACGATTGATGCCGGTTACCGTGGTGAGCTTAAAGTCTGCCTGATCAACTTGGATCCGACCAATGCGGTGGAGATCACCAAAGGTGATCGAATCGCACAGTTGGTTGTGCAGAAGGTCGAGCTCAGTCCGATGGTGGAGGTCGATGAACTCGATGAAACTGAACGCGGTGCGGGCGGTCACGGGTCAACCGGAGTGTCCACGACGCTTTAAAACGTCTCTGACAGCGCGGGGACCCCACCAAGTGTGGTTCAATGCGTGAAGAGCTCAATAAAGCGTTTACAAAGGTGTATACAAAAATTTCTTTTTAGCGAGGTGTCAATAAACCACCATGTGGCCATTTGGAAAGAAGAACCAGCCAGAAGAACCAGCTGCCGAGGCAGAGGCCGTTACCACCGACTCTGCGGCGCCAGCTTCTGAGGAAGCTACCGCAACCCTGCATGACGACGCGTCGGAAACCGCCGCGGAGAACGCACCAGCAAACGGCCCCTTCGATATCAGCAGCGCTAGCCCGACGCAGTTTGATTTTTCAGACTTCGCTAAGGCCAGCCTGAACCTCGGTTCGATGCTGCTGCCTATTCCTCACGTTGGTGATATTCAGGTGGAGATGGGGCCGACAGGTCCAACCATGCTGCACGTCGCCACTGAGCATGGTCGCGTAACTCCTGTAGCATTCGCTGCTCCGACGTCGGGTGGCCTCTGGGAGGAGTCCGCTCAGGAAATCAAGGACGGTCTTGAGTCCGATGGCCTCGATGTCCACGTTGAGCAGGGGCCGTGGGGTTCTGAGGTCGTTGGCCGCACCTCCGATATGGAGATGCGAATCATTGGCGCCGACGGCCCGCGTTGGATGCTTCGCATGACGGCCTCCGGTCCGGCTGATCGGGCGGAGGAACTTGCGGACCTCGCCCGCGGTCTCCTTGCCCGTAGCTTCGTCTCTCGCGGTGAGAACCCGATGCCGGCAGGTCAGCCGCTTCCGGTTACGCTGCCGTCCCAGATGGCGGAGCAGATTCGTCAGGCATACCAGCAGCAGACCCAGGCTGCTCAAGCTGAAGGTGAACCAGGGCAGGTGCCAGGCGCTACTGGTATCAACCCGGATGGTTCCACCAATTAGTTTGGTCAACCCGCCAGCACAGAGAAGCTAGCTGCTTGTCCAGTTAGAAAAGGATTTGCAGGCGCCACTGTGCGCTGCCCGCCGCCGTCACCCGACGGCGGCTTTTCTCTTGTCAGCGGGTAGTATCACACTGCGTGAACATCGAAGTGACTATTGACCGTCCCGCTGCCGGCGGAGAATTCATTGCCAGCTATGACGGACGTATCGGTTTCGTCACCGGCGGCATCCCCGGCGAACGCGTTGTTGTCGAAATTGCCAAACCTGATGCCAAGCTGTGGCGCGGCAATGTCGTTGAGGTTCTGGATGCCTCAGAGCATCGAATTTCACAGCGTTGCGAAGCAGCTCGGCAGGGCGCGGGTTGTTGCGACTGGGGTTTTATTGATCCTGAGCACGCGGCGCGTCTCAAGGTTGATGTCCTGACCGATTGCCTGCGCCGGCTTGGACGTTTCACCGCCGACGAACTGCCAGCTATCGATGTCCTTCCACTGGCTCCCACCTCCCGTTGGCGCACGCGCGTGCGGCTGGGCGTGGATTCCCAGGGACGAGCGGGGTTACGTCGTTCCCGTTCCCACGAGCTCGTCATCGGCTCCGAGTGCGTCCAAACAGTTCCCAATCTCATCGCTGGCTTTTCGACGGCCGGAACCATCCCCGTTGCTAAGCCCGCTAGCGGTCGAGGTCGCAAGAAGCCGAAGCTGGGAGAACTCCATGTGGCAATGGATGCCGAGGGTAACCGAAGCGCTGTGTACGTCTCCGGCAGTGGCCGGAATCGCAAGCAAACAGTGATTGAAGGCGAGCCAACCACACAGCACACTGTTCACGGCATTACTTTCGATGTGCCGACTACCGGTTTTTGGCAAGCTCATCGCTATGCTCCTGAGTTCTATGGCTCGCGCATCATTAGCCTGTTGGCCGGTCAGTCCTTCTCCTGTGCTTGGGATCTCTACGGCGGCGCAGGCGTTCTGGCGGCGGCGCTGCGCAAGCTAGTAGACGCTGAGGGATCAATTCTCTCTGTCGAGGGGTTTGCCGCGGCAGCGACGGCGGGGCGCAGGGCCTTCACTGCAGCTGATCACAGTGGGAATGCGACACCTGCGGCACCAGTTCGGTTCGTTACTGGGGATGTCACCAAGGTTGTGCGCCGCGAAGTTGCTAATGAGAAAACACCAAATCCGGATGTCGTCGTTCTCGACCCTCCGCGCTCCGGTGCCGGTAAGGATGCCATTGCCGCTATTGCTGAGGCCAAGCCACGCACGGTTGTACATTTCGGTTGCGATCCGGCGACTTTTGCGCGCGATGCCCGGTACTGGGCTGACCACGGCTACGCGTTCAAACACCTCGAGGTCGTAGACGCATTTGGCCTAACACATCACTTTGAAACCATCGCGGTGCTAGAGCAGCTGTAGCTAGAGTGGGTGCCGCATGGGCGCAAGGACGTTGGCGCCGATTACGTCGGCAAGCAAATGTGCCTGCCATGGGCGGAAACCCTGTTCGCTGAGGTGGGCGGAGATTTCTGTAACGGCTGGCAGGCCGCCAGCGTAGTTGTCGTGGTGGCGGAATACGAATGAGCCGACTGCGCGGCTGTGAATCCACCAAACAAGTTCACGTGTCTGCGCGGAAGTGATGAGTGTGTCTTTGCGCAGGTGTATTTGGGCACAGACGTTGTCGATGCAGTCTCGCGTGGTTTCGAAAATCTCGGCGGCTTGTGGGGCATGTTCAGCCCAACGCCGAAAGTGTGGCATCTCGTTGCGAGGCGGCTTTTGAGGCTTCGGCCATGATGACCTGGGTTCCTGACGGGCTTCATTAACGATCTTCAACCAAGCATCCGCAGCACCGCGACGGCGACGTGGAAATCCACGGATTGCAGTCAGCTCACGCTGCGTACCTGGGAGTTGTTCTGCGATTGTACGTAGAACGCTGTGCCCCATGATGTGTGTTGGGGAGACATCACGTTGCTGCGCGATTTCGTCACGCTCAGTCCACAGTGCACGGGCGACGTGGAGTTGTTCGGAAGTGCGCAGCTTCCCAATGCCTTTGAGTCCTTGCCACGAGTGTCCGACGTGTAGACCATCGAGGTATTTACGGTTGGTAGCGAGTTCGCGTTCGCATTCCTGCTCTAGCCATTCCAAACGGTCGAGCTCAGCTAGCGCCTGACAAAGAACCTCGGCGAGTTCGATGAGCAGCTCGACATCCAGGGCTGCGTAGTCCAGCCAATCCGCTGGCAGTGGACGAGTAGACCAATCCTCTCGACCGTGCCCCTTGGCAAGTCCAACTCCGAGGAGTCGTTCTGTCAGAGCTGCTAAGTTGACTCGCTCGAGTCCGAGAAGGCGACCGGCCAGCTCAGTGTCAATGACTTTGGTGGGGTAGAGGCCCAGGGCTGCGAGGCAGGGAAGGTCAGAATGAGCTGCGTGAATAATCCAGGTCAGGTCGTTGACTGAGGAACCGAAAACGGCCATCGCCTTGCGCCCGTCTTCGGGATCGATGAGAAAGGTGCCCGCTCCACGGCGGCGAAATTGAAGCAGGAAGGCGCGGTCATCGTAGCGATATGCCGAAGCTCGTTCAGTATCGACTGCGAGCCAACCGTGTCCTTTGGCTAGCTGCTCACCGGCGTCAATAATTTCGTCGATGTCGGAAAGCACGCGTGGAGTTCCCTCGGCGGGGGCAAGTCTTACCTCTACGTCGGGACTAGTTTCCACGTCGGAGCTCATCGCTCGCCTCTTCGGTCGTCGGTATCAGCAGTTGCCAGTATCAGCCCAGCAGGGATACGCCGACGGGTGGCAGACCGGCGACGTTCGCTAGTACCTGAGCGAAGGATTCAACGTGAGTGCGCAGGTCGGTACCACGAGCAGTCCACGATGCGCGCATTTCTAATTGAAAGGCCTGTGGCTTGCCACCAATCTCGCCGTAGCGGACAGAGTTCGTAGTTGTCACCGTGCCACCCAAGTTCGACAGTTCGGCGTTGTTCTCAGCCAGAGCCTCGGTGAGCCATTGCCAGGCAACCTGGGGAAGCAGCGGATCTTCCGCGAGGGAGGCATCCATATCTGCCTGGATGTATGCAACCAAGCGCATGTCACCGTCCCAGGTTTCCTCACTGCGGGGGTCATGGAGCAAAATTAAACGACCAAAGGCATCATCGTCCGAGGACTCGGGGACAATATCAGCTTCGGGCTGCGTGACCTCAAGCGAGACAGCGTGGCTAAACGGTGCCAGCTTCTGCGGTGGCCGAACGGTGCCCAGAGCAATCTCAGGTCGCAGTTCAGCAGAGTGCATTGACTCGACCGCGGCGCGGAAGTTCTGTGGCGTTGAATCGGTTCCATTCACGTGCCTGAACTTAGCCATATGACGCTTGCGTTAGTGGGAGGCGCGCCGAACAGAGCGGAAAGCGACCAAACGCTTCGCCGAAAACGCACAGCAGGGCGAGCGATTTCCCTGTTCTTAGTACCCCACACATTAATTTCTAAGGTAAGTGGGGCATGATTGTCGGTATGAACAATCGTCGCACTTTGACTGATGCCCCGATTCTTGATGCAGCTTACGGTCGAACTCCTTCGCGCCGCCCGGTGTGGTTTATGCGGCAAGCCGGTCGTTCACTGCCTGAGTACCGTGAGGTGCGCAAGGACATCGGTATGTTGGACTCCTGCTTCCGTCCGGAACTGCTCGCTGAGATTACTATGCAGCCGGTACGTAGGCACGACGTTGATGCTGCGATTCTTTTTTCCGATATTGTCGTGCCGCTGAAGGCCGCGGGTGTCAACCTGGATATTGTTCCTGGTCGCGGTCCAGTATTGGATACTCCGGTGCGCTCAGAATCAGACATCAAGGCGCTACCGGAAGTCACAGAAGAGCAACTCGCTCCGGTGGCCGAGGGTATCGGCCTCATTCTGCAAGAGCTGACTGATACCCAGGCACTCATTGGTTTCGCCGGTGCACCATTCACCTTGGCGTCGTACCTGATTGAAGGCGGTCCATCCCGCAATCACGAGCGCACTAAGGCGCTGATGCACTCGGACCCTGAATTGTGGGGTCACCTGATGCAGAAAATCACTCCGATGGTGATTGCTTTCCTGCGCGCGCAGATTGGCGCTGGCGTGGACGCTATTCAGCTCTTCGACTCCTGGGCTGGCTATCTTACCGAGCGTGATTACCGCCGCTTTGTGTTGCCGTACTCGAAGCAAATCTTCCAGGCCTTCGCCGACGTCGGCATTCCGCGCATCCACTTCGGTGTGGGGACCGGCGAGCTTCTCGGTGCGATGGCTGAAGCCGGCCCAGAAGTCATGGGTGTCGACTGGCGCGTGCCACTGGACGTTGCTGCCAACCGCATTCGTGCCACGCTTTCCGACGTTCACCGAGGCGCAGACCCGGCGCAAAACAGCCTTGCATTGCAGGGTAACCTTGACCCGGCGATTCTCTTTGCCGGTGAAGCTGCAATGACCCAAGAGATCCAGCGCATCTGTTCTGAAGCGGACCGTGCAATTAAGCGTGGTGATGCCCGTGGACATATCTTCAACTTGGGTCACGGGGTGCTACCGAATACCGATGCCGACGCGATTACGCGCGCCGTTGAAATCATTCACGCAACGTAATAGCCGACGCAACAGGCGTGTAAAACACGCACTAGCTAATTTTCTACAAGTCTTATCGACCGTGCCCGCTCGAGGGGCGGGCATAGAGAAAGCGTACGAAATACCGTGGTTGCACAACCTTCTACCATTGCCGTCGTAGGTGGCGGTATCTCCGGCCTGACCGCAGCGTATGAGTTGCGTAAAAAGCTCGGACCCGCCGCAAGAATTATTGTCATCGAGTCCAGTGCACAGGTCGGCGGCAAGCTGAAGACTCGACCAGGAGCTAACGGCCCTCTTGAAGCGGGCGCTGAGGCGTACCTGGCATTCCGTCACGATGCCACCGAGTTTTTCAAGGAACTCGGTTTGGCGGATCAGCTAGTCGCCCCTTCGGGGTTGCCTTCCAAGCTCTACGTTGGCGGTGAGCTCAAGGACCTTCCGCGCAATACGGTCACCGGTATTCCAGGAAGCTCAGAGGGGTTGGGCTATCTCCTCAGCGAGGCCACCCTCGCCAAGATTGATGCTGAGTCGAACCCCGAGCTCACTCCAGCCTTGCACTGGGTACTGGGCGACGACATGAATGTCGGCCAGCTGGTCGCGGCGCGTCTCGGTGAAGAAGTGGTTGACCGCATCGTCTCCCCGCTGCTCGGGGGCGTCTACTCAACCACCGCATACAATCTGGGCCTGCGTGCGACCATCCCACAGCTGGCGGCAGCGCTTGATGAAATTGCCAGTGTCGGTGATCATGTCAGCCTCACCGGCGCTGTCCAGCGCGTTCTGGAAGCACGTAAGCAGGCGCAGCAGGCGCGTCTGAGCAGTGAGGCTGCGACAGACTCTGCGAAGACGAAGCAACCGGTAGTCTTCCAAACGTTCCGAGATGGCTTCGAGGTCCTCTACAACACGCTTGCCGACGAATCGGGAGCCGAACTCCTCTTGTCGACGAAGGCTGCTGGCTTGCGGCAGCATGACAATGGCTTTGAGGTGACAGTGGAAGCGCCGTCGGAAAGCGGCACGAGCGTTAACACGATCGACGTCGACGGTGTTGTCCTGGCGGCACCTTCTGCAACCACATCAGAGCTGTTGAGCAGCCTTGCTCCAGAGGCGGCAGAGCTTATCGGTGGGGTAGACACGTCGAACTCGGCGGTGGTCGGTATGTGTTTCGACACATCGGACGGACTGCCGGAGATCAACGGCGTGTTGTGTGAGATTGGTGCGGACCTGTCCGCGAAAGCTTTCACAGTGTCGTCCCGAAAGTGGCCACATATTGGTGAGCGCTACGGTGCCGTTGTGAGGGCAAGTTTCGGCCGTTTTGATGATGACTCGCACGTGCATCGCAGCGACGAAGACCTCATCGCCAGGGCAAAGGCGGATTTGGCTAAGGCGACTGGCTTTGATGCTGAACCGACAGCGGTTTTCGTCCAGCGTTGGTGGGCAGGGATTCCACGCTTCGATATGGGGCATGGAGGTTTGATGGATTTTGCTCGCCACGAGTTGGACGAGGTGCCTAAGCTTGCAGCAACAGGGGCATGGCTCAGTGGCCCGGGCATTCCGGAGTGTATTTCCAACGCCAAGGCTGCGGCTAACAAGATTGCTGCGGAGCTGGGATAAAGCTGCGAGATTGGTGCTGAGTACGAAACTGGCGCCGAACCATTGAATTTTTGAACAGACTTTTCAACCGAACTAGGAGAGAACTGATGACCAAGCTCGATTACAAGAAGCTCAACGACACCATCCGCTACACCATGTGGTCTACCTTCAAGGTGACCCCGGGCGCACTCGGAGAAAACCGCGAAGAGGCAGTGGCTAAGACCAAGGAATTCCTGGCTCGTTACGAAGACACCGATCTGATCATCCGTGGTTTCTACGACGTTTCGGCCATGCGTGCTGAAGCTGACTTCATGTTCTGGATTCACGCAGAGAAACTGGAAGATCTGCAGGCGTTCTACAACGCTTTCCTGCGCGAGACTCCGCTGGGCCAGGCATCCACCCCGCACTGGTCGAACGCTGCGCTGCACCGTCCAGCTGAGTTCAATAAGTCGCACCTGCCGTCGTTCATCATGGGTGAAGAGCCAGGACGATGGATTGCGGTTTACCCATTCGTCCGTTCCTACGACTGGTACCTGCTGGAGCCAACCGAGCGTCGCCGCATCCTTGCTGAACACGGTATGGCCGGTCGTGACTACCCGGATGTGCGCGCCAATACTGTCCCGGCGTTCGCACTCGGCGACTACGAGTGGATCCTTGCATTCGAGGGGCCGGAGCTCGACCGCATTGTGGACTTGATGTGGAAGATGCGTTACACCGAGGCTCGTCTGCACGTCCGCGAAGAGATTCCGTTCCACACGGGCCGTCGCGTCGATGACATCGGGGAGATTATCAACGTTCTGCCGTAGCCCGTGCAATCTACGAGAAAATCAGCAGCGCCGCTGGTCAAGCCCCGTTAACTGACGGGATTGTGACCAGCGGCGCTGTTTCTTTATCCGGTTATTCAGCCGTCTTGTCCGGTTCCAGCGTGAGTGAAATTGAATTGATGCAATAACGCAGGTCGGTTGGAGTATTGTATCCCTCTCCCTCAAAGACGTGGCCGAGGTGAGACTTGCAACGACTGCACAGCACTTCGGTGCGGACCATACCGAGGCTCGTATCTCGTCGCTCAATAATGCGGTCTCCTGCTAGTGGAGAGAAGAAAGATGGCCAACCGCAGTGAGAGTCGAACTTCTCGTTCGAGCGAAACAGCTCGTAACCACAAGCCCGGCAGCGGTATACACCTTGAGTTTTAGTATCGGTGTACTCACCGGTGAAGGCGCGTTCAGTACCTGCCTGACGCAAAACCTGGTACTCTGCGACACTGAGGAGTTCGCGCCATTCTTCTTCGCTTAGATTCCAGTCTTCGCTATGCGAATTATCCATTCTGAATAGCCTCCTCAGACTTGAGATCAGATTCCTGATTAAACTTCCCGCCTGCGATCTTCCAGTCACCCAGCCAGCTGAAGCCGGATGCAAAGCTACGCCCATTGACGGCATCCACAATCGTCATTCGAATCAGTGCTGCCGTGATGGAGAGAATAAGAACGGCCCATCCAATACCGCCGATTGCAACCGTGAACCACGGGAAAAATAGGTCATCCTCATCAATCCACCAATTGGCGTAGAAGAAACAGAGTACGACTCCGAGTCCTGCGCCCCAATTCAACATGACAGTCGAACCAATATTTCCTTCATTGTCGCAATCCAAAACCAATGGGCGAAGCACGGTGAGAACCATTGGCAAGAGCGTCATCGAGTAGTACTGCTGTCCTAGGCTGGAAAGGAAGAACGCGCCGGTGAAGAGAACTCCGGAAGTTGTAGCAATCCAGAATTTCTCATCCCTTTCGAGCCAGCGAAGAAGGAGAACGACAGATACCAAGACAAAAATGCCGAAAAAGATTTGCCACAGCAAGATCAATGTCGGGTGGGCACCCAGCCAAACAAGCTGCCCAGTCAGTGAAGCATTCGCAAAGTCACGGACAACTCCCAGGTAGGGGATAGTGATATCTAGGTAGTCACGTGGTTGGACCATGAGCGGCCACGCAACGGCATTGGCTGCAATTACCACCCCGATACTGGTCAGTATCGTAGAGAACTGCCTGCGCATGAACGGTAGGAACAGCATTGGCAAGAATACGGGCTTGATAGTGATTGCGATACCGATAATCAGGCCGGCCAGGATATTGCGTCGCTCGGTCAGTGCAATAAAAAACAGCACTAATGCAAGGAACAGTGAACCGTTGACGTTCGTAAAATCAAGCGTGTTGGTAACGGGTTCCGTGAGGTAAAGCAGTGCTATCGACGCTGGAATGATGGGGCCAGAGCGCGCAATACCAAGCCACCTGAGTAGCAACACAATTGCCGCAATGATTGCAGCTGACTGAAATACCGCAAACCAGATTCGGCCCGATTCAAGCGAGCCGAACAAATCAATCGGGGCTAAAAGTAGGGTAGCGCCTGGGGAATACAGATAGTGCGGATCGGCTGTTACGTAGTCTTCCGAATAAACGGGTACCTGCGACACGAATCGATTAATTGCTGACCAGACCGTCGTAAAGTCATCTGTGCCAGACACGTCTTTCGGCAAAACCCAGGTGCGGTGAAAAATTACCACAGCTGCGATAGGCCACAAGAAAGCGCTGAGTCCTCGCGACACCTGCCGAGACAGAGGGCGTGGAGCCACCGAAGGTGTTCCTGGCGTGTCCTTGGACGTTTGCGTTAATGCCGTTGCGCTTGCGCTCACGTCGATTTTTGGTTTACTCACAATACTCCACCCTACTGGGTGAAGCTGCGGGAATAGCGTAGGAAGATGTGTGAGTCGGAACGTAGGATACCCCGCACTTCAAAAGCCTGCGGGTTCGTCGAGTTCGATTCCTCTTCAGGATCGTTCTCGCCGAAAGTCAGGGGACCGTTACCCACCCACGTCGGCGACAACGTCAGGAACACTTCGTCAACGCACCCTTGCTGCAACGCCTCTCGATACATCGTCGGACCACCCTCTACGACAATGTCGCGGTAGCCGTGCTCGGCCAGCCACGTTATCGCCGCACCTACTGAGGGGTTAGGGAGCTTAACGACGAGCGCCCCGGCTGACTCTATCTTTTTAACTTTGTTCTCGTGCGCGGCTGTTTCCTCTTCGCTATTAAAAGTGTCCTCAGTAGGGGTGAAGATTATCGGAGGATTCGCTTCTGCGTTTGTAAAAAAGTCGGACTCTACGTCCAAGTCCAAGGAACGCGAGAGCGTGGACATTGCCACATGCTCAGAGCGACCAAGCTTTTGACGAACGGCCTCTAGGTGCTCCGGTATCTCAACTGGGCCGTAGTCTTCTGCGACAATGGTGCCCGTGCCGACGAAAACGACGTCGGCAAGCGCACGAAGCGTGTTGAAAATTGTGGCGTCGGTGTCATTGCCAAGCTGTCCTGAGGTGCCTTCGATGGCGCCACGTCCGTCCATACTGGTGACGGCGATGGCGGTGACTGTGGGAGTGGCGGGGAGCTCCGGCGCTGAAGTAGGTGTCGTTTGTGCTGGTCGGGAAAGAAAGTGAAGAAGTTCATCGGTAGATGGGTTTGCGGATGTGAGTGTAGCCATACCGCTGAGGTTAAGCTCACGATTGCAAAGTAGGCAAGGCCTGGCTTATAAGGGCAGCGCCATAATCGTTGTTGTTTACGAGGGTTTTGCCTATAGTGGAGGTATGCGACTCACAGATACCCTTGAAAAGGCATTCAACGACCAGATCACTATGGAGCTCACCGCTTCGCACGTCTACCGTCAGCTCGCTATCGAGCTGGACCTGCTGGACCTTTCTGGTATGGCAGAGTGGATGCGTGCACAGGCGGAGGAAGAAATCGATCACGCCAACCAGTTCATTAACCACCTTGACGCTCGCGACAATCGCCCGCAGATCGGCGCCGTCGAGGCGCCGGAGGTGAAGGTCACATCCGCTATCGATGCATTCCGCATTGCGCTCGAGCACGAGGAGAAGGTTTCGGCATCTATCCGTAACCTGCGCAACCTTGCTGACAGCGAAGGTGACATCGACTCTCGTCCGCTGCTGGATAGCTTCGTAGTTGAGCAGATTGAGGAAGAGGACACCGTCCGCGGCATCATCGGTCGCCTGGAGATTCTGGGTGACGATGGCGCTGGCCTGCTGCGCCTGGACAAGGAGCTCGGCGCTCGCGACGCAGCGTAACCTCGAGTTCAGTTCACAAATTTGATAGAAAAGACCGCTTCAGGGCTAAGTGCCTGGGGCGGTCATTTCTATTCAGCTGGAGCCTCAATCGATGAGTCAAACCTAAATTCGTGGAGCTGCCATGGGCCGATCATTCATAGTCCCAAGCGAGTGAGCTGCTCAGCAAAGCCCGCCGAATTGGAAAACTTGGCAGCCGAGACGCCCGGTGAAAGACATGTCTTGCTACTTAACACGGGGGGGGGG
>NZ_KV798504.1:0-255861 GCF_001809695.1 Corynebacterium sp. HMSC063A05 | reverse complement strand
GGGGGGGGGGAGCGGTAAGGCTCAATGAAATTGGTTGCTCGACTGAGGTTAAACGAAAACTCCCTCCCGGATACCCGGGAGGGAGTTAGTCTGAGCGGATGACGGGACTCGAACCCGCGACCCTAACCTTGGCAAGGTTATGCGCTACCAGCTGCGCTACATCCGCAAATACGTTCGCCCATAAGGGCTTACGTGGTGCGCGATACTAGGATTGAACTAGTGACCTCTTCCGTGTCAGGGAAGCGCTCTCCCACTGAGCTAATCGCGCTGGGTTAAAAGCTATATAAAAGCTTTCATGCGCAACCCCCTTCTGAGAGAAGGGGGCTTTGCGCTGAGCGGATGACGGGACTCGAACCCGCGACCCTAACCTTGGCAAGGTTATGCGCTACCAGCTGCGCTACATCCGCAAATACGTTCGCCCATAAGGGCTTACGTGGTGCGCGATACTAGGATTGAACTAGTGACCTCTTCCGTGTCAGGGAAGCGCTCTCCCACTGAGCTAATCGCGCAATACATCGAAACCGGTAAGGAATCTCTGCTGAGGTGGAAACGGGAATCGAACCCGTGTACACGGCTTTGCAGGCCGTTGCCTCGCCACTCGGCCATTCCACCGTGAGGCTGCCGCCTCAGTGGTTGCCTCGAAGTTATACCACAGGGCCTAACTTCTTGAGAAACCAGAGCGGATGACGGGACTCGAACCCGCGACCCTAACCTTGGCAAGGTTATGCGCTACCAGCTGCGCTACATCCGCATCGCATTGCAAGGAGGGCGAAACGAAAATCTCAATTGCTCCCTTGCGGTGCGAAAGATACTTTAGCGTGATTGTGCGATTGATTACAAATTACCAGGTGAACATCTGTATTGTCCCTGTGGGCGTAGGGCTAAAGACCAATCTTTGATGCCTCTGAATCGCAACAATGTCATTTGTTCGCTTTCGCGGGTTTGTTACTGGGCGCCTATCGAGTCGCTATCGTCATGGAGTTCCATCGATGCGGTAAAAAATCTTCGAACTGCGCAATCGCAAACGCAACGCAACTCAATTAGGGAAATCTCCAAAACGCGTGCTAACTTATTCCGCAGAGCAGCAAAGGCTTAGCGCCTTTCTGTCCCAGTCCCATAGCTCAGTGGAAGAGCGTTCCGTTCACACCGGAAAGGTCGCTGGTTCGAACCCAGTTGGGACTACTATTTAAAACCCCGGTCGACGCATCGTATAAAAACGGCGCGGCCGGGGTTTTGCTGTGTGACCTGAACTATATTCGTCTCTCTCGGGAACTTTTCTGGGCTACCATCCGACAATAGGTACAAGGGCAGCGGTCATACTACTGCTGTTCTTCTCGAACTGTCCCGCTTAAAGGAGTTGAACTGTTCTAGTGAGTCCCCGGGTCGCTTCAGGCGAAACGTTTCGGTTCTCAAAGTCGGGTTTCCGACGTGCAGTAGCCGCCGCTGCGGCGCTTGCGGTCTTTGCCGGCGCGTCCGTTATCAATGCAGTCCCTGCGAGTGCTCATGATTCCGTCCTGTCATCGAATCCAGGCGACAAGCAGGTTCTCGATGAATTTCCGCACCACGTTTCTCTCAAGTTCTCCGGCAACCCCAAGAACAACTTCAACACCGTTGCAATTAGTGATGCAGATGCCAAGGAAGTCCTGTACTCCCACGAGCCAGAAGTAGTGGGTAATGAGGTCTCTTTGGATATTCCTGAGGAGATTAATCCAGGGCCTGGCAACTACATTATTGGTTTCCAGATTACCTCCTCTGATGGTCACTCCACCCGAGGAAAGACCTCTTTCTCAGTGGCTGATCCGGATGCTGCTGGCGCAGCCGAAGCTGGGGCAGAATCTCGTCAAACCGGTGCACACGCCGAGGAAACGAAGTCAATACCGCTATGGGCTTATGGCCTCGGTGGTGGACTTATCGTCATCATCGCCGCTGTCGTCACCGTTATTAATCGAAAGGCAAAATAGGCACATGAAACTCAATCGCACTGCAACTGCACTGATTGCTGGTTCCGCAGCTCTGACCCTTGCTTTAGCAGGTTGCTCATCCGACGATAACACTGCTGCTGAGGTGACTGAGTCCGCAACCTCCGCTGCGACCGAGGCTACTTCTGAGATGGAGAAGAGCGATGCTGCTGTACAGCTGGCCGATGCCTACATCAAGGAAAAGCCGGCTGACAAGGGCATGACTGCCATCTTCGGTACGCTGACCAACAACACCGATAAGGACATCAAGGTTTCCTCCTTCAAGCTTGAGGGGCTGAAGGAGGGCACGAAGTTCGAGCAGCACGACACCAAGGATGGCAAGATGTTCGAGGTGCCGGAAGGTCTGACGATTCCGGCTAATGGCGAACTCGTTCTCGAACCGGGTAGCACTCACTTCATGATCATGGACAATGATGAAGCTATGGATGTGGGAGCTGAGTACAAGCTCGTCATTGAGCTTTCCGACGGCTCTAGCATCACCCAGGACGTTGAGGTTCGTGTCCAGCCGGCGGGCGAAGAGGACTACGGTAATGACGGTGACCTGAACAACCCAGAGCATATGGGCGGCGGTGAGATGGATCACTCGCACCACTAATTCTTGTGACAAGTTGGTCAAGCAATGGCTCGTCGTAAAGCGGGCGTGAGCTCAGGTACGTCGAGGAATTGATTAACTGGATCTAATGGTGGCAGAAGCGCTGGAGTTGGCAGGTTATTGCGGCATATGCATCGAACTCCGGCGCCTTTCTTTTTCCGAAAAAGGTTTTCGATACGGTCGAATTGGATAGGCCAGTGGTTGCGTTGAAGCCATTGAAAAATCGTTGGATTCCCAGCCACCTTATGTGCTCCAGTTTGAAGTAATCAGAAAGGTAAGAGTGCACAACATGTCCGAAGGCTTTTCTAGAAGGCGTTTTCTTGGCGGGCTCGGCACCGCCGCAGGAGCCTCAGCGCTCGCCCTGGGGGTGCCGGAAGCCCAGGCGATTGGGTTGGAACGTCCACAGGAAGAGCCGCCGAAACCGCCTTTGCAGACAGCAACCGTACCTTTTGATGGGGCTCATCAGGCGGGGATTGCGACGCCCGCACAGGCGAATCTATGGCTAATAGCCTTCAACGTAAAGAAGGGGGTTAATCGCAATCGTCTCCAAAACCTCATGCGTGCCTGGACCGATGACGCTCGCCGAATGACAGCCGGCAAGGCTACTCGAACGGACTTGGAGCCTGAGCTCATGGGGAGTCCGGCCAATCTGACTATCACAGTTGGATATGGGGAAAACTTCTTCACAATCGTCGATAGGGAAGACCAGAAGCCCGAGTGGCTGGAGGATCTGCCAAAGTACGTTAACGATGAGCTCCGCCCGGAGTGGAACGGTGGAGACCTGTGCCTGCAGATTTGTGCGGATGACCCGGTAATGGTCTCCCACGCGGCCCGAATGATGATCCGAAATTCGGGCTCTTATTTGGACGTCCATTGGGTGCAAGCTGGCTTCCAGCACGCCAATGGTTCTAGGCAGGAAGGCGAGACCCCGCGCAATCTCTTCGGTCAGAAGGACGGTACGGTCAACCCGCGCACTCGTGAAGAATTCGACAAGCAAGTGTGGATTGACAGTGGCCCGGATTGGTTGCGGGGCGGTACAGCGATGGTTGTCCGCCGTATCGAAATGGATATTCCAGGCTGGGATGTCTTGGACCGCGAAAGCCGCACTGTTATTACCGGCCGAGATATCGGCACCGGTGCGCCAATTGGAGGTAAGGACGAGTTTGAGACCGTCGACCTGGCGAAGACTGATGAATATGGTCTGCCTCTGACGGATCCGAACAGCCATGTTGCACTGTCCATGCCTCCGAAGGAGAAACCTAATCAGCGGATTCTGCGACGGGTCTACAACTATGACCTGCCACCGGAACCGAATGGTCGATTCGAGACCAACACCGGCCTGGTATTCATTTGTTTCCAGAAGGACCCGTTGGAGCAGTTCAATCCGATTCAGGAGCGGCTGTCCAAGAACGACCGTCTCAATCAGTGGATTTTCCACATTGGATCCGCCGTGTTTGTTATGCCGCGAGGAACTTCTGAGGAGGAGTACTGGGCGCAGGACCTTTTCGAGGCCTGAGTTTTGACCGTGCGGTAAAGTGTGTGAACGACTGACGAAGGTCACCAGGTATGTGATTTTCGAAGACACTTTGAAAAGGAGTACACGCACGCCGTGTCAGAAGAATTTGCAACCCCAGCACCGTTTTCCGTGCCCGTAGGAGTTTCTGCGGGCGAGGCGATGAGAGACCTGGGTTTCCCGAACAAGGGCGTTGACGCCATCGTTTGTGTCCGCGATCCTGAAGGCAATTTGAAGGATCTGTCCTTTAAGCCAGAAGTGGAAACCGTCTTCGAGCCCGTTCCGGCGAATACTCCGGACGGTCGTGATGTCATTCGCCACTCTGCGACTCACGTGATGGCTCAGGCCGTGCAGTTGGAGTTCCCTGGGACGAAGCTGGGCATCGGCCCTGCCATCGACAATGGTTTCTACTACGACTTCCGTGTCGATGAGCCTTTCTCGCCGGAGGATCTCAAGCGCATCGAAAAGCGTATGAAGAAGATCATCAAGTCTGGTCAGCGGTTCGAACGCTTCGCGTTCGAGTCTGCTGATGAGGCGCAGGAAGCGCTTGCCGACGAGCCGTATAAGCTCGAGCTGATTGTTGAAAAGTCGGCCGGCAAGGTGTCCGAAGATGATGAGGCCAATGTCGACGTCGGTGGTGCAGGCACGACCTTGACCGGATACCGCAACGTCAATCCGCGTACCGGTGAGACCGAGTGGTTTGATCTTTGCCGCGGCCCGCACGTACCGACCACCCGCTACATCCCTGCTTTTAAGATCACGCGTTCTTCCGCTGCGTACTGGCGTGGTGACCAGTCTCGCGATAACCTGCAGCGTGTTTACGGCACTGCGTGGGAGTCCAAGGAAGCGCTAGATGAGTACCTTGACCGCATGCTCGAGGCTGAGAAGCGCGATCACCGCCGCTTGGGCTCTGAGCTGGATCTGTTCAGCTTCCCAGATGAGATTGGTTCTGGTTTCCCGGTATTCCATGTCAAGGGCGGCATCATCCGCAACGAGATGGAGCAGCATTCCCGTCGCCGTCATATCGAAGCGGGCTATGACTTTGTGAACACCCCGCACGTAACCAAGGGCGACTTGTTCAAGAAGTCCGGTCACCTGGACTTCTACGCGGATGGCATGTTCCCGCCGATGCAGCTCGACGGCGAATATGACGAACACGGCAACTGCACCAAGGCTCCGCAGGACTACTACGTCAAGCCGATGAACTGCCCGATGCACAATCTCATTTTTGCATCGCGTGGTCGCAGCTACCGTGAACTTCCGATTCGTATGTTCGAGTTCGGCACCGTCTACCGCTACGAGAAATCGGGTGTTATCCACGGTCTGACCCGAGCCCGTGGCTTTACGCAGGACGACGCCCACATCTACTGCACCGAGGATCAGCTGGAAGAAGAGCTCACTAGTGTCCTCGACTTCATCATTTCGCTTCTTCGTGACTACGGCCTGGATGACTTCTACCTGGAACTGTCTACGAAGGACGAAAAGAAGTTCGTCGGCTCGGATGAAATTTGGGAGAAGTCCACGGCAATTCTCCAGCGCGTTGCCGATGCTTCTGGCCTCGAGCTCGTTCCTGATCCGGGCGGAGCCGCTTTCTATGGCCCGAAGATTTCCGTCCAAGCCCGCGATGCCATCGGCCGCACCTGGCAGATGTCGACCGTTCAGCTCGACTTCAACCTGCCGGAGCGCTTCGAGCTCGAGTACACCGCACCTGACGGCACCAAGAAGCGCCCGATTATGATCCACCGTGCGCTGTTCGGCTCCATCGAACGTTTCTTTGGCGTCCTATTGGAGCACTACGCGGGTGCTTTCCCCGCCTGGCTGGCGCCGGAACAGGTTGTTGGTATCCCGGTTGCGGATGACTGTATCCCGCACCTGGAGGACTTTGCTGCACAGCTGAAGTCTCGTGGCATCCGCGTCCACGTGGATACGTCGGATGACCGCATGCAGAAGAAGATTCGCAACCACACCCAGGCCAAGGTTCCGTTCATGATTCTGGCTGGTGCCCGCGACATTGAGGCAGGTGCCGTCAGCTTCCGGTTCCTCGATGGCACCCAGATTAACGGGGTGGCAGTTGAGAAGGCTGTGGACATCATCTGTGATTGGGTTGCTTCGCGGAATAACGAACAGCCGAACAAGGAGAATGTCTCTGCTCTCTAGAGGTCGCTAACGCTCTCTTATTCGACCGCGTTGTTTTAACTGGTGAACCACGCGTGGTAATCCAAAGAAGTTGACCGCGAGGTCGTAAACTACAGCAGAGAAACATATGTGGTCGGGGCTCGAATGGGGCCCGGTCACGCAACGAAGGGGATGGCAGTGAATCAGTCGGGAAGTGAAGAGTTGCCTCCGCAGCAGCAGGGCAATGCCGGCCAGCAGGAATCGTCTGATGGCGTATACGTCGACAGCGGTTACGGCGAACCGGATCGGCTCACGCGCTTATGGGCACCGTACCGGCTGGACTACATCGTCAAGCGTGGTGTGCATAACTCCAAGCCATCCCGTAACCCCTTCGTTGATTTGCCGAAGCAAAGCGATGAGGAAGCACTCATTATCGCTCGCGGCGAGTGGGTGTACGCCGTTCTGAATCTGTTCCCGTACAACCCAGGGCACCTCATGGTGGTTCCATATCGCGAAGTCGCCAACCTTGAGGACTTGACCGACGAAGAAACGGCCGAGATGATGCGGTTTGCCAAGCATGCGGTTCGTACTCTCAAATCGGTTTCGCGTCCGCACGCCGTCAACGTAGGTTTCAACTTGGGCAAGGCCTCCGGCGGTTCGGTTGCTGACCACCTGCACATGCACGTTGTGCCGCGCTGGTCCGGCGACAGCAATTTCATGACCGTGATCGACGGCACCAAGGTGCTACCGCAGGCGCTTCGTCAGACGCGCGAATTGCTTGCCGACGGCTGGCGTGCCCTCAATCAGGAGGATGGGGCAGCATGCTGAGTGTCCGTGGCAGGGCTCCAATCCGCCCAGTAGTTGAACCGGTAGCCGCTGCACTTTTGCGGGTCGGGATTAGCCCGAACACGGTCACCCTGGTGGGAACTGCAGTTTCCGTTCTGCTTGCGGTAATCCTGATTCCTACCAACCATCTTTTTGCAGCTGCGGTTTCAATCGCTATTTTCACAGCTTTTGACCTGCTCGATGGCACGATGGCCAGACTTCGAGGGCAGGGAACGAAATACGGAGCGACGCTGGATGCTTCCTGTGACCGCATTACTGATGCTGCACTGTTCGGGGCGATAGCGTATTGGGTGGTGTATCACCATGACGCGGATCCAGTGCTGCTTATTCTGACACTGATTACCATGGGGTCTTCCCAGGTCATTTCCTACGTTAAGGCTCGGGCAGAGGCCAGCGCCCTTAAGGTCAACGGTGGTCTCGTCGAACGTGCGGAGCGCCTGATTATCGGTCTAATCGGCATTGGGCTCCAGGGGCTTGGCGTGGACTATGTCCTCTACGTCGCGATGTGGCTCCTGGCGATTGGGTCGGTATTCACCGTCGTCCAGCGCTTGTACATGGTGGCTAAGCAGCCAGGAGCGTTGGATCCCATCGCCCCGCCAGAAGGCGCAGCTGATAGTTCATCTATTAACCCTGACTCTGCTCCGAAGTCCACGGGTTCGGCTGATTCCTACGACTAAATGAGGATACAATGACTAGTTTCTTCCTGCCTCGTTCGAAAGATGATTTCGTTGCGCTCGGCTATATGGCCGGGTGGAAGATTTTTGGTCTGCTGCCGGAACGCGTGGCCTACCGTATCGGCAACATAGCCGCCGATCGTGTAGCAGCAAATCCCGCGACTACCCGCCAGCTTCGCAAGAACTTGGCTCGCGTTATGGGCTGCCCACCTGAGGAAGTGCCGCAAGGTCTTATTCGGGCTTCCATGCGTTCCTATCTACGTTATTGGGTGGAGGCATTCCGGTTGCCCTCCATCGCGTCGCCAGAGTTGGCAGACACGGTCGAGTCCACCAGCGATGGACTCGAACGAGTTGCTGAGGCCCTCGAGGCAGGAGATTCCATCGTCATCCCGCTGCCGCATTCTGGTAACTGGGATATGGCAGGTATGTGGCTCGTTTCCCGGCATGGCCGGTTCAGTACCGTGGCGGAACGGCTGAAGCCAGAAGTGCTTTACGACGCTTTCGTGGAGTACCGCGAATCCCTCGGATTCCGCATTCTCCCGCTTACCGGTGGCAAACCCGCGATGCCGGAACTGCAGAAGCGATTGGAAGACGGTGGCGTTGTGTGCCTGCTGTCTGATCGTGACTTCGGCGGCCACGGGGTCCCGGTCACTTTTTTCGGCGAGCAGACGACAATGCCGGTCGGCGCAGCAAAGCTGGCACAGGACACGGGCGCTCGGCTTATGCCCGCGGGCCTGTCCTACACGCGCGATGGTTGGCGTTTTGTAACGCATCCCTTTGTGCCGACCGAGGGGCGCGAGCTGGCCGACATCGTCCAGGACATCGCTACAGTTTTTGAATCTGATATTGCTCAGCATCCAGCGGATTGGCACATGATGCAGCCATTGTGGCCAGCGGATAAGAAGAGGTCAAAGTAGCCGTGCGAATCGGAATGGTGTGCCCGTACTCGTTCGATGTCCCAGGTGGGGTTCAAGCTCACGCGATTGACCTGTGTGAGGAGTTCATCCGTCGCGGCCACGAGGTCAGTCTCATCGGCCCGGCTAGCGTGCAGGCGGACGTTCCGGATTTCGTTGTTCGAGGTGGTGCCGCCATCCCGATTCCGTATAACGGCTCGGTCGCTCGGCTGTCTTTTGGTCCCCGCACGAGCCGTCGAGTCCGCACATGGATTGAGGAAGGTAGCTTTGACATTCTTCATATCCATGAGCCGAATTCGCCCAGTTTTTCAATGTTGTCGTTAGTAAACTCGGTCGGTCCAATTGTCGCGACCTATCACTCTGCGGCGACGGACTCCTTGGCATTGAAGCTGGCCACGCCATTTTTGCGGAAGTACCTTGAACGCATTCGGGGAGGCATCGCTGTCTCGGAAGTGGCACGTCGCTGGCAGGTTGAGCAACTCGGCGGCGACCCGGTACTCATTCCCAATGGTGTCCGTATTGGAGATTTCGAGTCCTGCCCGGCCGCCTCATCGTTGCCCGAGATCCCGCCGCGGCGTGAGGGGTTCTATCGGCTTGTGTTCCTCGGACGCTTCGACGAATCCCGCAAGGGCTTTGACGTTCTGCTCGAGGCGTTGCCAGCAATACGTGCGGAGATTCCACAGCTTGAGGTCTGTGTCGTTGGTGATGGTGATGTCGCGGCAGCTCGTCGTAAAGCGGGCAGAAACGCAGATGTCCTGCATTTCGTCGGCAGACTCTCGGAGGATGCTAAGGCGTCAATACTCGCCGATGCGGATGCGTACATTGCCCCACAGCGTGGTGGGGAGAGTTTCGGCATCGTGCTGGTAGAGGCGATGGCGGCGGGTGCGCCGGTGATCTCCAGCGACATCGATGCGTTCAAACTCGTGCTTGACGACGGCCATTACGGGCTTCACTTTGAAAACGGTAACTCCGTAGACCTTGCGGATGCAGTCGTACGCCTTTTGACGCAGCCAAAGTTGGGGGAGGAGCTTCGCGCACTCGGGCATAAACGGGCTTGGGAGTATGACTGGTCGCAGGTCGCCGACGGCGTTCTGCGTGTGTACGATACGGTGCGCATGGATGGCGAAAAGGTCGTCATTGCGCCATAGAGATTTCCGTCGTGGCAGCTGATTAAACGCAGCGGAGTGAAAGTGGGTTTTCGGTGGACGTAACCGTTCCAATCTGGGTCGTTGTCCTGGTCATTGCGCTGATTGTCGTACTCGTTAGCGGTTTGGTGGCTTCATCGACAGCGACGCGTTTGAACCGTATGCACATTCGCACCGACTTGGCGCGTTCCTCACTGGAAGCGGCGTTGGGGCGAAGGGCTGCAGTCGCTCGTGCCGCCTACCCGGAACTCGCCGGCGTAGTGACGAAGGTGGAAGCCACACCACTTCGAGCCAACAACACTGGACAGCGCGCTGACGTGGAAAACGAACTGACTAGGAAAATTGTGGCGCTCTATGAGGAACAGCCTGTGGACCGAACGATGGCAATTGAGCTTTCTGACGCCCACACGCGGCTCGAGCTCGCCCGCCGTTTCTACAATGATGCGGTGACGGATACGAAAGCACTGCGAGCCAGGCCGCTAGTGCGCGCGCTGCGGCTGGCGGGTACTGCACCTGAACCGGAATATTTCGATGTTGCAGATGGACTGACAACAGCTTAATTGTGGGAAATCCCGCCGTTGTGCTGGAAGTTCGCCGTGTTTTCTGACTCAATGAACAGCACTGTCTAGTCCAGGCGTTATAGTGTTAAACGACTACAAACAGTCACATTCACCAGTTGTATTAGGGAAGTAGGGTTCGTTGAGCACGGTTGAGAACAACTCCGGGCAGGGCACTGCACGCGTGAAGCGTGGTTTCGCTGAGATGATGAAGGGCGGCGTCATTATGGACGTCGTTACTCCGGAGCAGGCCAAGATCGCTGAGGATGCCGGCGCAACTGCCGTGATGGCGTTGGAGCGCGTCCCCGCCGATATTCGCGCAGAGGGCGGCGTGTCGCGTATGTCCGACCCGGACATGATTGAGGGCATTATCAATGCCGTCTCCATCCCGGTTATGGCCAAGGCCCGTATCGGCCACTTTGTTGAGGCACAGGTTCTGCAGTCTCTCGGTGTTGACTTCATTGACGAGTCCGAGGTTCTGACCCCGGCCGATTACTCGAACCATATCGACAAGTTCGACTTCACCGTGCCGTTCGTCTGTGGTGCGACCAACCTGGGTGAGGCTCTGCGCCGCATCAACGAGGGCGCTGCCATGATTCGCTCGAAGGGTGAGGCCGGTACCGGTGATGTTTCCAACGCTGTGACTCACATGCGCACCATCCGCGCTGAAATTAACCGTCTGCGTTCTATGGCTCCGGACGAGCTCTACGTTGCCGCCAAGGAGCTGCAGGCACCGTACGAGCTGGTACGCGAGGTCGCTGAGACCGGTAAGCTGCCGGTCGTACTCTTCACCGCAGGTGGCATTGCAACGCCGGCTGACGCTGCAATGATGATGCAGCTCGGTGCTGAGGGTGTCTTTGTTGGCTCCGGTATCTTCAAGTCCGGTGATCCGGAGAAGCGCGCCAAGGCTATCGTCCAGGCAACTCAGCACTACGATGATCCGAAGGTCATCGCTGATGTCTCCCGCGGGCTCGGCGAGGCAATGGTCGGTATCAACGTCGACGAGATTCCGCAGCCGCACCGACTCGCTGAGCGTGGCTGGTAAAAATGGCTAACATCCGCGAGGTATTAGATCTGGAGCAGATTGACCGGGACATTTTCCGTGGCCCAGTCATTAAGTCAATCCTACAGCGCACTTTCGGTGGCCAAGTTGCCGGCCAGTCCCTCGTCGCGGCGACGCGCACGGTGGGTAATACCTTCGCGGTGAACTCCCTCCACGCCTACTTTGTAGGCCCGGGCCGCCCCCATATCCCGACGGTGTACATGGTCAAGCGAATTCGCGATGGCCGGTCTTTCTGCCACCGTTCCGTCGAAGCTGTGCAAGATGGCCGTACGATTTTCGTCATGCAGGTCAGCTTCCACCGTAAGGGGGATGAGGGACTCGAGCACTCTGACGTGATGCGCAAGGTGCCAGATCCTGAAGATGTGGTCACCGACACCTCTGAGATGACGAATACACGTCGTCTACTAATGCGCGAGTGGGCGGACTGGGATATCCGGGTAGTGCCGGATGATCAGTTCGAACACAACAAATACACCCCGTCTCAGCAGCTGGTGTGGTTCCGGTGCAAGGATCGCCTGCCGGATAACGAGACCTTCCACGTCTGCACGCTGGCGTACATGTCGGATATGACTTTGCTGTCATCGGCACTCGTTCCGCATCCAGGCGTTGAGGTCCAGGAAGCCAGCCTCGACCACGCGATGTGGTTTATGCGTCCGTTCCGTGCGGATGAATGGTTGCTCTACGACCAGATTTCACCATCAGCGCATGCGGGTCGCGCACTGACTCACGGTCGCATTTTTAACCAAAAGGGCGAGCTCGTGGCCGTCGTCACGCAGGAAGGGCTGACCCGAAGCCTGGCCCCGGGTGTCGAGCCCGTGCCAGTGGCGACGAACTTCGATGCTCGCAGTGAGAACCTAGATTAATGACACAGGAAACAATCGGTATCCTCGCTCTTCAGGGCAACGTTGCCGAACACGGATATGTCCTTGACCAGCTCGGCGTCCCGCACCGAAAGGTGCGCTTGCCCCGTGACCTGGAGGGACTTAGCGGCTTAATTTTGCCCGGCGGCGAGTCCACGACCATGAGCAAGTTGATGGTCTTCAATGAGCTTGAAGGCCCGCTGCGGGAAGCCCTCCGCGATGGCCTTCCGGCATATGGCACCTGCGCAGGCATGATTTTGCTTGCCGACGAAGTGCTCGATACCCGTCCGGATGCCGTAAACCTGCGAGCGATTGACATCACGGTCCGTCGTAACGCATTTGGCCGTCAGGTGGATTCCTTTGAAACTGACTTGGATATCCCGCAGCTGGCGATTGGTGGTGACCAGTCGTCTGTGCACGCCGCCTTTATTCGCGCCCCATGGGTCGAGCGTGTCGGCGACGACGTTGAGGTGCTAGCGCGGGTGCCAGAATCGGCTGGAGAGACCGCCGGTACAGTGGTCGGAGTACGGCAGGGAGCTGCGATGGCCACCAGCTTTCACCCGGAGTCGACGGGGGAGACTCGGCTCCACGAGTTCTTTTTGCGAGAGCTTGTCGGAATTTAAATCCCCAGTTTGTATAATGAACACCTGACTAATTCCCAGCTATATGGGTATTGACGAGAGGATTGGTAGGAACTAGCACATGTCGGGTCATTCAAAATGGGCAACCACAAAGCACAAGAAAGCTGCTAATGACGCCAAGCGCGCCAAAGAGTGGGCAAAGATGATCAAGAACATCGAGGTCGCGGCTCGTACCGGCGGCGGTGATCCTGCTGGTAACCCCACCCTCGATGACATGATCAAGAAGGCCAAGAAGGCCTCGGTTCCCAACGACAACATTGAGCGTGCCCGCAAGCGTGGTTCCGGCGAGGAGTCCGGCGGTGCTGACTGGGAGACCATTGTCTACGAAGGCTATGCACCTGGTGGCGTCGCTTTGATTGTGGAGTGCCTGACGGATAACCGTAACCGTGCTGCTTCCGATGTGCGCTCGGCGTTCAACAAAAACAACGGCAACATGGCGGACAACGGCGCCGTGGCGTACCTCTTCGAAAAGAAGGGTGTCGTCGAGTTGCCGAAGGGCGAGCTGACCGAGGATGACCTGCTCATGGCGGTTCTCGATGCCGGTGCAGAGGAAGTCAACGACCTGGGTGAAAAGTTCGAGGTTGTCTCCGCCTTTACCGATCTGATGAATGTCCGCACCGCTCTTGTCGATGCCGAAATGGAGTACGACTCCGCAGATCAGGACTACCGCGCTTCTACCACAGTCGCTCTCGATGCTGACGGCGCACGCAAGCTCTTCCGTCTGATTGACGCTCTCGAAGAGTCCGACGACGTGCAGAACGTCTACTCGAACGCCGACATCAGCGACGAGGTCATCGCCGAACTCGACGACTAGGCGTTTTTTGTCGACGGTTCTGCTGACTGGCTTCTCGGCGTTAAAGGGTGCCCGTGGTAGGGCAGTCGGCAACGCTGAATTGCTCGGCGAGCTGGTGTCAACAGGAAGTCCCCATCGGAAAGCAGTCCGATGGGGATTGGTTTTTTTATGGGCGTCCTAGGAGAACCACTGAGTCGGAGGTCCGGCCATCAGCAACAGTGTGAAGACCACCGCGAGAACAATCAAGATGACGAACGCCGAGATAAAGGGGCGACGAATAATCATGGCGAGTGCCCACTCGAATATGCCCTGTGGCTCCTCGGATTCGTCGGTAAAGCGCCAGGGCCGATCCAGAAGGCCTGCCTTCAGGGTGTTTCGTTCAAACGGATAGGTTGCGAATGGAATGATAGAAGAGGCGAGGCCGATGACACCGCGGCCAAAGCTCCACTGCTGGTTGATCCACACCATGATGGTGGTGACTACGTAGCACAGGAACGTAAAGCCGTGGATGCTGCCGAAGATAGTGGTGGCGGCGTCAGTGACTTTGAACAGGTACTTCAGCGCCAGGCCTAAAAGCAGCAGAGCCCACGTGACCATTTCAGCTGCAGCGAGAACGCCGTAGAGCTTCTTCGGTGAATTCATGGTGTTAAACGTATCAGAACCAACGGTTGGTACTCCTTCTAGCTACGATACAAACAGCTGTTCGAAATATGGTATTAGTGGAGGAGTGAATTATCGAGCTGGATCTCTGCGGGTGATGGGCATCGACCCTGGCCTTACTCGTTGTGGTCTCTCCATTGCGGAAGGTACTCAGGGCAGGAAAGTCATTCCCATTGCTGTGGGGGTCGCCCGCACACCAACCACGGCGTCGTTGGAGGATCGTCTTTTACGGCTTTCCAATGCCGTGGAGCAGTGGATGGATGAGTACGAGCCGGACGTGGTTGCGATGGAACGGGTATTCGAGCGCGGCAACGTGTCCACCGTGATGCAGACGGCGCACGCGGTTGGTGTCCTTGTCCTCGCTGCGGCGAGACGCGGCTTGGAAGTGCATATGTACACGCCATCGGAGGTAAAGAAGGCGCTCACCGGCAACGGTCGAGCTGATAAGAAGCAGATGACCATGATGGTGACGAGAATCCTTGGGTTGGAAACTCCGCCAAAACCTGCAGATGCAGCGGATGCTTTGGCTATCGCTATCTGCCACTGTTGGCGTGGTCCGGTTCTGCAACGCCAGCGCGACACCTTGGCTGCGCTTGCGAAGCAGCACGAGGAGCGGGAGTTGGAGCTTTCTCGCCGTGAGAATCCCTCGCGGTAGGGGAGCTTGCTAGAGAACACTTGTGAGTTTGGCGTTTATCGCGGTGTCTTTAGGGAAGCCGTAGTGAAAGGAATTGTGAGAAGTGATTGCATCTCTTCGCGGTGAAGTTATCGACCTCGGTGCGGACTATTGCGTTATCGAGTGCGGTGGTGTCGGGCATTTGGTCACCATTACAGGCAGGCTAGCTTCCCAGTTGGTGAGGCATGAGCAGACTTTTATGTTGACCACAATGGCGGTTCGTGAAGACGCGATTACGCTCTTTGGTTTTGCCAATTCACAGGAACGTGAGATGTTTGCGCTCCTGCGCACTGTCTCGACGGTGGGGCCAAAGGTCGCGATGTCTGTTCTTTCGGTACTGTCGCCGGCGGAGATTGCCAATGCGGTCGCCTCAAAGAATGCGAAGGCCTTGCAAGCAGCTAACGGCGTCGGCAAGCGATTGGCGGAGCGCCTGTTGGTTGAATTGAAAGATAAAGTCGAGGTTTTCGCGGACAGGGCGGTATCGCCGCCGGAGGAAGCTGCAAACGGAGCAGCACCTGGCCTTGTTTTGAAGGCAGATCTGGATCAGGTCGTTGGTGCTTTGGTCGGGCTTGGGTTCCCGGAAGCTGACGCGAATGAGGCAGCGGAGACCGTTGTTCGGATTGATCCGACCTTGGATACTTCAATGGCGCTGAAGGCGGCGCTAAAGACATTGGGTGAGAAGTAAATCCAGGTCGAGGACCTGCAGCTACATTGATGATGAAAATTGGCAGTGCACTAGGATGAGGGGACTATGAGCGATATCGAGCGCACGGAGTTTAACGTGTCGGGCAATCCCTTCAGGGACTCTTTAGGTGGGGAAGCCAACGACCATTTTGGCGGTGGTGGAAATGGTGTACAACGTGATGTCGATGCCCGCGCTCAGGTCGAGGAAGCCGATGCGGAATCGAACCTGCGACCAAAGTCGTTAGGGGAGTTCATCGGCCAACCCAAGGTCCGCGAACAGCTGGATTTAGTGCTTTCCGGGGCACGGGGGCGAAATGTGACTCCGGACCACATTCTGTTGTCGGGACCTCCCGGGCTGGGTAAGACCACCATGGCCATGATTATTGCGCAGGAGATGGGGAGCTCCCTGCGAATGACCTCCGGTCCGGCGCTTATTCGCGCTGGCGATTTGGCAGCAATGCTGTCGAACCTGCTCGAGGGCGATGTCCTGTTTATCGATGAGATTCACCGCATTGCCAGGCCAGTGGAAGAAATGCTGTACATGGCAATGGAAGATTTCCGTATTGATGTCATCGTAGGCAAAGGGCCTGGAGCTACGTCGATTCCACTCGAGATTCCACCATTCACGTTGGTCGGTGCGACGACGCGCTCGGGTATGCTGACTGGCCCACTGCGTGACCGCTTTGGTTTTACCGCGCAGATGGAGTTCTATGAGGTCGAAGATCTGACAAAGGTGGTTACCCGTGCCGCTGGGATCCTCGGGGTAGACATCAGCCCGGAGGCTGCAGTGGAGATTGCGTCGCGTTCGCGCGGTACACCGCGAATTGCCAACCGCCTGCTGCGTCGCGTCCGCGATTTCGCCGATGTCCACTCCGGTGGCGTTATTGATCTTGGTGCGGCCAAGGCGGCATTGATTGTCTTCGATGTCGATGAGCTGGGGCTCGACCGTCTGGATCGGGCAGTGCTGACAGCCCTGGTCAAGGGACACGGCGGTGGGCCTGTGGGGGTAAACTCGCTGGCACTGGCAGTGGGTGAGGAGCCCTCGACCGTGGAAGAAGTGTGCGAACCCTACTTGGTACGTGCAGGAATGATTGCGCGCACATCCCGTGGACGCGTGGCAACTGCCCGAGCATGGCGGCACTTGGGGCTACAGCCCCCGGAGGGCACTATCGGAGAATAGCTTTCCCCCTAATCCTGTCCCAGGGCAGTGTGGAATTGCGAGCAGGCAATTCGTTAAACTCGGCAGACATGGATCAAACTATTCTCCTCCTACTTATTTTCTTGTTCCTGGCGCTGCCGATTTGGCAGATTGTCAAGCAGAACAAGCAGGTGCGCACCATCCGGGAAATGCAGGATAAGCTGTCCCCTGGCGCGGAGGTCATCACCGGTTCCGGCATGCACGGCGTGGTCGTTGATACCACCGACACAACCGTTGATCTAATCATCGCTGACGGCATCGTCACCCGTTGGGAGAAGGGCGCTATTGCCCGCAACCTCACTACCGGCGCGGGAGCTAGCTACGCTCACCGCGACCAGCGTGGCAGAGTTTCCGATGCGCCGGACGACCACATTGGCGATGTGCAAGAAATTACCGGCCACGGCCCGGCTGATAATGCGGCTTCGGACAGCAACGAGCAGGCCGCGAACCCGGATACAACGAGCAATTCGGATAACCCGGGTACAGATGGCTCGACTTCTACCGAAAAGTAGTAGCAGTTTTGCACGTCCACGCCCCGCTGGTTTGCATGCCATCAAGCTCTAGCGTGCGCCGCAGGGCGAAGGACGCGACCCAGGTTTCGCCGTCGGCAAGCGTCGGAAGATTTTCACTAAATAGGTACAAGTCAAAACCGGCGCAGGCCGCTAAATCGGTTATCCTCTAGCGGTTGGTGTTTATAGCTTTGCTTGGCGACGCCCGCAATGCCCCTGCCTGGTATTGCGCGAGTTCGCGGTGCAGTTATAGACACGCGTTTCAACCCGAAACGTTCAAGTACCTAAACGTCACGATTCAGGAGACTTTGCTTTGAACAGCAAATCCAGATCTGGTGCGAATACATTCAAGAGGAACTGGCCACAGTGGCTGTTGGCGCTGTTTGTCAGCTTCCTTATCCTTACGTACGCACTCGTCTTTTTCACCGGCGGCGGATCGGCCAAGCCAAAGTTGGGTATCGATTTGCAGGGCGGTACCCGAGTAACCCTGGTGCCGCAGGGCGAAAAGCCGACCCGCGATCAGCTCGACCAGGCTCGCAAGATTCTGGAAAACCGCGTAAACGGCATGGGCGTCAGTGGCGCTCAAGTTGTCACCGACGGTGACACGCTGGTCATTACCGTGCCGGGTGAAGACTCACAGGAGGCGCGTACGCTCGGACAGACTTCGCAGCTGTTTTTCCGTCCGGTAGAGCAGCCCACGCAGGGCCCTGATGAAGCTGCCTTTGGTGAAGTAGTCAAAAAGACCGCAGAGGACTGGGTTTCGGTCGGTGTCCTGTCGAAGGAGGACGCCACCAAGCGCGTCGATGGCCTGTACAAGGACATGAACGAGACGCAGAAGCGTGCAATTGATGCCTTCAAGGAACAGAACCCGGACCAGCCGGTCCCGGAGGAACTGTCCAAGTCGCTGGGCGAGGCCCCGAAGCTGGACGCAACGGCTCCGGCAAAGCCGGCGAACTCGATTGAAGCGGCAGAGCTGCGTACGAAGGTTCGTGACGTGCTGCTGGCAACTCGCCAGTCCGAAGATCCGACGACGCAGTTTGCAGCCGCTGCACTGATGAGCTGCGATAACCGAGATGCAGTCGATCCGCTGCAGGGTGCCGATGACCCGGCCAAGCCATTGGTGACCTGTGCGCCAGAAGGTGGCAAGGCTATCTTCCTGGGCAAGGCTCCTCTGTTGATTGGGCAAGACGACGAGGTCAAGGGCCAGCGTCTGTCCGGCGATGCTATCGACACCAATGCGCCGATTAGCGGTGGCTACGATCAGCAGTCTGGTCAAATCCAGGTCTCCTTTAGCTTCAAGTCCGGTAAGAACGACACCGGCGCTCGTACCTGGACCAAGCTGACCAATGACTACCTGCAGCAGCAGGTCGCCATCGTGTTGGACTCGAAGGTCATTTCCGCCCCGGTGATTCAGGAGGCAACCCCGGTCGGTTCAGCTACTCGAATCACGGGTGATTTCACTATCGATGAGGCACAGGCGCTGGCGAATAACTTGCGTTACGGCGCACTGCCACTGTCCTTCGCAGGTGAGGACGGCGAGCCGGGCGGTACCACTACGACCATTCCAGCCATGCTGGGGTCGGCCTCCCTGGAGGCCGGTCTGCTTGCCGGCATTATCGGTATTGCTCTGATTGTCGTCTACGCAATCGTTCTTTACCGAGGCCTCGGAGCCATCTCGCTGGTTTCACTGGCAGCAGCTGGTGCGATGGTCTACGGCGTACTCGTGCTGCTCGGTCGCTGGATTGGCTACTCACTCGATCTCGCTGGTATCGCCGGTATCATCATTTCCATCGGCGTGACAGCTGACTCCTTTATCGTCTTCTTCGAACGCATTAAGGATGAGATTCGTGCGGGTAGGACATTCCGCTCTGCGGTACCGCATGCTTGGCGACGAGCACGGCGTACGATCCTGTCGGGTAACTTTGTGTCCATCATTGCGGCTGTGGTCCTCTACATCCTGGCTGTTGGCGATGTGCGTGGTTTCGCATTCACACTTGGTCTTTCCACGGCATTCGATATTGTGACCGCCTTCCTGGTGACTGCGCCACTGGTCATTCTGGCTACTCGCAAGTGGCCGGCACTGTCCAAACCATCCATGAACGGCTTTGGTTCAGTCATGGAGGTCGCTAACAGGAACAAGTCCGTAGCTACCGGTAAAAAGGCTGTCACCTCCAATGCAGCCGCCAGTGCAGTTGCCGACACCGGTTCGGCTGACTCCGGCGCGAATGAGGGGAAGTAGGAATCCATGAATACTACTCAGACGAATCCGGCGCTGACTAGCGAAAATGACGCGGCTAACGAGGACTCATTCTTCCGCCGCCTCTACACCGGCGAGGGTGGAATCAATATCGTCGGTAAGCGGAAGCGCTGGTACCAGATTGCGATTGCCGTCATTGTCGTTGCGTTAGCATCGATGCTGATTCGAGGGTTCAGCTTCGGTATCGATTTCGAGGGCGGCACCAAGATGACTATGCCGCCTGCGTCAGTGACGACTGAACAGGCTGAGGAGGTCTTCACCGACGCCACCGGCGTCAAGCCGGAGTTGGTGCAGATCATCGGTTCTGGCGAAGGCCGCATTCTGGAAATCACCTCAGAGAAGCTGACCCAGGGCGAGATTAATGATGCTCGCGTCGCACTGAACGACGCATTCAAACCCGTCGACGCACAGGGGGAGCAGACCCCGGATGCGATTGGTGACTCGACCGTTTCGGAGTCGTGGGGCTCGTCGATTACCAACCGCATGCTGCTGGCTGCAGTAGTGTTCTTGGGCTTGGTATTCGTCTACATCACTATCCGCTTCGAGCGTGACATGGCCATTTCTGCCATCCTCGCCCTGGCCGTGGACGCAATAGTGATTATGGGCATCTACGCGCTGATCGGCCTTGATGTCACCCCGGCCACCATTATCGGTCTCCTGACCGTGCTGTCGTTCTCGCTGTACGACACCGTCGTGGTCTTCGACAAAGTCGACGAGAATACGGCAGGCTATCGTTCATCGACACGTAGAAGTTACGCCGAGCTGGTGAATCTGGCTGTCAACCAAACCATCATGCGTTCTATAAACACCACAGTGTCGACGCTGCTGCCAATCCTGGCACTGATGATTATCGCTGTGGGCATGCTGGGTGTCGGTACGCTGAAGGATTTGGCGCTGGTTCAGCTCATCGGCATTATTCAGGGCACGTTCTCCTCGATTTTCCTGGCTTCGCCGCTGTTGGTAACGCTCAAGTCGCGTCAGCGTGAATACCGCAAGCATGACGAGGCGGTACTGTCTGCTCGCGCAAAGGCATCTGAGCGGGCCGGATCGGACACCGATTCCGCCACTGCTGATGTCGCGGAGGACTTGGGCGCGAAGGAATCGTCTGCAAGCGAAATGGAACAGTCGACGCCGAAACGAACGGTGAAGACCCCGAAGCTTAAGGGCGATGAAGACAAGCCGCTGTCCTGGCGTCCGGGGCAGTAGGAGGTAGCACCTCCCAGTGGTTCGGGTGAAACTACTTTAAAAGCGCATTGTGCGGGTATCGTTGACAGGTGCCCGCACTTTTTCTTTTTGCCGAAAAGGAGCTTAAACCTGTGTCGTATGCACACGCGCGTGAGGCATTAGCTGATCAGATTCGGTTTGTGCCCGATTTTCCAGTTGAGGGCGTACTGTTCGAGGACCTGACGCCGGCGCTTGCCGACGCCACGACGTTCGCCCTGCTTGTGGACGAGATTTCCGCCAAGGTGGAAGAGTTCGGGGCCGATATTATCGGCAGCCTCGATGCGCGTGGATTCCTGCTGGGTTCTGCGGTGGCATACAAGCTCGGACTGGGAGTGCTCGCTATTCGTAAGAAGGGCAAGCTCCCACCACCTGTGCTGACGGAGACCTATGAACTGGAATACGGTACGGCCGCGCTTGAGATTCCGGCTAGTGGGTTTGAGCTGAAGGGCAAGAAGGCCGTACTTGTCGACGATGTGTTGGCAACTGGTGGCACCCTGTGTGCAGCTCGCGCCCTGCTAGAGACAGCTGGTGTCGAGGTGACCGGGCTGTGCACCGTGCTGGAGGTTGAAGGCCTGGGCGCTCGGGAGAAGCTTGCTGATCTGCCTCTGTACGTGGTTAATAAGGGGTGAATGAGCCATGGCTGAAGGGCCCGCACGCCGTTATGGTGCTCGCCTAGCGCGAAGCCTTACCGGTAACAGAACGAAGACCCGCCCGGTGCTAGATCCCCTTGTCGCGGTGCATCGGCAGGTGCATCCGCGCGCGGATTTGGCTGTGCTTCAGCGTGCCTACGATACCGCCGAGCGCCTTCACGACGGCGTGTACCGGAAATCCGGCGAGCCATACATCACTCACCCGCTTGCAGTCGCCACTATTGCCGCCGAGATTGGTATGGATACCACCACGCTGGTGGCGGCGTTGCTGCATGACACGGTCGAGGACACCGATTACACGCTGGAGGACCTGGAGCGGGACTTCGGCCCAGAGGTCGCGCGACTAGTCGACGGCGTGACCAAATTGGACAAGGTTGCGTTGGGCTCCGCCGCCGAGGCAGAGACCGTGCGAAAGATGATTATCGCCATGAGCCAGGACCCGCGCGTGCTGGTTATCAAGGTGGCCGACCGGCTGCATAACATGCGCACAATGCGTTTCCTGCCGCCGGAAAAGCAGGCTAAGAAGGCCCGCGAGACCCTCGAGGTGATTGCACCGCTGGCGCATCGTTTGGGAATGGCCAGCGTGAAGTGGGAGTTGGAAGATCTCTCCTTCGCCATTTTGTACCCGAAGAAGTACGACGAGATTGTGCGTTTGGTCGCAGACCGAGCGCCGCAGCGGGACCGGTACATCCAGGAAGTCTCCGAGATGATCCAGAAGGATCTGAAGGAGTCTCACATTGCTGCTGAGGTACAGGGCAGGCCGAAGCACTACTGGTCGATTTATCAGAAGATGATTGTCCGCGGCCACGAGTTCGACGAGATTTTTGACCTGGTCGGACTTCGAGTTCTGGTGGACACGACCAAGGACTGCTACGCCGCCATGGGCGCCGTCCACTCGCTATTCAAACCCATGCCGGGGCGATTCAAGGACTATATTTCCGCGCCGCGCTTCGGGGTTTACCAGTCGTTGCACACAACGGTCATTGGTCCAGGTGGGGCCCCGCTAGAAGTGCAGATTCGCACCCATGAAATGCACTACAACGCTGAGTACGGCATTGCCGCACACTGGCGCTACAAGGAAACAAAAGGCTCTCATAAGGGAGATTCCGCCGAAGTCGATCAGATGGCGTGGATGCGTCAGCTGCTGGATTGGCAGCGCGAGGCTGCAGATCCTAACGAGTTCCTGGACTCCCTGCGTTATGACCTCTCAGTCACTGAAATTTTTGCGTTCACGCCTAAGGGTGATGTCATCACATTGCCCGCGGACTCCACGCCGGTCGACTTTGCCTACGCAGTCCATACTGAAGTAGGTCACCGCTGTATTGGTGCCAAAGTCAACGGCAAGCTAGTGGCGTTGGAATCACCGCTAAAAACTGGCGACCGCGTCGAGATCTTCACGTCCAAGGATGCCCATTCCGGCCCGTCTAAGGACTGGGAGAAGTTTGTTAAAACTCCCCGCGCGCGGGCAAAGATTCGTCAGTGGTTTGCCAAGGAGCGCCGTGAGGAGGCGCTCGATGCCGGACGTGACGCGCTGGCTGCAGAGGTACAGCGCGGCGGTCTGCCGATGCACCGCCTGTTCACTCCGGCGTCCATCAAGCAGATTGCCTCCGAGCTGCACTATGCGGATGTCGATGCGCTCTATACCGCTATCGGAAAGGGACAGGTCTCAGCGCAGCATGTGACTCACCGCCTGATGGCGCAGTTCTCGAGCACGGACGATGCCGAAGAGCAGTTGGTCTCCCGCACGCCAATTTCAAAGATGAGCGTGCACAACACTCCGCGCCGCGCTGACAGCACGGGTGTGTTGGTAGAAGGCAGCGCGGATATGGCCGCTAAGCTTGCCAAATGCTGTACGCCTGTGCCGGGCGATGCCATCTTTGGCTTCGTCACCCGCGGCGGTGGGGTCAGTGTGCACCGTACGGACTGCACTAATGCGGAGAAGCTGCACCAGGAGCCCGAGCGCATTATCGAGGTCTCCTGGGCAACAGATTCCTCCGGTGCGGTCTTCATGGTTACGGTGCAAATCGAAGCACTTGACCGTCACGGACTGCTCTCGGAGATTACTCGCGTCTTCTCCGATCAGAGGGTCTCAATCCTGTCGACGTCCTCCCATACCTCCGATGACCGCGTTGCCGTAATGCGTTTTAGCTTCGAGGTTTCGGACACTAAGCAGATGGGCTATATCTTCAACATTCTGCGCGGTGTCGAGGGAGTCTTCGATGTTTACCGCATTACTTCTGGTCAGTAGCTGGTTTAGCAGCGCATCGATATGTGAATAAAGATTGAGGCCGCGTCGGTATTAAAACAGGGCCAAGGTGAAACACCTTGGCCCTGTTTTTGATGAATTTCTCAATCAGTTAGTTGAGTCGACTACTTGACTTCCGCCTTCTCAATACGGACTTCCTTAGCTGGCTTACCGTCAGAGGTACCGCCACCCTCGATACCATTCTTCGCAATGTCCGCAACCGTCTTGGTGCCCTCGTCAGTCATGGAGCCAAGCACGGTGTACTGCGGTGGCAGCTGAGAATCTGCCCAGTTGAGGAAGAACTGGCTGCCGTTGGCATCCGGGTCGTTCGGGTTTGCCATGGCGATAGAGCCCTTCGGGTACACCAACGGGGTGTTCTGATCCAGACCGGAATCCTTGACCGGCCACTCGCCAGCGAACTTGAAGCCCGGGCCGCCGCTACCGGTACCAGTCGGGTCACCACACTGGAGAACGTTCAGGCCACCACCGGTGATACGGTGGCACACGGTGTCGTCGAAGTAGTTGGACTTGGCCATGTGCTCAATCGCATTGACACCGCAAGGTGAAATAGCGCGGTCCAGCTCCATCGGAATGTCGCCCTGGTTAGTCTTCAGAGTGATGGTTACAGTGCCAGTGGCGGGAACATTGTCGGTAGCTGGCTTATCGATGTCCTTCGATGCCTCGCCATCATCCGGGTAGTCACAGGTCACGGTTTCCGGAAGCGGGGAAGAGCGCTTCATCGGAACCTTTTCACCGCTGACGGGAGTAGCTGTGAGAGCTGCAGGCTCGACTGGCGTCGTAGATTCATTAGCGGCCTCGTTGTCGTCAGCGCCGCCAGCCGTGGTCAGCAGGTAGATTCCGCCTCCGATAAAGAGCAGGATAGCCAAGGTGGTTACGACAACGCCCAGTGGCTTCAGCTTCTCGGCACGCGCACGGCGCTTAAGTTCGCGCTCGAGCGTCCGCATCGCATCTTTGCGCCTTTGCTCATTATTGGCCACTAGTCTCTCTCCGTATCTCTTAGTCATCTATTGCCGGTGACGGAACACCAGCGGACGATTTTGCCCATAGATAGTGACCGAGTTTGAGGTGAAAGCTCAGTCGGTCACCGTCGCGTACACAATCGACCATTATGCCCGGAGTCGCTTCTCATTTGCGAGATGACAGGCCAAGTCGCCATGGGAAAGGGCGTTCCGCTTTAGCACGTAGAGCTTCGACAGCCTCTTTGATGCCGACACCGGGGTGTTGGCGACGGTACTTCTTCACCTTCTCTGGCGTGATGCAGCTCTTACTTCTGTTTGTACCTTCGACAACACGACTACGACGATGTCGAGTTAGACTCCTCGTGCCCAGGATTGTCACGGCTGACATGAAAAGGATTGAGGTCAGCAGCGGATAGCCTGCTAGGGCCGTTCCCACCGTTGTCACGATGAAAATAGTGATAGTTGCTAAGTACACATTCTGCATAAAGATTCCAATCGTCAGTTTCAATTGCCAAGAACAGTTCTACGAGTTTCGCCGCCTATCAGCCGTCGTTTTAGCGGGAACTTAACAGCGTGATAAATGAACCCAGCTCGAGCCAAGCAGACACTCGATAGAATGTGTGCTATGGAGATTTTTGGTTTTGCAGCCGGCCCTTTTCAGACCAACTGCTACGTGGCAACAGGCACTCCGGAGATGGACGACTTGGCTACCCCGTGCGTCATTATTGACCCGGGCATGGGGGCACTTGAGGTTGTGCGCACTGAGGTTGAGAAACGAAATTGGAAGCCGGAGGCAATTCTGTTGACGCATGGCCACATCGATCACATTCGCGATGTCGCGGAGGCTGCCGACTTCTGGGATATCCCCGTCTTCATTCACGAAAGCGACAATGTGTTGCTGGCCAATCCGAAACTCGGCGGTTCTTCTTTCGGACACCTCTTTGACATCGAGTCCATGCAGGCTTATACGAAAGCCGATTTCTTCGAGGATGGCGACGAAGTAAAGTGGGCAGGGTTGAATTTCGAAGTCATTCACGCACCGGGTCACTCACCGGGGTGCGTAATGCTGCGCGCTTCCGATGGGGAAGATGAGATTATCTTCAGCGGGGACGTCCTCTTTAAGGGGGCTATCGGTCGCGTAGATTTACCGGGCAGTAGTCCGGAGCACATGCAGCAGTCGTTGAAGGATAAGGTTCTCCCGCTGGCGGATGACCTCATGATTCTTCCGGGCCATGGCTCCGCATCGTCGATAGGCGAGGAGCGCGAGACCAACCCCTTCCTGCAAAACCTCACCTAGCCTGGCTGACACGTCGTGAGAGTTGGCAGGTAGAGTTAGCGGAGTGAACTCTAGCCAGAAGCCAAAGAAGTTGAAGCCATTCTCCGCGCCCAAGGGCGTGCCGGATTACGTCCCGCCGGTCTCCCGCGAATTCGAGGCGGTACGAAACTCATTCCAGCACCGCGCACGACTTGCGGGCTATGAGCACATTGAGCTGCCAATTTTCGAGGAAACCGGGCTTTTTGCACGCGGCGTAGGTGAATCGACGGACGTCGTCACCAAGGAGATGTACACGTTCGCCGACCGCGGCGACCGCTCGGTCACCCTGCGCCCGGAGGGTACCGCGGGCGTGATGCGCGCGGTCATTGAGCACAATCTGGACCGCGGTCAGTTGCCGGTCAAGCTTTCCTACGCGGGGCCGTTCTTTCGCTATGAACGCCCGCAGGCCGGCCGTTACCGTCAGTTGCAGCAGGTTGGCGTAGAGGCAATCGGCGTCGATGATCCTGCGCTGGACGCTGAGGTCATCGCGCTTGCCGACGCATGTTTCCGCGGCATCGGCCTGGAAGGATTCCGGCTTGAGCTGACAAGCCTCGGTGACAACACCTGTCGCCCCGAATACCGCGCTAAGCTGCAGGAATTCTTGTTTGACCTGCCGCTGGACGAGGAAACTCGCCACCGTGCAAACATCAACCCGCTGCGCGTCCTCGACGATAAGCGTCCGGAAATGCAGGAAATGCTCACTGACGCGCCGCTGATGCTAGACCACCTTTCGGACAGCGCTCGCAATCACTTTGAAGTTGTGACTGGACTGTTGGATGACATGAAGGTGCCGTATGTTATCAACCCGCGAATGGTGCGGGGACTGGACTACTACACCAAGACTTGCTTCGAGTTTGTTCACGACGGCCTTGGTGCTCAGTCGGGTATCGGTGGCGGTGGTCGCTACGACGGGCTGATGGCGCAGCTCGGCGGCCAAGAGCTGTCGGGCATTGGCTTTGGTTTGGGTGTGGATCGTGCACTGCTCGCGCTGGAAGCGGAGGGCAAGCAGGCTAGCGACGGTCGACGCGTCGATGTGTATGGTGTTGCGCTCGGTGAAGAAGCCGCTCACACTATGGCGGTGCAGATCAATAAGTTGCGCCAAGCGGGTATCCGCGCGGATATGTCCTACGGTGGCCGCGGGCTGAAGGGTGCAATGAAGGGTGCCGATCGCGCTGGAGCCCGATTTGCGTTGGTCCTCGGCGAATCTGAATTGGCTGCGGGCGAGGTTCAGCTGAAGAACCTCGAGTCCCACGAGCAGCACGCGGTGGCCCTAGATGCACTGGTTCAGGAGTTGCAGTCGCGCATCTAGGAAACGCGCATTTGTTGAGTGCGGAGTCTAGCTGTAGACACCGCGCTCGAGAGTGTCGCACTGCGCCATCTTGCCGGATTTGTAGCCGGTGAGGAATGCCTTCGTACGCTGCTCAGCTGAGCCGTGGGTCCAGGAGTCTGGCTGGACACCACCGCCGGAATGCTGCTGGATGGTGTCATCACCGATGGCCTTCGTAGTTTTGAGGGCATCGGCAACTTGCTCGTCGGAAAGCGGTTCGAGGATTGCGTCCGGCCCCTTGTCCGCGTAATGAGCCCAGATACCCGCATAGCAGTCTGCCTGCAGCTCAATCTTTACGGCATCGGAATCGGGGCCAGGCTCGTTGTAGTTACTGCGGCCGAGCGTACCCTCCAAATTTTGGATATGGTGACCGAATTCGTGGGCTACGACATACTCCTGCGCGAGCGGGCCGTTGCCTCCGCCCATGCGCTCCAGGGTGCTAAAGAACTCCGTGTCGAAGTAGGCCGTTTGATCGGCGGGGCAGTAGAACGGGCCGGTGGACGAGGACGCTGCGCCGCAGCCCGACTGAGTGGAGCCTTCAAAGAGGACTAGGCCTGGGTTCGTGTACCCGATGCCGGCCTGTGCGGGAAGCTGTTCTTCCCAGACTCGGTCGACCGAAATGCCGGTGAATTCCATCCGGCAATCGATGCGGCTGTTGGCATCTTCGCCGGTTTTACAGGGATCCTCACCAGGGGTTTGCTGTGCAGTCTGAGAGGACTGGTTGTTCTGGGCACCTGTCAGCTGTCCCAATTGTCCCGGGTCGCCGCCGAGAAGTAAGTACAGGCCAATGAGGACAAGGCCGCCGATGCCGCCACCGCCTACTGCAATAGCGCGGCCACCACCCGAGCGTCGCTCGGCACGAGCCGAGCTCTTTTGGAAGTCATTCCGGAAGGTCATAGGAGTAAGACTATTGCATAGGGTTCGGAAAACGGGCCATTGAATAGCGCTGCGTCAAAGTGTCCGTATGGAAGTCAACGTCAAGGCCTACAAAAATCTATGTCTAAGTGAGTACATGAAGCCCGAGGTAGACCCAAGGCGATGACCGGGGCGATGACCGGTAATAGGCAAAATAACCGGGGTCTTCTTCTCACCTTAATGGCTTCAAGGTAGACTACACGGACGAAACCGCTATCCACAGCGTTAATCCCTATAGCACCAATTTTGGAAGGACCAATTCGCAGTGCTTCGTACGCATCTTGCCGGAGACCTCCGCGCTGACCTCGCCGGCAGCACAGTAACCCTGACCGGTTGGGTAGGACGCCGCCGTGACCACGGTGGTGTGATCTTCATTGACATGCGTGACCGCTCCGGTTACGCCCAGGTTGTGTTCCGCAACAGTGAAGTTGCTGAGCGTGCACACCACCTGCGCAGCGAGTACTGCATTCAGGTCACCGGTATCGTTGAGAAGCGCCCGGAGGGCTCCGAAAACCCGAACCTGGCATCGGGAGAAATTGAGGTCAATGTTACGGAGCTGACCATCCTCAACGAGTCGGCGGCATTGCCGTTCCAGCTCGAGGACGTTGGAACTTCTGGCACTGTGGGCGAAGAAGCTCGCCTGAAGTACCGCTACCTAGACCTACGCCGTGAAGGCCCGGCCAAAATTATGCGTCTTCGTGCGGCTGTCAACCGCGCAGCACGTAAGGTGCTGGACAGCCACGACTTTACAGAAATCGAGACTCCGACGTTGACTCGCTCTACGCCGGAAGGCGCTCGTGACTTCGTAGTGCCGGCTCGTTTGAAGCCGGGCACTTTCTATGCACTGCCGCAGTCCCCTCAGCTGTTCAAGCAGCTGCTTATGGTCGCTGGTATGGAGCGCTACTACCAGATTGCCCGCTGCTACCGCGATGAGGACTTCCGCGCTGACCGCCAGCCAGAGTTCACTCAGCTCGACGTTGAGATGAGCTTCGCCGAGCAGGACGATGTCATTGCGCTGGCAGAAGAGATTCTGGTTGCTATCTTCGCCGAGGCCGGTGTCACTGTTCAGACTCCGATTCCACGCATGACCTTCAAGGAGGCCATGGAGAAGTACGGTTCTGACAAACCAGACCTGCGCTTCGACATTCCGTTGGTGGAGTGCACTGAGTTCTTCAAGGACACCACTTTCCGTGTCTTCCAGAACGACTACGTTGGTGCAGTTGTTATGGACGGTGGCGCATCGCAGCCTCGTCGTCAACTCGATGCTTGGCAGGATTGGGCCCGCCAGCGCGGCGCGAAGGGCCTGGCCTACATCCTCGTCGGGGAGGACGGCACTCTGGGTGGCCCGGTTGCCAAGAACATTACTGACGCAGAGCGTGAAGGCATCGCGGTGCACGTCGGCGCAAAGCCGGGTGACTGCATCTTCTTCGCTGCAGGTGATGCTAAGAGCTCCCGTGCACTGCTGGGTGCTGCTCGTGGAGAGATTGCCAAGAAGCTCGGCCTGATCAAGGAAGGCGACTGGGCATTCACCTGGGTCGTCGACGCACCGTTGTTCGAGCCGGCTGCCGACGCTACCGCTTCCGGTGACGTTGCCCTGGGCCACTCCCAGTGGACTGCTGTGCACCACGCCTTCACCTCGCCGAAGCCAGAGCACATGGATACCTTCGACAAGGATCCGGGCAACGCACTGGCTTACGCCTACGACATCGTCTGCAACGGTAACGAAATTGGTGGCGGCTCCATTCGTATTCACCGCCCAGATGTCCAGAAGCGCGTCTTCGATGTTATGGGCATCGGCGAGGAAGAGGCACAGGAGCAGTTCGGCTTCCTGTTGGACGCTTTCCAGTACGGCGCTCCGCCGCACGGTGGTATCGCATTCGGTTGGGACCGTATCGTTTCCCTGCTGGCCGGCGTTGACTCCATTCGCGATGTTATCGCCTTCCCGAAGTCCGGTGGCGGCGTTGATCCGTTGACTGACGCCCCGACTCCGATTACCGCTCAGCAGCGCAAGGAGACCGGTATCGACTTCAAGCCGAAGCCAAAGCAGAAGGCAGACGCCGCTAAGGCAGCAGCCGACGCAGGCGACAGCAAGTAAACAAAGAAATCACATTGCGAGGAATGTGCTCCGCCACTCCAGCGTGAACAGCGCGAGCGGGGTCGATTCCTCCTAACTAAGGCGGTACGGGCCACAACGCGACATCCGTATCGCCTGACTGAAACTGGCTCATTGAAAGGGCATTCAATGGAGTACTCGGACGACGCTGCAGCAGAAGTTGACAGTGTAGTTAAAGATGCAGAGACACTGCTTTCCGCACGATTCGGCGGCACTCCAGTGTTGTCGGATCCAGAAGTACTTACAGGCCAGTCAAACGCTCTTGTTGTCCGCGTACGGGTCGCCACAAATCCCTTTATGCAGGAGCGCACGGTCGTCGTAAAGCAAATTCCTACGATGACTGAAGGTGTCGATCCCGCCGTTTTACGGGAAGTCGTGGCGTACCAGTTCATCAATACGCTGCCTGACGACGTTCGCCCGGGGCCTCAGCTTCTTGCTTACGATGTTTCAAAGCAGCTATTGGTTCTCAGCGACGTCGGTGTCGTGGACACTCTTGCGGACGTACTCTTTCGTGGCGATGAAGAGCGTCGATTGCGCGCGTTCCGCAGTCTCGGCGCGTCGCTGGGCCGGATGCATATTCACACGCATACTCGCGAAGAGGGGTTTGAGACCCTGCGTCGTCGTATGTGGGTGAAGAACAAGGTCGATCGTGAGGCTCTCGAGGCGCGTGACCACGGCATTGTGTCGGGGATTCGCTTTGGCATGCGAGCTATTGAAGGCTCCGGCATTCCTGTTCCCGACGCTGTGCGCTCTTTCGGTGAGGATGCTGCTCGTCGAATTGAGAAGGGCACGCATAGGGCGTTTACTCCGTTTGACCTCGCCCCGGACAACATTCTGCTGGCGGACAAGGTCCAGTTCCTCGACTATGAGTGGGCTGGTTACCGCGATGTCATCTTCGACGTGGCCAGCGTCGTCGCAGGCTTCCCGCTGCACGTTTTCGTGGAGCGCCCATCGGAGGCAGAGGTCGACGCATTTGTCCGTGCATGGATGGAAGAGATTCGTGACCATTGGTATCGCGACACGAGCGACCGCCGTATGATGGCGTTCATTGCTGCGGCTTTGCTCGGTTGGTTCTTCATCTCCGCAACGGTTTCCGTCTTCGGTTCTCCGAAGCAAGCGCTGTGGGTGGGGCATGAAGGACGTACGGACCTGAAGCCGGAAGTTGGTGGCTCAGCATTGGAGCGACGCGACATGGCTAACACAGCTCGCGCCATTGCGCAGTTCGCCCATAGATGTGAGGACGATCGTGCCGACGAGCTGGAAAAGTTCGCACATGCTGTAATTGATTTCTTAGAGCAAGAGGAAGGCTAGGGCATACGTGGCGGATCCGAATAAGCTGCCGACAGGCGGTGCAAACGGCTCCGCCGATGACGCTCCAGGGCTTTTCGACGAGCCTTCGATTGCCGGCCCTGCGGCGGCCAAGAGCCAAGGTCGGGGTGCGGGGCCAGCAAGCACTGGCCTGAACTCCGATGCGAACACCTATTTCCACCCAGGTGCACATGCGCCATTGGCTGTTCGGATGCGACCGCGAAACCTGGATGAAGTCGTTGGTCAAGACCACCTGCTAGCACCCGGAGCACCGTTGCGCCGTCTGGTCGAGGGGGGCGGCGACACCTCCGTTATTCTGTTTGGCCCTCCTGGAACTGGCAAGACCACTCTTGCCAGTTTGATTTCCGCGGCGACCGGTCGACACTTTGAAGCGCTTTCCGCGCTTAATGCCGGGGTGAAGGAAGTGCGTGCGGTTATCGATACTGCTCGTCGCACGCTCGTTAATCAGGGCATTCAAACGGTGCTCTTCATCGACGAGGTGCACCGCTTCTCTAAGACCCAGCAGGATGCCCTGTTGGGTGCCGTGGAAAATCGGATTGTCCTTCTCGTTGCGGCAACGACGGAAAACCCATCCTTCTCAGTGGTGTCCCCGCTGCTCAGTCGATCACTGTTGTTACAGTTGCAGCCACTGGATGACGAAGCCGTCGGCACGCTCATTGATCGAGCACTTACTGATGAGCGCGGCCTCAATGGTCGCGTCAGTATGACAGACGATGCACGTAATCAACTCATTGCGCTGGCAGCTGGTGATGCTCGTCGTTCCCTCACATACCTCGAGGCAGCCGCAGAAGCCGTAGCCGACGGTGAGCAGATTACCTCTGAGTCGCTTGCCAATTCGATCAACAGGGCCGTGGTTCGCTATGACCGCGATGGCGACCAGCATTACGACGTCACCAGCGCGTTTATTAAGTCCGTTCGAGGGTCTGATGTCGATGCTGCCCTGCACTACTTGGCGCGGATGATTGAGGGTGGGGAAGACCCTCGGTTTATTGCCCGCCGAATCGTAATTCTGGCTAGCGAAGACATCGGTATGGCAGACCCGACAGCACTGCAAACCGCCGTCGCCGCGGCGCAGGCCGTTGCCTTGATAGGCATGCCGGAAGCCCGGCTGACGCTGGCGCAGGCCACGATTCACTTGGCCACGGCACCGAAATCCAATTCGGTCATAAGCGCAATCGACGGGGCGTTGAAGGATGTTCGTTCCGGGAAGACCGGGCCGGTGCCACCGCATTTGCGCGACGGACATTACAGCGGGGCTAAGGACCTTGGTCACGCGGTGGACTATATCTACCCGCACAATGACCCCATGGGTGTCGTTGCCCAACAGTATCCACCAGATCAGTTGGTGGGCACTGATTATTTCGTTCCATCCAATCATGGTCGTGAAAACGGCATGGCTGAGTACCTCGGACGCATTCGCCGAATTATCCGGGGGAGCCGCCGGAAATCGAAGTAGGCGAGATCGGTCGGGATCTACGGGGTGCCGGTGGGGTGGTTTTAAAGTTGCTCGAACCGAGCGGGTAGACTGCTAGTTTTGTATTAAACATCTCGGACGCTCGACGTGAAACGAGGAAGTAGAACACCGTGCAGACTCATGAAATTCGAAATCGCTTCATCCAGCATTTCGTAAAGGCGGGACACACCGAGGTCCCCAGTGCCTCCCTGGTTTTGGATGACCCGAACCTGCTGTTCGTTAATGCCGGCATGGTGCCGTTCAAGCCCTACTTCCTCGGCAATGAGACTCCGGACTTCTCCACCGCGACCTCGATTCAGAAGTGCGTGCGCACACTGGACATTGAAGAGGTGGGTATCACCACCCGCCACAACACCTTCTTCCAGATGGCGGGTAACTTCTCATTCGGAAATTACTTCAAGGAAGGTGCCATCACTCATGCATGGAGCCTTCTGACTGGTGCTGTTGAGGACGGCGGCTTTGGCATCCCGGCTGGGAAGCTGTGGGTAACGGTTTTCCTCGACGACGATGAGGCCCATGACATCTGGCACGAGAAGGTTGGTGTACCGGAGGAGCGCATTCAGCGCCGAGGTATGGCGGACAACTACTGGTCCATGGGTGTACCTGGCCCGTGTGGTCCGTGCTCAGAGATTTTCTACGATCGCGGCCCGGAGTACGGTGCTGATGGTGGCCCAGAGGCCGACGAGGATCGCTACATCGAGATTTGGAACCTCGTCTTCATGGAAAACGAGCGTGGCGAAGGAACAGGCAAGGACTCTTTCGAGATTCTTGGCCCGTTGCCGAAGAAGAACATCGATACCGGTATGGGTATCGAGCGTGTTGCTTTCCTGCTGCAGGGTGTCGACAACGTCTACGAAACTGACCTACTGCGTCCGGTTATCGACGAGGCTGAGCGGCTCACCGGTTCGAAATACAGCTCGAACCACCAGGACAACATCCGTTTCCGCGTCATCGCTGACCACAGCCGTACCGGCTTGATGCTGATGCTCGACGGCGTCACTCCCTCGAACTCCGATCGTGGCTATATTCTGCGTCGCCTTCTGCGCCGTATTATCCGCTCTGCGCGCTTGCTCGGAGCTAACGGTCCAGTGCTGGAGAAGCTGATTGGTATCGCGGCCGAGACCATGACCCCGTCGTACCCAGAGATCGCGGAGAACTGGAACCGTATTCGCCGCGTCGCCGTCGCCGAGGAAAAGACCTTCACCAAGACTCTGTCCGCTGGTGAGGAGCTGTTCGAGCGCGCGGCCACCAAGGCCAAGGCAGAGGGTAAAACCGTTCTATCCGGACACGATGCCTTCACCCTGCATGACACCCACGGCTTCCCAATCGACCTGACCATCGAGATGGCCGAAGAAGCTGGCCTGACCATCGACCGCGAGGAATTCGATCGCGAGATGGCTGAGCAGCGTGCGCGTGCAAAGGCCGACAGCCAGGCAAAGAAACAGTCGCACACCGACCTGCACGTCTACCGCGAGTTCATCGATGAACACCCGACGTCCTTCACTGGTTACGATCGGCTTGCCGACGAATCCACGATTCTCGGCATCATTGCCGATGGCCAGAAGCAGGCGTTTGCCGCAGAGGGCGATGAGATTGAGGTTATCCTCGACCGCACTCCGCTCTATGCCGAGGCCGGAGGTCAGCTGGCTGACCGTGGTCGAATCGTGACTGATTCCGGCGCTGTGGTCCACATCAACGATGTCCAAAAGGTGGGCAAGAAGCTGTGGCTGCACAAGGGCATCGTCACAGCCGGTGAGTTTACCCCGGGCGTCTCCGCTGAAGCTTTGGTAGACGAGCAGTGGCGTCACGGTGCTCGTCAGGCGCACACTGCAACTCACCTGATTCACGGTGCTCTGCGTCAGGTACTGGGGGATACTGCAACTCAGGCTGGTTCCATGAATAAGCCGGGCTACCTCCGTTTCGACTTCAAGTACGGTGAGCAGCTCACACCGGAACAGCTCCGTGAGATTGAGCAGATTACCAATGAGGCTGTCGACAACGACTGGGCTGTCAATACTGCCGAGATGCCGTTGGAAGAGGCCAAGGCCGCTGGTGCCATGGCATTGTTCAACGAAAACTACGGCGACATCGTCCGCGTTGTCGAGGTCGGTGGCCCGTTCTCAATTGAGCTGTGTGGCGGTACCCACGTTTCGCATTCTTCGCAGATTGGTCCGGTAGCTGTGCTGGGCGAGTCCTCTGTCGGATCGGGCGTGCGCCGTATTGAGGCCTACTCGGGTATGGATTCCTTCCGCTACCTGTCCACCGAGCGTCTCCTGGCTGAACGACTGGCCACTGAATTCAAGGCTCCGTCTGCTGAGCTGCCAGACCGCATCGCAGCATTGGCTGAGAAGCTCAAGGCTGCAGAGAAGCAGCTCGCTGATTTCAAGGCCGGACAGCTGCTGGCCAATGCCGCATCTCACCTGGAGTCCGCTCGCACCATCGGCGATGTTACTTACCTCGGCCTTAAGCTTCCCGACGGTACGGAGATGAAGGACATCCGTTCGCTGGCTAATGACTTGGCGAAGCGTCTTGCGGATCGCCCAAGCGTTATTGCGTTGATTTCCAACGCTGGCGGCAAGGTTCCATTTGTGGCCTCGGTTTCGGATGAAGCCGTCAATCGCGGTATTAAGGCCGGCGATTTGGTGAAGCTGATGGGCGCCGAGGTCGGCGGCAAGGGCGGCGGTAAACCGGCAATGGCACAGGGCTCCGGCTCTGATGCCTCCGGTATCGACGCAGCATTGGCCGCTGTTGAGGCCGAACTGTCCAAGTAGTCAATTAACGGCTGTGCTATCGGAAGAGCAGTAAACAATGGCTAAGCCCCGCATTGATACCCCCGGTCAGGATGATCCCGGTTGGGGTCGGCGGCTCGGAATCGACGTCGGCGATGTCCGCGTTGGTGTCGCAGTCTCTGACCCCGACTGTATCCTGGCGACCCCGGTTGAAACAGTCACTCGAGCAACGGGGCGAAAAGATCCTGACGGGCCGGATATTGACCGGCTCGTGGGACTCGCCACTGAACTTGAGGTCGTCGAGATTGTTGTCGGGATGCCCCTTATGCTCGACGGCACGTTCGGGACTTCTGCGCGGAAAGCTACTGACGTTGGATTCCGGCTGCAGCGCCGACTCGGTGACCGAGTCGTAGTGCATTACGCCGATGAACGGATGACGACGGTAATGGCTCAATCAAGGCTGCACGCAGCAGGTATTGATGTTAAGTCCGGGCGGAAGATTATTGACCAGGCTGCGGCAGTAGAAATTCTACAATCCTGGTTGGACAGACGGGCAAAATCTTTGGACGAAAATACCGACTAGGGGCACACAAAAGTTACCGAAAGGTGACAATTCACCCACCTTTGCGCAATTATTAAGTGTGTAATATCTGAGCACGTTTCTGCGTGCATGGGATTTGAAAAGTTGAAGTGGCGATTCACACCTACAATGCAACCTAGTGCTACGACTTCGTCGTAAAGCTATGTCGTACCAGTCGCTATTAGTCGCGTGTCGCACCCAAATGGGAAGACTCCGCGCTGATACCGATGGGAGAGTGAGCTGCGTTCGAGGAGATTATTGATGAGTAAAGACGCGCAGACTGCGCGCCGCACTGGTAGCGGCGGTGACGACCGGGACCGCGCTGGTGCTCGCAGCGGTGGGACAAAGCCTCGGGTTCGCCACCGCCAAACGGCAGTGGCAATCAATGTGACTTCTGTCCTGTTATGCGTGTTCGTCCTCGCAGTGATTGGCCTCGTCTGGAATCGTGGGGGCATTGTAGACGATTACGACGGCAAAGCCGAGGGGCCAATGACGATTGTTGAGGTCAGTGAAGGCACGTCACTTACTGATTTGTCCAACCAATTGGTGGAAAGCGGCGTCGTCAAGTCTTCCCGTGCATTCATCCAGGCCGCGAATGAAAACTCCCATTCAAGTGAATTGCAGCCGGGTTTCTACCGACTCCACCAGCGGATGAAGGCCGATGAGACCGTCGAGGCTCTTCTGGATGTCGAAAATCAGGTCGGTACCGTTGACATTCCGACTGGCGCCCGTTTCGCCGATACCCGCATTGTGTCCTCATCGGATGTGCGTAAGGGAATTTTCTCGCTTATTTCAGAGGCCACTTGCGTTGAGGACAATGACTGCGTGTCCAAGACCGATCTCGAACGTGCTGCTGGCGAGGCTGATTTGGCCGCGCTCGGTGTTCCAGAATGGGCACGGGACGCGGTAACTGCGCGTGGCAACGACCCTCGTCGTCTTGAGGGACTCATTACGCCAGGTGTTCATCACCTTGACCCGCAGCAGACGCCCGAACAGATGCTGGCAAAATTGGTCAAGGAATCGGTGAAGAACTATGAGGACACAGGGCTCATGGCTTCAGCGGACATGGTTGGTCTGTCTCCATACGAGCTGATTACCGCAGCTTCTCTGATTCAGATGGAGTCGCCAGATGGTGACTTCGATAAGGTCGCTCGCGTTATTCTGAACCGTCTGGAGGAGCCGATGCAGCTGCAGTTCGACTCGACAGTCAATTACGATCTGCCGGATCAGGAAATCGCAACCACGGATGAGGACCGCGCGCGAAAGACCGCATGGAACACCTACGCCAAGGAGGGGCTGCCGGAAACCCCTATTGCTTCGCCCTCCATCGAGGCGATTCGTGCCATGGAAAATCCGGCTGACGGCACCTGGCTGTACTTTGTCACGGTGGACAAGGAAGGGAATACCGTCTTTAGCACGACCTTCGAAGAGCACGAGGCCGCTATTGACGAGTCACGCAGCAATGGCGTGCTGGATTCGAACCGCTAAGAGGTAGAACTCCTATGCCTATAACTCATCGCGCAGCCGTGCTGGGAGATCCGATTGACCACTCGTACTCGCCGGCTATTCACAACGCCGGTTACTGGGCTGCGGGAATGAATGACTGGCACTATGACCGCATTCGGTGCAACGCCGAAGAGCTTGCCGACGTCGTTGGTGGCGCAGACCCCAGTTTCCAGGGGTTTTCCGTCACGATGCCCGGCAAGTTTGCCGCGCTGGACTTCGCCGATGAAGTCAGTGAGCGCGCACGGCTAATTGGTTCGGCGAACACCCTGGTCCGTCGCGATTCGGGCTGGTTCGCCGACAACACTGATGGTGACGGTGTATTGGGAGCACTGCGCGAGATTGACTGCACGAACGCACCACGTGGTCGCGCCGTTGTTGTTGGTGCCGGTGGCACGGCACGACCGGCACTTTGGGCGCTATCGCAGCTGGGTGTCAATCATGTGACTGTAATAGCGCGCTCCAAGCGCGCATATGACATTGAACCGCTAGCTGCCGCGCTGGGGATGGAATTTGTTTGGGTGACTTTTGACGCTCCAAACCTGGCAGATATTGCTGGCAATGCCGACGTGCTGGTCTCTACGGTGCCGTCAGCCGCAATTGAATCGGTTGCTGGCTACCTCGCTCGAGCACCGAAGATTCTCGATGTTATTTACAATCCCTGGCCAACCCCACTTGTGAAAGCAGCCGAACGCGGAGGGACACAGGCGGTCGGTGGACTGTCCATGTTGCTACATCAAGCGGTGGGACAGTTCGAGCAGTTCACTGGGCGCACTCCCGATGTCGAGGCGATGCGTGCAGCGCTGCCGATCTAACTCACACCCGTTACAATCCCAAAGTTATGGGGTGGGACATAACTGAGATAGGGCTGTCTCCGATTGGACAGCACAGGATTGACCCGGTCTACCTTGACCGGGTTTTCTATTACCTAGTCGTGTTGCTTGTTCTCGGCTGGGGCGGTACTGGCTGCTGGTTGGATGTGATCCGGCGAAGACTGCCGAACTGGTGGTTGATGCTAGGGGGAGTGGGCCTGATAGCGATCACTGGAATGGTGCTCCAGCATAAAGGCACCTTGGCTGACGATTTCGCCAGTGCAGTCGCAGCCATAGGAACAGGAATAGGCCTCTGGTTTGGCCTCTATGTAGCAGTCTTCATAATCAACCCACGCTCTATGGGGGCTGGAGATGTGAAGCTGGCAGCAATTCTCGGTGGCGGTGTCGGTCTGGTATCGGGCGAGCCGGTGGCGGCAGCGATCTGGATTGCAGTGGCAATTCTGTTGGCTGCGGGACTCACTCTCCTCATCGCAGTAGTCACGGCGGGAAAGCGGGGCTGGGGTGACCGTCGTAAAGCAAAAACCGCGCGTGTGCCGGCGAGCGTGCCTCATGGGCCTGCAATGCTTGCAGCAACTGCCATTGTGTGGGGGATAAGCGGAGGGCACCTACAAGTCCCCTGAAGCGGTAGACCAGGGGCGATAAAATGGGGCATATTTGAAACTTGTATGCCCCCAAATGCACAAGAAGTACGGCAAACGTGACATTATGATACCTATGCTTCGTTGGACTACCGCGGGTGAATCTCACGGCAAAGCGCTTATCGCTCTCGTAGAAGGTGCGCCAGCCGGACTTCCCCTGACTACAGATGACGTATCACGCCACCTCGCACGCCGCCGTCTCGGTTATGGTCGCGGCGCGCGAATGAAGTTTGAGGCTGATGAGGTCACGCTGCTGACTGGCATTCGACATGGTGAGACGCTGGGATCGCCGATTGGCATAATGGTCGGCAACTCCGAATGGCCCAAGTGGACTGAGGTCATGAGCCCGGATCCGGTTGCGCCAGCTGTTTTGGATACAGCTCGTGGCGCCACCTTAACCCGCCCGCGCCCGGGGCATGCCGATTTCAACGGCATGCTGAAGTACAATCACACCGATGCTCGAAACATCCTGGAGCGGTCATCGGCTCGTGAGACTGCAGCACGTGTGGCGGCATCAGTTGTGGCCCGCTCAATTCTGCGTGAGACTCTCGGTGTGGAAGTTGTCAGCCACGTTATTTCCATCGGTCGTTCCGAGCCCTACGAGGGGCCACTGCCGACCTTCGCCGATCAGGACAAGATTGACGAGTCGCCAGTGCGTGCATTCTCCGCAGCTGCGGAGGAGTCGATGATTGACGAAATCAAGGCCGCCAAGAAGCAGGGCGACACTCTCGGTGGCATCGTCGAGATCGTTGTCCACGGTCTGCCGGTGGGGCTGGGATCGCACATTTCCGGTGATGCCCGTCTGGATTCGCAGCTTGCAGGTGCCTTGATGGGAATTCAGTCCGTCAAGGGCGTGGAGATCGGCGACGGTTTTGAGGAAGCCCGTCGCCGTGGCACCGAGGCCCATGATGAAATGGTGCGTACCGACGACGGCGTGGATCGTGAAACTAACCGCGCCGGTGGCCTGGAGGGTGGCATGACTAATGCTCAACCTCTCGTTGTACGTGCTGCGATGAAGCCAATTTCGACCGTTCCGCGTGCGTTGAAGACCGTTGATATGGCCAGCGGCGATGCAGCTACCGCGATCCACCAGCGCTCTGATGTCTGCGCGGTCCCGGCCGGCGGTGTTGTCGCAGAGGCAATGGTCGCGCTAGTACTGGCGCGTGCAGTAATGGAGAAGTTCGGCGGCGATAGCCTGGAGGAAACCAAGCGTAACGTTGAGGGCTACTTGGAGCAGACTCGACGTCGCCTTGATTGGAAATAGCGCCACTGTCGCGCACACGAAGAAGGGTAAAACGAGGGGAATGTCCGTTCCTACTATTGTCCTTGTCGGACCGCCCGGATCGGGAAAGTCCACCATCGGTCGTCGACTGTCTCGTGCATTGAGCACGAGACTTACGGATACCGATGAGATGATTGAACAGCGCATGGGCAAGACTTGTGGGGAAGTCTTTTCCGAGCTGGGAGAGCCGGAATTCCGCCGCATCGAGGAACAAGTCGTGGCGGAGGCTCTGACCCACGACGGAATCGTCTCACTTGGCGGTGGTGCCGTGATTTCGCAGGCGACCCGTGACCTGCTGGCAGACCATAACGTCGTCTACCTCGAGATCAGCATTGCAGAGGGCGTCCGCCGTACCGCGGGTAACAATTCGCGCCCGGTACTCCAGGCGGCTGACCCAGAGGCTCATTACCGCGCACTCTATGAGGCTCGCCGAGCTTTCTACGAAGATGCAGCCACTTTCAAGGTGCGTTCCGACGAACGTTCCCCGCAGCGCGTTGTAGCCGAGATCCTCAGCTACCTCGATGAAACCTGCGACGAGGCTTAACCGGCGACTATTAAATGGCGGTAGCTAACCACTGCCGCATAACCAGCAACTCCATACATTTCTTACGCTAACGACTAGGGACTGACAATGAACTCAACCCGCAGAATCCGTGTTGAAGGCCCATCCCCGTACACGGTGACCATGGGGCATGGACTCACCGAGCAGATTGCGGAGGCCGTTACCTTTGCCTCCCAGGTTGCGGTGATTCACCAGGGGAGCGTTCAAGAGCTGAGCTTCGGCGTCATCAAGGCACTGGCGGACAAGGGAGTCGATGCCTTCAGCATCCAGATTCCTGATGCGGAGGAGGGTAAGACGCTCACAGTTGCTGAAACAGTTTGGGACACTTTTGGTGAACGCGGTCTGGGCCGGCGTGACGCGGTAATCGCGATTGGCGGCGGTGCAGCCACAGATTTCGGTGGATTCGTCGCCGCCGCGTGGATGCGTGGAGTGAAGGTTATCCAGGTCCCGACAACGCTGCTCGGCATGGTCGACGCAGCTGTCGGCGGTAAGACCGGTATCAACACTGCAGCTGGAAAGAACCTGGTCGGCGCCTTCCACGAGCCTGCCGCGGTGTTCTGTGACCTGGATGTCCTGCGCACCTTGCCGAAGGCTGAACTGATTGCCGGCACGGCAGAGATCATCAAGGCTGGATTTATCGCGGACACGAAGATTCTCGATCTTTACGAGGCAAACCCGCAGACCTGCCTCGATGTTGACGGTGACTTGCCAGAACTGGTCGAGCGCGCGATTGCTGTCAAAGCACGCGTTGTCGCTGAGGATTTGAAGGAATCTGGCCTCCGCGAGATCCTTAACTATGGCCACACTTTCGGTCATGCAGTTGAGCACTTTGAAAACTACCGTTGGCGCCATGGCCACGCCGTAGCTGTAGGCATGGTTTATGTCGCCGAGCTGGCCAAGATCACCGGACATATTAATCAGGAACTTGTAGACCGCCACCGTCGCATCCTAGAGTCCATTGGGCTGCCAACGACCTACCAGGCGGGTCGTTTTACCGAGCTCTACGATGCTATGACCAGGGATAAGAAGAACCGCGATGGTGCGATCCGATTCGTTATTCTGGAAAACCCCGGTGAAACAGCCCGTCTTGAAGGCCCGGGCATGGATGACCTCGAGCGTGCATACGAACTGCTCTGCAACAGTGGGCAGGCCGCATCTGAGGAGTCAACCCGCTAATGACCTCTCTTCGTGCAGCAACGGATGCCACGACGGCGATTCCGACCGTGCTTGTTTTGAACGGCCCGAACCTCGATCGTCTGGGCAAGCGTCAGCCAGAAATTTACGGTGCCACTACTTTGGCCGATGTCGAATCTGAACTTCGTACCCTAGCCAAGGAGCTTGGCGTCGTAGTGGATTGCCGCCAATCCAACTATGAAGGTCAGCTCATCGAGTGGGTTCACGAAGCTGCTGATTACGGTTGGCCAGTAATTATCAATCCAGGAGGGTTGACACACACCTCCGTCGCCCTACGTGACGCGCTCGCCGAGATTGCCGACGGCCCGGGCTTCCACGAGGTTCATATTTCAAACATTCACGCCCGGGAGGAGTTTCGGCATCACTCGTATCTTTCGGCGCTTGCCGCGGGCGTTATCGTCGGATGTGGAACTGATGGCTATTCCATGGCACTGAGAAGGGTGAGTACGACACTATGACAGAAATCTCCACGAACTACGCCGCCCGCCGAGCCGCTCTTATCGACGCATTGTCCGACAACGACTGCGACGGTTTCCTCACAGTCGATCCGACGCATGTTGGTTGGCTTACGGGTTTCCACGGCTCGAATGCTGGTTTGATTGTTGCGGCCAGTGGGGAAGCGCTGCTTTCCACCGACGGCCGCTATACGGTTCAGGCTGGCAAGCAGGCACCGGACGTGGAGTTACTCACCGCCCGCAACACCGGCGTGGCACTCGTCGGTCAAGCCCGAAAGTTGGATATTTCGCGTCTTGGTGTTGAATCTGAGTTCCTCACCATGGCTGCTTACCAAGAGCTAGAGGATGCCCGTCCACAGGCACTCGAGCTGGTATCGACTACGGGCGTCGTCTCTAAACTGCGGGAAATCAAGTCCGATACGGAACTCGTCGCTCTGCGCCACGTCGCCGACATCGCGGTCCGCGCATTCGAGGACTTGCTTCACGACGGCATCGTGGTCGCCGGCCGCAAGGAGCGCGAAGTCGCCGCAGAGTTGGAGTACCGGATGCGCATGCATGGTGCCGATCGGCCCAGCTTCGACACGATTGTCGCAAGCGGCCCGAATTCCGCCAAGCCACATCACGGAGCGGAAGATCGCGTAATCGAGGCAGGTGACCTGGTCACTATTGACTTTGGTGCCTTTGCCGGGGGCTACAACTCCGATATGACACGTACCCTCTTTGCCGGTGAGACGGCAACGTCGTCAAGCGAAAACAATCCGAACAGTACGTCGTCGGATCTGGCCGGCGCGATCGTTGCCGGTGTGGAGTTCGCAGACGAGAAAGCCCGAGAGATTTACAACGTCGTACTGGAAGCACAGCTGGCCGGCGTAAAAGCGGCCGTGCCAGGGGCCGATGTTGTGGCTGTTGACGCAGCATGCCGGGACATTATTGAAAATGCTGGTTATGGGGAACACTTCGTCCATTCCACCGGCCACGGGATTGGTATCGAGGTGCATGAGGCTCCATTTGCCGCTCGCACCGGCAAGGGGAAGTTGGCAGCTGGCATGACGTTGACCATCGAGCCTGGTATTTATGTTCCGGGGTTCGGCGGTGTGCGCATCGAAGATACGTTGATTATCACTGACACCGAGCCGGAAATTATTACACAGCTGCCGAAACCGCGAGCCTAACATCACGGCGTTTTTATTTTTCTCTCGATGAGATACGGAGTATCGTGGTTTCGTCAGAGAGCTTTTTAACAATTTCAGGAGAGTTTAGTTGGCTACCACCGCAGATTTTAAAAACGGTCTAGTTATCAAGCACGACAACAAGCTTCAGCAGATCGTGGAGTTCCAGCACGTCAAGCCAGGTAAGGGTCCGGCATTCGTCCGCACCAAGCTGAAGGACGTTCTGACCGGCAAGGTTGTTGACAAGACTTTCAACGCTGGTGTCAAGATTGAGACTGCTACCGTCGACCGCCGCGACATGACGTACCTGTACCACGACGGTGAAGGATACGTCTTCATGGACGACAAGACCTACGACCAGATTTCCATCCTGGATGCTCAGATGCCGGAGGGTGCTAAGTTCCTGCTTCCGGAAACCACCTGCCAGGTGTCCTTCCATGAGGGCAACGTTCTTTTCGCTGAAATGCCTGTTTCGGTCGAACTGAAGGTTGAGCAGACCGACCCGGGTCTGCAGGGCGACCGCTCCACCGGTGGCACCAAGCCGGCAACTTTGGAGACTGGCGCTGAGATTCAGGTGCCGCTGTTCATCGAAACCGGCGACGTTCTGAAGGTCGACACCCGTGACGGTTCCTACCTGTCCCGCGTCAACCACTAATTCCCTCATCTAGTTCACCCTTTTGTTGAGAGCGATACATACACATCCATGACTGAAAAGGATCACAAGTCCGTTGACACCTCGGATGCGCAGGAGTCCGCGAACGTTCGCGAACCTAACTACAAGCGCCACGGCGCGCGCTACCGTGCGCGCCGTCGTGCAGTAGATCTGCTTTTTGAGGCCGAGCAGCGAGGCGTCGACGTCGTCAAGCTTCTTGAAGAGCGGCTGGAAATGGTCCGTAATCCCGATTTGGATGTGAATCCAATTGCGGAGTACACCGAGCAGATTGTGCGCGGTGTAGCTGCGGAGATCATCGGTATCGACTCTACGATTTCTTCGTACCTGACGGAGGAGTGGCCGCTGCGTCGCCTACCGGCAGTCGACCGCGCTATTTTGCGTCTTTCCACCTGGGAGCTGTTCTACAACTCCGACGTGCCTCCGCGTGTGGCCGTGGTGGAAGGCGTTGAGCTGGCATCGGAATACTCCACTGATGTGGCGGCACCGTACATCAACGCAGTACTCGATGCTGAAGCCAAGATTGCCGACCAGGCACGCCTGGCAGCTGCAGCTGTGAGCACTTCGGTGGGCGAGTCCCAGTTCGATGAAGCTATCCAGGCACAGGCTGCCGCAAATGAGGAAGCTGACAAGGCATTGGTCGACTCCGATGAGATGGCTAAGATTACCGGCCTGGACATGAGCGATATTGCCAAGCTGGTGGCTGAAGACGTGGCTAAGAGCGAGAACGGGTCCTAGCCAGTAAAAGCGGCCGGGATTACTGCGAGTCAATCGCAGTCGTTTCTCGCGGATTGTCTGAAACTCCAAGTCCCTTTTTTGGGGGCTTGGAGCTTTGTTGCATTTAGAGGCAATCTAAGCGTGGGTGCTATTCTGGTCAGCGGAAGTTTGCACCGCGACCGTAGTTGCGGGTCATGCAGACTGATAATCAAATATCCACAATCAAGACATCCTTTAACGGACCGCACTGAGAGGCGGGGAAGGAGGTCACGATGAGCGAAGGAACGCCGCAAACAACCGAGCTGCTCAATGCAGACGAAGTTGCACGTACCGTCGCGCGCATCGCGCACCAAATTATTGAAAAAACTGCGCTGGATAGCCCAAATGCTGGGCGCGTAGTTCTCCTCGGCATTCCATCTGGTGGCGTGCCGCTGGCGGAAAAGCTAGCCGATTTGATTGAACAGTTCTCCGGCATACGTCCGGAAACTGGATCGCTCGATATCACCCTATACAGGGATGACTTGCGCAAGGGCCCGCACCGCGCCCTGCAGCCCACGAATATTCCGAACTCCGGAATTGACGGAACCACCGTTGTTCTCGTAGACGATGTCCTTTTCTCAGGTCGCACGATTCGTGCCGCACTCGACGCTATTGCTGATATCGGTCGCCCGCGAGTAATCCAGCTTGCAGTGCTGGTCGATCGTGGTCATCGCCAACTACCAATTCGCGCCGATTACGTCGGTAAGAATCTGCCAACTTCCCGCGACGAAGACGTCGATGTGCTGGTCGAGGCGCTTGACGGCCGCGACGCGGTTATTCTCACCCGGGCGGAGGAACAGTGAAACATCTGATTAGCATTGCGGATTTGACCAAGGATGAAATTGTCGGCCTGATGGATGAGGCCGATCGTTTTAAGGAGGTCATCCGCGGTCGGGAAATTAAGAAGCTGCCGACCCTGCGCGGCCGCACTATTTACAACCTCTTTTACGAGAACTCCACGCGCACCCGCTCATCTTTTGAGACTGCGGGTAAGTGGATGAGCGCCGATGTTATTAATATCTCAGCTTCCTCTTCCTCTGTGAAGAAGGGCGAGAGCCTGAAAGACACCGCGCTGACTTTGGATGCTATCGGCGGCGATGCCATCGTCGTTAGGCACCCATCGTCGGGAGCGGCACAGCTGATCGCCAAGTGGACTGAGGAATTTGGCAACGGCCCATCGATCATCAACGCGGGTGACGGAAAGCACCAGCACCCGACGCAGGCTCTCCTGGACGCGGTGACGTTGCGTCAGCGTCTCGGTGGAATTGAGGGGCGCAAGGTCGTCATCGTTGGCGATATCCTGCATTCTCGCGTCGCCCGCTCTAACGCCGATCTCCTGAGCAAGCTCGGCGCCGAAGTCGTCTTCGTCGCCCCACCGACGTTGCTGCCATTTGGCATCGAGACCTGGCCGGTGCGTGTTGCCTACCGCATGGAAGACGAGATCCGAGATGCTGATGCCGTGATGATGCTCCGCGTTCAGCAGGAGCGCATGAACGGAGGTTTCTTCCCATCCCATCGCGAATACGCCACTCGCTACGGGCTGTCGAAGGCTCGTGAGAAGATGCTTCGCGACGACTGCATTGTGATGCACCCAGGTCCGATGCTTCGTGGCATGGAAATTAACGATGCCGTCGCTGATCTGCCGCGCACTGCCGTGCTGCAGCAGGTAGCCAACGGTGTCCACGTCCGCATGGCAGTTCTTTTCACACTGCTGACCTCAGGCGTTTCCGCCAACTTGGAAGGGCAGGCATAAATGTCGAATCGCAATGAATATGACGAAGCCTCGTACCCCGAGGTAGGACCATTGGCAGCACCTGCACGGGGACAACTACTGCTGAAGGGTGTGCGTCCCTACGGTGAAGGCGAAGATGTCGACGTCTTGATTGACGATGGCGTTATCGCTGAGATTGGCGAAAACCTCACGGCCGAGGACGGGGTAGAGGTCCTGGAGTTCGACTCCCTCGTTCTTCTGCCAGGTCTGGTCGACATCCATGTGCACCTGCGTGAGCCGGGCCGTGAAGATACGGAAACCCTGGCCACTGGTTCCGCTGCCGCAGCACGCGGTGGTTTCACCGCAGTGTTCACTATGGCCAATACCGCTCCGGTAACCGACGACCCTTCGATTGCTGAGTCGGTATGGCTCAAGGGCCAGGCGCTGAACCTCTGCGACATTCACCCGGTCGGCTCTATTACTAAGGGCCTGAAGGGCGAGACGCTGACCGAGTTCGGCATGATGGCAGACTCGCAGGCGAAGGTACGCATGTTCTCCGATGACGGTAAGTGCGTCGACAATCCGCTGATTATGCGCCGCGCGATTGAATACGCCCGCGGCGAAGACGTATTGCTGGCGCAGCACTGCGAAGATCCGCGTCTGACCGCAGATGCATCGGCCCACGAAGGTGCGACCGCCGCACGTCTGGGCCTGACCGGGTGGCCGCGCGTAGCCGAGGAGTCCATCGTGGCCCGAGATGCCATCATGGCTCGCGACTACGGCGGACGCATGCATATCTGCCACGCTTCCACCGAAGGCACTGTTGAGCTGGTCAAGTGGGCAAAGGAGCATGACATTCCGCTGACCGCCGAGGTTACCCCACATCACCTAATTCTCACCGATGAGAAGCTGGAGACCTACGACGGCGTCTACCGCGTCAACCCGCCGCTGCGTGAGCAGCGCGACACCCTGGCTCTGCGTCAGGCTCTGATTGACGGGATTATTGACTGTGTCGCTACCGACCATGCTCCGCACGGCTCTGAAGAAAAGTGCTGCGAGTTCGAGCACGCTAAGCCCGGCATGCTTGGTCTGGAGACCTCGATGCCAATCATCGCCGAAGAGTTCGTTTTGAAGGGCGATTGTGATTGGCGCTGGCTGGCCAAGGTCATGAGTGAGCGTCCTGCTCAAATTGTGAAGCTGCCGGGGCACGGCCGACCAATCGCTGTCGGTGAGCCTGCCAACCTGACCGTTGTTGACCCGGGCAAAAAGTGGACGGTCCGCGGCGAAGACCTGGCGTCGAAGTCCGAGAACACTCCTTATGAGGAAATGGAGATGGCCGTGTCCGTGGCAGCTACCGTGCTGCGCGGTAAGGTGACCGCTCTTAACGGAGAGGTCGCTGGATAATATTCATGTCAACGCATAACGATTCACATGCGTCCCGTATGATTAATGTAAATTCCTCGCACGCTACCCAACTGAAAGGCAATAACGTGAGCAACGAGTCGCAGGCCGCGGCCGCTACAGCGGCAGTCCTGGTATTGGCAGATGGACGAGTGTTCCGCGGACGCGGTTTTGGCGCCACCGGTACGACCCTGGGTGAGGCAGTTTTTACCACCGCTATGACGGGCTACCAGGAAACCCTGACGGACCCGTCCTACCACCGACAGCTGATTGTGGCTACCGCACCACAGATCGGTAACACCGGTTGGAATGACGAGGACTACGAGTCCCGTGGAAACAAGATTTGGGCAGCGGGCTTTATTATCCGCGATCTATCGCGTATTCCCTCCAACTGGCGCTCCGAGCGCAGCTTGGAAGATGAGCTGAAGGCACAGGGCATCATCGGTATCCGCCAGATTGATACCCGCGCGCTGGTTCGCCATTTGCGCGACAATGGCTCGATTGCCGCTGGTATTTTCTCTGGTGAGGACGCACAGCAACCCGTCGATAAGCTGGTGGAAATCGTTCGCGCTCAGCCTGCGATGAAGGGCGCGGATCTGGCTCGCGAGGTCAGCACCGATCAGGCCTATGTTGTGGAAGCACAGGGGGAGAAGAAGGCACGTGTTGTGGCCTACGACCTGGGCATTAAGTCCAACACCCCGCGTGAGCTGGCTAAGCGTGGCCTGGAAGTCGTAGTGGTTCCGGCTAACACTCCGTACGAAGATATTAAGAAGGAATACCAGCCGGATGGCGTCTTCTTGTCCAACGGCCCGGGTGACCCGGCAACTGCTGATGAGATGGTTGCGGTCGCCAAGGCCGCACTCGATGACGGCATGCCGCTATTCGGTATCTGCTTCGGTAATCAGATTCTTGGTCGGGCACTCGGCCTGAACACCTACAAGCTGGTCTTCGGCCACCGCGGCGTCAATGTTCCGGTGAAGGACCACCGCACTGGCCGCATCTTTATCACCGCTCAGAACCACGGCTTCGCACTTGAAGGCAAGGCCGGCGAGAGTTTCGATACTCCGTGGGGCGAGGCAGAGGTTACGCACACTTGCCTTAACGACGACGTCGTTGAAGGTGTCGCACTGAAGAACGGTATGGCCTTTTCTGTGCAGTACCACCCAGAGTCCGCAGCCGGCCCGCACGATGCGCACTCTCTCTTCGATGACTTCCTGGAGCTGATTCAGAAGGTCGATTTCAACAAGTCCGCAACCGGAAACTCGAACAAGTAGGAAAGGGCTAAGGGACCTAACACCATGCCACGTCGTACAGACATCAACCACGTACTGGTTATCGGCTCCGGCCCGATTGTTATCGGTCAGGCCTGCGAGTTCGATTACTCCGGCACCCAGGCTTGCCGCGTGCTGCGCGAAGAGGGCCTGCGAGTCACGCTGGTTAACTCTAACCCGGCAACGATTATGACTGACCCGGAGTTCGCAGACTCCACCTACATCGAGCCGATTGAAACCAAGTACATCGAAAAGATCCTGGCCAAGGAAGCTGCAGAGGGCAACCCGATTGACGCTGTCCTGGCAACTCTCGGTGGCCAGACTGCACTGAACGCAGCTATTCAGCTGGACCGCGAGGGCATTCTGGAAAAGTATAATGTCGAGCTGATTGGCGCTGATATTCCGGCCATTCAGCGCGGTGAGGATCGCCAGATGTTCAAGGACATCGTCGCCAAGATTGGTGGCGAGTCCGCTCGTTCCCGCGTCTGCCACAACATGGAAGAAGTCCATGAGACTGTTGCAGAGCTCGGTCTTCCGGTCGTTGTTCGCCCCTCGTTCACCATGGGTGGTCTGGGCTCCGGTCTGGCTTTCAACCAGGAAGACCTCGACCGTATTGCAGGTGGCGGCCTAGCCGCATCGCCCGAGGCCAATGTTCTGATTGAGGAGTCCATCCTCGGTTGGAAGGAATTTGAGCTCGAGCTCATGCGCGATGGCGACGACAACGTTGTCGTGGTCTGCTCCATTGAAAACGTTGATGCCCTCGGTGTCCACACTGGTGACTCGGTAACTGTCGCTCCGTCGATGACTCTGACCGACCGCGAGTTCCAGACCATGCGTGACCAGGGCATCGCAATCCTGCGTGAGGTCGGCGTTGACACCGGTGGCTGTAACATCCAGTTCGCCATCAATCCAAATGACGGCCGCATCATCACCATTGAGATGAACCCGCGCGTCTCCCGCTCCTCGGCGCTTGCTTCCAAGGCAACTGGTTTCCCGATTGCAAAGATTGCTGCCAAGCTGGCTATCGGCTACACCCTCGATGAGATCACCAACGACATCACCGGTGAAACCCCAGCTGCGTTTGAGCCGGTGCAGGACTACGTGATTGTCAAGGCTCCACGCTTTGCTTTCGAGAAGTTCCCTGGTGCTGACGACACGCTGACCACCACCATGAAGTCCGTCGGTGAGGCCATGGCTATCGGCCGCAACTACATCGGCGCGCTCGGTAAGGTCATGCGCTCGCTGGAGAACAAGCCAGCTGGTTTCTGGACCGTTCCGGATGAGGACTTCGCAGGTGAACGCGCAAACGATGTCAACGCTGTCCTTGAGGACCTGAAGCGTCCGACTGAAGGCCGCATCTACGACGTTGAGCTGGCTCAGCGTTTGGGTGCTTCCATTGAGCAGATCCACGAAGCTTCTGGCCTCGATCCGTGGTTTATTGCCGAGATGGAAAACCTGCAGGATATCCGCAAGGAGCTTATCGACGCTCCGGTGGTGACCTCCGATCTACTTCGCGAAGCTAAGTACTGGGGTCTCTCCGACGCCCAGATTGCTGCTCTGCGTCCGGAGTTGGCCGGGGAAGACGGCGTGCGTGAGCTGCGCTGGCGCCTGAATATCCACCCGGTATTCAAGACAGTCGATACCTGCTCCGCCGAGTTCGAAGCACAGACTCCGTACCACTACTCGGCATACGAACTGGACCCGGCTGCTGAGTCCGAGGTCGTTCCGCAGACCGAGAAGGAAAAGGTGATCATCCTCGGTTCCGGTCCGAACCGCATCGGCCAGGGCATTGAGTTCGACTACTCCTGTGTTCACGCAGCCCTCGAGCTCTCCCGCGTTGGCTACGAGACCGTCATGGTCAACTGCAACCCGGAAACCGTCTCCACCGACTACGACACCGCAGACCGTCTCTACTTTGAGCCGTTGACCTTCGAGGATGTCCTTGAGGTCTACCACGCTGAGAGCCAGTCTGGAAAGGTCGCAGGCGTCATTGTTCAGCTCGGTGGCCAGACTCCGCTGGGCCTGGCTGAGCGTCTGCAGACCGCAGGTGTTCCGATTGTCGGCACTAGCCCGGAGGCAATCGACCTGGCTGAGGACCGTGGTGAGTTCGGCAAGGTCCTGGCTGAGGCCAACCTGCCGGCGCCGGAGTTCGGTACCGCCACCTCCTTCGCAGAAGCTCGCCAGGTTGCCGCTGGCATCGGTTACCCGGTGCTGGTCCGTCCGTCCTACGTCCTCGGCGGCCGTGGCATGGAAATCGTCTACGATGAGGCCACCCTGGAGGACTACATCAACCGCGCTACCGAGCTGTCCAATGAGCACCCGGTACTGGTTGACCGCTTCCTGGACAGCGCCATCGAAATCGATGTTGATGCACTGTGTGATGGGGAAGAGGTCTACCTCGGCGGCGTCATGGAACACATCGAGGAAGCCGGTATTCACTCCGGTGACTCCGCGTGTGCGCTGCCTCCGATGACTCTGTCCGGAAGCATCATCGACAAGGTGCGTGAATCCACCAAGGCACTGGCACACGGCATCGGTGTGAAGGGCCTGATGAACGTTCAGTACGCACTCAAGGACGAGACCCTCTACGTCATCGAAGCCAACCCGCGTGCATCTCGTACCGTACCGTTTGTCTCCAAGGCAACCTCGGTTCCGCTGGCTAAGGCCGCATCCCGCGTCATGATGGGTACTACAATCGCGGAACTGCGCGAAGAGGGCATGATTCCGTCCAACTTCGACGGCGGTTCTCTGCCCGCTGACGCTCCGATTGCGGTTAAGGAAGCCGTCCTGCCGTTCAACCGCTTCCGCGACTTTGAGGGCCGCGCTCTCGACAGCCTGCTGAGCCCGGAGATGAAGTCCACCGGTGAAGTCATGGGTCTGGCCGACAACTTTGGTGCTGCTTTCGCCAAGGGAGAGCTGGCCGGTTTCGGTGAGTTGCCGACCGAGGGCACGATCTTCGTCTCGCTGGCCAACCGCGATAAGCGCACTCTGGTATTCCCGATTCTCACGCTGGCGGATATGGGCTTCCGCATCCTGGCAACGGAGGGTACTGCCGGCATGCTGCGCCGCAACGGTGTCGAGTGTGAGGTCGTCGCAAAGCGTACGACTGATTCCGAAGCGCCGTCTGACGAGCGCGACATTGTCGACATGATCCGCGACGGTGAGGTTGACATCATTATCAACACCCCATCCGGTTCCGCTGGCGCACGTTCTGACGGATACGAGATTCGCGCCGCTGCGGTGAGCCAGGGCGTAACTTGTGTGACTACCGCTCAGGGTGCTGTCGCCGCACTGCAAGGCATCCTGGCACTGCGCAACGGTGAGATGAGCGTTAAGGCTCTGCAGGAGCTCCACCCGGCAGAGTTGGCTGCTCAGGAGCAGGTCTAACATGACCGCGAAGGCTGAAGGATCCGCAGTGCGGACAATTAAGGGTTTCGGCGATCGCCTCAGCGAGGTTGTCGCCGAGCGCGGCCGGCTCTGTGTGGGAATCGACCCGCACCCTAGGTTGCTGGATGCCTGGCAGTTACCGCGATCGGCAGAAGGTCTAGAGCGCTTTGCCACCACATGCGTCGAAGCGTTTGGTGACATCGTTGCCGTCGTCAAGCCCCAGGTGGCGTTCTTCGAAGCCTACGGTTCCAAGGGCTTTGCCGTCCTGGAGCGGACGTTGGCGGACCTGAAGGACGCAGGTGCGCTGTCGATTGCAGATGCCAAGCGTGGCGATATCGGTTCGACTATGGCTGCATACGCCGAAGCCTGGCTGTCGGATAGCTCGCCGCTAGCCGCCGACGCACTGACGGTATCTCCGTACCTTGGGTTCGGTGCTCTTGATCCGGCGGTTTCGTTGGCGTTGGAGAACGGACGGGGCTTGTTTGTGCTGGCCGCGACGTCCAATCCGGAAGGTGCGTCAGTGCAGAAGGCGATGGTTTCGGGTGAGACTCTGGCTCAGACCATGGTCAACCAGGCAGCCGCTATTAATGCTCGCCAAATTGACGGTGGTGCAAAGGCGGGCAGCATCGGCGTTGTTGTTGGCGCAACGCTTGACGACGCCCCGGTGCTCAGTGACCTGCGCGGTCCCATTCTCATGCCCGGTGTGGGAGCTCAGGGTGGAACCCCGGCAGATGTAGATCGTCTGGCAGGGGAATCCAAGGGGCTTGCACTGCCGAATATTTCGCGTGCGATTCTCTCCGCTGGACCTGATCCTGCTGCGCTGCGGCGCGCAACGATTGAAGCTGCAGCTCCGTTCCTTTCCGAGAGTTAGCAGCAGTTCGCCGAATTGTCAGAAGCCCGCGGGGACACCTCATAGAACAGGTGCCCCTGCGGGCTCTTCCGTACCTAGCTGCCGGGATTTTCCTAATGACCCTCGGATGGCGGTGGCGTAGGTATAGGCAAGTTACTGTGACAATTCCTAGGAGATTTCGTACAAAAACCGTGGTCAATTTCCATTCTCCTGGGCAAACGGTGCTACAATCGCCGGAGTTGGTTGACCACGACCGAAAGGTGGGGCGGATAAAGCCCCGGTGTCATTTTTATCGACACCCCGTCAGCATTTGCCTCAACAACCGGTGAGTGCGGTACGGTCTCCAATCGTTAAGCACGGTGTCGTTGCCTGCCTTTGGTGGACGCGAGGCTCGTGCTAGTAAATAAGAAGCTAACCAATCTATTTTTACGGAGGAACACGTGGCCCTTCCGCAGTTGACCCCGGAGCAGCGTGCAGCAGCACTCGAGAAGGCAGCTCAGGCCCGCAAGGTACGCGCAGAGCTCAAGGACAAGCTGAAGCGTGGCGCTATCGACCTGCCAGAGGTTCTCAAGCAGGCTGACGAGAACGAGATCATCGGCAAGATGAAGGTCTCCGCTCTGCTCGAGGCTCTGCCGAAGGTCGGCAAGGTCAAGGCGCAGGACATCATGAATGACCTGGAGATTGCTCAGACCCGCCGTCTGCGTGGCCTGGGTGACCGTCAGCGTCGCGCTCTGCTGGAGCGCTTCGGCTACGCAGTGGAGGACTAGTCGCAGTGGCCGGGAATGAAAACGGTCAGTTGGTAGTCCTCGCCGGCCCTGCCGGTGTAGGAAAATCCACTGTTGTCAGTCGGCTTCGTGCCGAGGTTCCCGGACTGTACTTCAGCGTTTCCATGACCACCCGCGCCGCACGGCCGGGGGAGGTCGATGGCCGCGACTATTTCTTCGTGACCCCAGAGAAGTTCCAACAGCATATTGATGCAGGAGAGATGCTCGAGTGGGCTGAAATCCACGGTGGTCTGCAGCGTTCTGGTACGCCGCGCGGCCCGGTGGATAAAGCTCTCGCCGAGGGGCGTCCAGTACTCGTTGAGGTGGATCTGGCGGGAGCCCGCTCCATCCGTAAGGTAGCGCCCAATGCTCACCTGCTGTTCTTGGCTCCGCCAAGCTGGGAGATTCTCGTCAGCAGGCTCACTGGTCGTGGCACGGAAACCGAGGCGCAAGTCAAGCGTCGCCTGGAAACCGCACGAGTGGAAATGGATGCTCAGCACGAATTCGATGAGGTCGTTGTCAACGACAACGTCGATGATGCTGTCGCGGCCATTGCTCGGGCGCTGACTACTGGTAAGTAACAGGGCGACTCCACATCATAGATAGTAGAAATCGCTTTCGAGCAATGGTGTTTCTATTGCTATGACGATTTTTATTGTCACCCCAGTAACTCACGTTCTATTGAGGAAAGATTTCTCGTGACCCAGGAAAATACCGCCACCGAGGCAGTGTTCGACCCGCCAATTGGTATCACCAACCCGCCGATCGATGAGCTGCTTGGTAAGGCTTCTTCGAAGTACGCTCTGGCTATCTTCGCTGCCAAGCGTGCACGCCAGATTAATGACTACTACCAGCAGATTGACGAAGGCATGCTGGAGTACGTTGGCCCGCTGGTTACTCCGGGGGTCGCTGAGAAGCCTCTGTCCATCGCTCTTCGTGAAATCAACGCTGGTCTGCTGGACCACACTGAGGGCTAGAGCATTTCCTTAAGGGGAGATATCTGTATGCATGCCGCCGGTAATGCTGACGTATCCGAATGTTTAAAGGTTGTCGTCGGGGTTGCCGGCGGCATCGCTGCATATAAGGCCGCACACGTTGTTCGAGGCTTCAAGGAACTTGGTCACGATGTTCGTGTCGTTCCCACTGAGTCCGCATTGAACTTTGTAGGTGCAGCTACTTTCGAGGCGCTGTCGGGGAACCCGGTGTCGACTACAGTTTTTGACGCAGTCGATGAGGTTCAGCATGTCCGCGTGGGGCAGGAGGCCGACCTCGTCGTCGTGGTTCCCGCGACTGCCGACTTTATGGCGCGCGCCGCGCACGGGCGTGCCGACGACCTGCTCACCGCAACCTTGCTTGTGGCGACTTGCCCAGTGGTGTTGGCCCCTGCGATGCACACCGAAATGTGGAACCATCCAGCTACGCGGGATAATGTCGGGACTCTTCGTCGCCATGGCACTATTGTCCTCGATCCGGCCCATGGCCGTTTGACTGGTAAGGACACCGGTCCAGGTCGCCTGCCGGAGCCAGAGCAGATTGTTTCACTAGCATTGGCAGCGATCGAGAATCCACGCCACTTCCGCCGCGACTTCGAGGGCGTACGCTTCATGATTACTGCCGGTGGCACCCGTGAGGCTATCGACCCGGTACGTTTTATCGGCAACCACTCCTCAGGTCGTCAGGGCTTCGCGCTAGCCGAGATGGCAGCACAGCGTGGCGCTCAGGTCACCGTGGTGGCAGGACATACGGATCAGTTGCCGACACCGCTGGGCGCGAATGTTGTAAGGGTTGATTCCACTTTGGAGATGGCCGAGGCCGCGCACGAACACTCCAAGCTGGCCGATGTCTGCATTTTTGCCGCCGCCGTCGCCGACTTCCGTCCGGCATCGACCGCTGGGGCCAAGATGAAGAAGGGCGTCGCAGACGACGCGTTGAGCAGCATTCAGCTCGTAGAAAACCCAGATATTTTGGCTACCACTGTGGAGCGTCGTAAAGCGGGCGAGATTCCGGCGACCACGACGATGGTGGGCTTTGCGGCTGAGACCGGTGACGAGACGACGACGCCGCTCGAGCTTGCGAAGCAGAAGATTGTTCGCAAGGGCTGCGATTTGCTCATGTGTAACGACGTCTCGGGTGGGCAAACTTTCGGTGCGACTGACAATGTCGGATGGTTGCTGTCTCTCGATGGCGAGCAGTGGGACGTGCCGCGGGGCTCAAAATTCTCGGTGGCCGGTTCGATTTTGGATGCAGTTTCCGAGCTGCGACAGGAACCTCAGCCAGCGGAGTAGCCGGTGCCTACTACGGCGACTGAACCGCTTGGTCTATAATTATCGAATCAAACGAAAAACCCACGCCGCAGCGACACCGCAGGGGTGGGGAAATAATCTAGAAGAAAGTTGTACTGCTCGTGGCCTCTAATCTTCGACTGTTTTCCAGTGAATCTGTTACCGAGGGGCACCCAGATAAGATTTGCGACTCGATTTCGGACTCCATCCTTGACGCTATGCTCGCGCAGGATTCTGCATCGATGGTCGCCGTCGAGACTGTGGTGACTACCGGTTTAGTCCATGTTGTTGGCGAGGTTCGCACGAAAAGCTACGTCGACATCCCCGGTATTGTCCGGAGTCGATTGAAGGAGATCGGTTTCGATTCTTCTGAAAAGGGCTTTGACGGCAAAACCTGTGGTGTCTCCATTTCGATCGGTGAGCAGTCCTCAGACATCCACGACGGTGTGCACACTTCTCTGGAAGCACGCAGCTCTGGTGGAGAAGTCGAAGCAGAAGATCTCAAGGGCGCTGGCGACCAGGGGCTGATGTTCGGCTACGCTACCAACGAAACGCCGGAGTATATGCCGCTACCGATTGCACTGGCGCACCGCCTGGCTCGCCGCTTGACGCAGGTACGCAAGGAAGGGATCGTCCCATCGCTTCGACCGGATGGTAAGACTCAGGTCACCTTCGCTTACGACGAAGACAATAGCCCGGCGTACTTGGACACCGTTGTGGTGTCCACGCAGCACGACCCGGACGTCACCCAGGAGTGGATCACCGAGCAGATTAAGACTCACGTCGTCGATTGGGTGCTCGACGACGCTAACCTGCGCGAGCGTTTTGTTACCGATGAATTGAAGCTGCTGGTTAACCCTTCTGGCCAGTTTATTATCGGTGGCCCGATGGGCGATGCCGGCCTGACCGGTCGCAAGATTATCGTCGACACTTACGGCGGTATGGCTCGTCACGGTGGCGGCGCGTTCTCGGGCAAGGACCCGTCAAAGGTGGACCGCTCCGGCGCTTATGCCACCCGTTGGGTTGCGAAGAATGCCGTGGCCGCGGGTCTGGCTGACCGCCTCGAGATTCAGGTCGCCTACGCTATCGGTCGCGCTCGCCCAGTGGGCCTCTACGTCGACTCTTTCGGCACTGGTCACGTTTCAGACGACGCCATCCGCGAGGCTATCAACAAGGTCTTCGACCTTCGTCCGGCCGCTATTATTCGTGACCTGGACCTGCTGCGCCCGATTTATGCACAGACCTCCACCTACGGTCACTTCGGCCGAACTGACTTGGACCTGCCGTGGGAGCAGCTCAACCGCGTTGAAGAGCTCCGCGCAGCCGCTGGCCTGGGATAAACACCACCCGCCAGCATTACCCTGGGGTAGGGCAGTAGAGTAAGACTCTATGACCGACGCCCCCTTCGCACCCGCCGCCGCAGCTGAGAAGCTGCCAGTCGCGCGGGTGCTTCCGCTTTTGGGGCTGCCGCAGTTAGATCGCCCCTTCGACTACCTGGTTCCGCGCGCGCTAGCGGAGGAAGCGGTCGTCGGTTGCCGCGTGCGGATTCGCTTCCACGGCCAGTTGGTCAATGCGCTGGTGCTGGAGCGCTGTACCACGCCCACTCACGACGGCAAACTGTCCTATCTCAAGGATGTCATCAGCTCTGAGGTTGTCTATCCGCCTCAGCTTCGACGGTTGGTGGATTCTCTGGCGGAGTATTACGGCGCAACGCGCTCAAACATCATTCGCTCCGCCATCCCAACCCGTCATGCACGGGCCGAACGTGCTCGCAAGGAGAACATGCCCCCGACGTGGGAGGAGTTGGGAAAGCTTGCCACCGAAGATCCGGACCTTTCCGCTTGGGGCAACTATGTCTTCGGCGAATCCTTTGTCGATTCCGTCCGCAAGGGTGCCCCGGCACGCGCAGCGTGGCAGCCAGTTCCAGGCGAACAGGTGGCAACCATGCTCGCCGCACTCAGCGTTTCGGTCGCGCGCGATGGTGGCGGTGTTCTCATCATTGTGCCGGACGCACGCACACAGGCGCGCTTTGAGAGCGCTTTTCGGGAGCTTATTTCTGCCCGTCAGCTCACTCTTCTCGGGGCTGGCCTCGGTCCCGAGTCCCGCTATCGCCGCTACCTGGATATCCTGCACGGCCAGGGGCGCATAGTCGTCGGCACGCGTTCGGCAGCATACGCGCCAGTGAAGAATCTGCGTTTAGCAGTGATTGTCGATGATGGCGATGACAACCTCGTGGATCCCCGCGCACCCTACGTGCACTCTCGCGAGGTGTTGGTGACGCGTAGTGCGCAGGAAGGATGCGCTCTCATCTTTGCGTCGTATAGCCGTACAGCCGAGGTGCAGCTGCTCGTCTCCTCAGGTTGGGCGCACAATCTGGTCGCGGGAACTGACACCCTGGCTGAGTCCATGCCGGAGATGATTGCCTCGACGGACACTTCCGAAGACCCGGATGACGTCAGTAGGGGACGCCTTCCTGCCATCGCTTTTCGACGGGCAAAGGCCGCCCTGCGCGAAGAGCTTCCGATCCTGGTCCAGGTACCTCGCAAGGGATATGTGCCGACACTGTCGTGCCGCTCCTGTGGCGCGCCTGCGCGCTGTCGCTGGTGTAATGGTCCACTGGGAATTCCACCGTCCGATAACCCGGACGACCCGGCACCACCGACGTGTCGGTGGTGTGGTCGTATTGACATTCACCACCGTTGCCATAGCTGCGGTTCCACCAAGATTCGGCCGGTCGTGGTCGGCAGTGAACGTACGGCAGAGGAGTTTGGCCGTATTTTCAGTCCATTCCCGGTCATCGCTTCCTCTGGAGAACGCATTGTTGACGACATTCCCGAAGGCCCGAGGGTCGTGGTGGCCACGCCGGGAGCCGAGCCTTATTCGCCGGAGGGCTACGGTGCAGTGATGCTGCTGGACACTTGGGCGATGCTTGGCCGGCAGGACTTGCGCGCTCATGAAGAGGCCTATGCGCATTGGTCTCGGGCTGTCACGCTTGCCCGTCCGCGGGAGCAAGGCGGGGCGGTGGTTATCGATGCGGATGCTGCAGTCCCGACTGTGGCCGATCTTCTGGCATGGGACGCGGTAGGCGCTGCGAACAGGGAATTGGCCGACCGCACAGCTGCCGCTCTGCCTCCGGCCTTTCACGTGGCAGCGGTGGATGGGACTGAAGAGGGCCTGCGTAACTTCATGGAGTCCCTGGAAGTCCCATCGGGTGCGGAAATTCTGGGGCCGGTAGACCTTCCCCGCAACGCCAGGCCACCAGCGGGCGTGGAGCCGGGTACACCTATTCAGCGGATGTTGATTCGCTGTGACCGTCGTCAAGCACGGGTAGTGGGAGCGGCGTTGAAGGCAGCACAGGTCGTTCGCGCGACTAGGAAGGACCCGACGCCGGTGCGCGTTGTCGTCGATCCGATTAATTTCGGCTAGCTGCTAAAATGAGCGCGTTATTGCTTGATTCACACCAGTTTTCTTGGAGGCTCTAAGTTCATGGCAGTTCGTGAGGTACGTCTTTTCGGCGATCCGGTGTTGCTGTCCAAGGCGGGAACCGTCACTGATTTCGACGCGACGCTGTCGCACCTGATTGATGACATGTTCGACACCATGGACGAGCAACAGGGTGTCGGGCTCGCAGCAAACCAGGTTGGCGTGCTGCAGCGCGTCTTCGTCTACGACTGCAATGGCACCCGCGGGCACATCGTCAATCCGGAATGGGAAGCCATCGGCGATGAGACTGTCCACGAAATCGAAGGATGCCTGTCTATCCCGGGGATTAATGGACCCGTGACTCGGCACGCACGTGTGCGCGTTACTGGCCAGGATCGCCACGGCACACCGGTGAGCTTCGAAGCTGACGATCTGCTGGCTCGCTGCGTGCAGCATGAAAGCGACCACCTGGACGGTGTGCTGTTTTTGAAGCGTCTCGAGGGCGACGAGCGCAAGACCGCGATGCGCTCTCTGCGTGAGCAGGAATGGTTCCTCAACCGCGGTTAACTCACCTGCGCCTAGCCCCCCCCGGGCGTGGCGCCCCGAGTTTCATCACTAGATTAACTAGAACAACTAGGTCCACCAGGAAGGAATCCACTTACTGTGCGCCTGATTTTTGCCGGAACCCCGGAACCCGCTGTCGTTGCACTGAAGAAGTTACTCGAAGACTCCCACCATGAGATCGTTGCTGTTCTCACTCGCCCCGATGCCCGCCGTGGCCGCGGTAAGTCGCTTTCGCCCTCGCCGGTGAAGGCTCTGGCCTTGGAACACGACATTCCCGTTCTCACCCCGACTACCCTGCGCGATGCGGAAATCCAACAGCAGATCCGCGAACTAAACGCCGACTGCATCCCGGTGGTCGCCTACGGCAATCTCGTGCCGGAGGAGTTGCTCGATGTACCGACGCACGGCTGGGTAAATCTGCATTTCTCACTGCTTCCTGCTTGGCGAGGTGCCGCGCCGGTGCAGGCAGCTATCGCCGCTGGCGACGAAGTCACGGGTGCCAGTACCTTCCGGATTGAAAAGGGCCTGGATACCGGACCAGTTTTCGGTACCGTCACCGAAGCGATTCGCTCGACCGATAATGCCGACGACCTTTTGACCCGCCTCGCATTCTCCGGCGCGGATCTTCTAACCGCCACCATGGACGGCATCGAAGCAGGTGCGTTGCGTCCGACTGCTCAGCCGGAACAGGACGTCAGCTACGCCGCTAAGTTCGGGCCGGAGGATGCCCGAATCGTTTGGACTCAGCCGCGACATCTTCTCGACCGCCGCGCTCGCGCGTTCACGCCTGCTCCAGGTGCGTGGACGACCCTCGACGGCTCACGTTTGAAGGTCGGAGAGCTCACCCCGCTTTCCGACGAGGACAGCGCTGCGGTCGACGAGGTGCGAAAGGCAGCTGCTCCAGAGGTGGCAGCCGCCACACCAGGTGAGTTGGTAGTGGAGAAACACCGGGTATCCGTGCGTTGTGCCGATGGCTATGTGCAGCTGGTGAAGGTGCAGCCACAGGGTAAGAAGATGATGGATGCGTCCGACTGGGCGCGAGGTAGCCAACCCGGCGGAAAGGTCTGCGAGTAAATGGGCAACGACAAACCCCGCCACACCGGTGGCGGACGGCAGCGCAGCAACCGCGGCGGACAGAACCGCGATGACCGCAACCGTAACCGTGACACCCGAGGAGGGGATAATCGCGGTGGCATTGACCAGCCACGCAAGGTCGCGCTGAAGGTACTAGCTGACGTTCGCGAGAAGGATGCTTACGCAAACCTGCTGCTGCCCAAGTTGCTGAAGACACACAAGCTCAAGGGGCGGGATGCTGCTTTTGCAACGGAGCTGACGTACGGCACACTGCGGGCGGAAGGCCTGTTGGACGCCGTGATTGAGGCATCGTCGTCACGCCCGTTAAGCGATATTGCTGGACCGGTGATGGACGTGCTACGCCTGGGCACGTACCAGCTGCTGCGTACGCGCGTCGACGCCTACGCAGCGGTCGATACCTCGGTGCGGGCAGTGGCGAAGGTGGCGGGACCTGGCGCGCGCGGCTTTGTCAATGCCATTTTGAGGAAGGTCTCCTCGAAGACCGAAAGCGAATGGGTGGCTGAGATTGCGCCGGATCCCGCGACCGATCCGATTGGCTACGTGGCAATGAAGCATGCCCACCCGCGCTGGATTGCTATGGAGTTTGCCCGCGCACTCGGTGCACAAGCCGGTGAGCTGCAGCAGGCACTCGCTGCCGACGATGCCCGCCCGCTGGTGCACTTGGTCGCTCGTCCGGGCGAGATTACTGCTGAAGAATTGGCACTGATCACTGGCGGTGAAGAGGGACAGTGGTCGCCGTACTGCGTGCGCTTGGACTCCGGTGCCCCAGGAGAGTTGGAGCCGGTCCGACAGGGTTTGGCTGCGGTGCAGGACGAGGGTTCTCAGCTCATTGCGCGTGCCGTCACCATGGCACCCGTTGCCGGTGAAGACAGCGGCCGCTGGTTAGATCTGTGTTCCGGCCCCGGTGGTAAGTCAGCTTTCATCGGCGGCATTGCAGCTATTGAGGGCGCGAAGCTCGATGCTGTTGAGGTATCGGCGACTCGCGCAGAACTGGTGAAGAAGGCTACTACCGGGCTACCAGTGACTGTAACGGTTGCGGATGGTCGTGATACCGGGCTCGAGACAGGCTTTGACCGCATCTTGGTAGACGCGCCGTGCTCTGGCTTGGGCTCGCTCCGCCGTCGCCCGGAAGCGCGCTGGCGGAAGTCGCCGTCCGATCTGAACTCGTTGACTACGCTGCAGTTTGAACTGCTCAGCGAAGCTGTGCGTCTTGCACGGCCGGGTGGCATCATCGTCTATTCCACGTGTTCGCCGCATCTGCGGGAAACCAGGGGCATTGTCGACAGGGCAGTGACGGAATTACCGGTGACTGAGCTGAGTGCACACGAGTTGGTAGCGCCGATGACTGATGTCGGACCGTATCCATCTGTGCAGATGTGGCCACACCGCCACGGGACCGATGCGATGTTCTTCTCAGTTTTGCGCAAGAACGACTAGGCTCAGAGGTTATGAGCGCACCAATTATTACCCCGTCCATTCTCGCTGCTGACTTCGCTCGCCTCGACCGCGAGGTTGAGGCTGTAGCCAATGCAGATTGGCTACATATCGACGTCATGGATGGCCACTTCGTTCCCAACCTGTCCTTCGGCGCTCCGGTGCTGGAGGCCGTAGCTGCGGTGACGGACAAGTACTTGGATGTCCATCTCATGATTGAAAACCCGGAGAAGTGGGTCGACACCTACATTAAGGCGGGGGCGAGCTCCGTTATCTTCCATGTGGAAGCCGCCGACGATGCCATCGCACTGGCACGCCACATTCGTTCCCAGGGCGTGAAGGCCGGGTTCTCACTGCGCCCGGGTACCCCAATTGAGCCGTGGCTGGATCACCTCGCCGAATTCGACGAGGCGCTGGTCATGAGTGTCGAGCCCGGTTTCGGGGGCCAGTCCTTTATGCCGGATCAGCTGGCCAAGGTCGAGAAGCTACGTGAACGCATTGATGCCGAAGGTCTGGATACTCTGATCGAGATTGACGGTGGTATCTCCGCCAAGACCATCGAATCCGCTGCCGCCGCTGGTTGCGATGCCTTCGTTGCAGGGTCGGCCGTTTTCGGCGCTGATGATCGTGCGGCGGCTGTCGATGAGCTGCGCGCATTGGCAACCGCTGCTGCAACTAAGTAGACGGCGGTGAGAAACGGTGGCACAGTTTCCGGATCTCGTCTCCGCTCAGCCGCTGACTGACGAACAAGCGATGGCATTGGCCATAGAAGCCGGCCAGCGAGTTCGAGGCACCACTTATCCCAATCCACCGATTGGTTGCGTCATCCTCGATACCGCAGGGATCGCGGTAGGTGTGGCCGGAACTGAGCCTGTAGGCGGGCGACACGCAGAGCCACAGGCATTGGAGATGGCGGGGCCACGAGCTCAGGGCGGCACTGCAGTGGTCACACTCGAGCCGTGCAATCATATCGGCCGTACACCACCGTGCACCGAGGCACTTGCGGCAGCCGGTGTTTCCCGCGTCATATTTGCAGTCGCCGATCCGAATCCCGTGGCCGCTGGCGGCAGCGAGTGGTTGCGTTATAAAGACATCGAGGTCGTTGAAGAATTCCAGCGTAACCGAGTAGCCGCTGGCTACTTACGGCCATGGTTACATTGGCAGCGCACTCGGCGCCCACACATCACGCTGAAGACTGCGGGCACGCTGGATGGTTTCGCTGCCGCTACCGACCGCACCTCGCAGTGGATCACAGGGGAGCAGGCGCGGGCACGGGTACATATCGATCGTGCACGTCGGCAAGCGATTGTCGTCGGAACGGGAACAGTGCTCGCCGACAATCCGCGATTGACCGCGCGCACACCAGACGGCGAGGAGCTGTCAACGCAACCTCTGCGCATCGCGATTGGCACTTCGGAGGTCGCCGCCGATGCGAATATCCGTGGTGATAACTTCCGCCACATTCGCACTCACGATGTGGAAGTGGCGCTGGAGACAATGGCGGATATGGGGCTTATTGACGTGCTGGTAGAAGGCGGTCCACGGCTCGCCAGCGCTTTCTTAGAAGCCGATGCTGTCGACGCGATTGAGTCCTATATTGCCCCGGCCTTTCTCGGCGCTGGTCTGCCAGTGACATCGGCCAACCACGAGACCACCATCACTGACATCTCCCGTTTCCGTACCGCCGCGGTAGAGACTCTGGGGGATGACATTTTGATCACGGCACTCCGCAGTGGCAAAGATCGCGGGTAGACCGGCTAGAGTTAATTTTGTAAAAATCTTTCAATTTATAACAAATGTTAAAGGATTTTCCTGACCACTATGTTTACGGGAATTGTTGAGGAACTCGGCGAAATTCGCGAAATCCACCGCGAAGCCGATTCCATTACGCTGACCATTCGCGCGACCACCGTGCTTGACGACGTGCACCACGGTGACTCCATTGCTGTCAATGGCGTTTGTTTGACCGTCGTGGAGTTTGACAATGACTTCTTTACCGCTGATCTCATGCAAGAGACTCTGGATAGGTCGAGTCTCGGCCAGGTTGAGGTCGGTTCCAAGGTCAACCTCGAACGTGCAACCGCAGTAGGGCAACGCCTCGGCGGCCATATCGTGCAGGGACATATCGATGGCACCGGCGAGGTTATTTCGCGCACGCCAGGGGAACGCTGGGAAGTAGTGCGGATTTCTCTGCCGAAGCAGCTCTCCAAGTATGTCGTGGAAAAGGGCTCAATTGCCGTGGATGGCACCTCGTTGACTGTCTCTGCAGTAGGCGAGGGGTTCTTTGAGGTCAGCCTGATACCGACGACGCTGACGGACTCCGTTATTGGTTCAACCGCAGTAGGCACCAAGGTCAATTTGGAAGTCGATGTGCTAGCCAAGTACGTCGAGAAAATGTTGGAAAGATAAGCTACAAGACTGTGATTAAGTTCGATTCTGTTGAACGGGCCATTGCGGACATCGCAGCCGGTAAGGCCGTGGTCGTCGTCGACGATGAAGACCGTGAGAACGAGGGCGACATCATCTTCGCCGCAGAGAAGGTAACGCCTGAACTTGTTGCCTTTATGGTTCGCTATTCCTCTGGTTACATCTGTGCACCGCTGACCGCCGAGGACTGCGAGCGTCTGAATCTGCCACCGATGGTGTCGGAGAATGAGGATGCCCGCGGTACCGCATACACAGTGACCGTGGATGCCAACACCGGTACGACCGGTATTTCCGCCACAGATCGTGCGAACACCATTCGTACTCTGGCTGACCCCACGTCCAGCCCGCACGATTTCACCCGACCGGGACACGTGGTTCCGTTGCGAGCTCGCGATGGTGGCGTCCTCATCCGTGCCGGCCACACCGAGGCTGCGGTCGATCTCGCCCGCCTGGCAGGGCTTCGTCCTGCCGGTGTGCTGTGTGAGGTTGTCTCCGAGGAAGACCCGACCAGCATGGCGCGCGCGGAGGAACTACGTCGCTTCTGCGACGACCACGATTTAGCGCTGATTTCCATCGAGCAGCTCATCGAATACCGTCGCCACAACGAACACTTGATTGAGCGCGTTGTCGAAACCAAGCTGCCGACCGACTACGGCGAGTTCCGTGCCATTGGTTACCGCAGCCTTATCGACGGTGTCGAGCATGTCGCTCTCGTTGTGGGGGATGTGTCTTCCAACAATGGCCAGGATGTCCTCGTGCGTGTGCACTCCGAATGCCTCACCGGCGACGCATTGGGATCTCGCCGCTGTGACTGCGGTCAACAGCTGCACAACTCCATGCGCATGGTCCACGAGGCAGGGCGCGGCGTCATTCTCTACATGCGCGGTCACGAAGGCCGAGGCATTGGTCTGATGCCGAAGCTGCAGGCCTACCACCTGCAAGATGAAGGCGCTGACACCGTTGATGCCAATCTCGCACTCGGTTTGCCGTCGGACGCCCGCGAGTACGGCACTGGTGCACAGATTCTGCAGGATCTTGGGGTCACCTCTATGGCGCTGCTGACGAACAATCCGACCAAGCGCGCCGGCCTAGGTGGTTATGGACTGGAGATGAGCCGCCGGGTACCGGTGCCAGTTGAGGTCAACGAGGATAACTTGAAATACTTGTTGACAAAGCGCGAACGCATGGGCCATGAACTTCCTTGGTTGGATGAGTACATGGAGACCCACGGCATTTCGACAGAAGGAGCACAGTAGATGAGTGGCGCAGGTCTTCCTGAAATTACCGTTCCCGATTCCACTGGTGTGACCGTCGGTCTGGTCACCTCTCACTGGAACGAGGAGATTACTGGGCAGCTTCGTCGTGAAGCGCTGGCACAGGCTGAGGAGGCCGGCGCTGTAGTCACGGATGTGACTGTCGTCGGTGCTCTGGAGATTCCGGTTGTGGTACAGCAGCTCGCGCGAACTCACGACGCCGTGGTGGCGCTGGGATGCGTTATCCGCGGTGGTACGCCGCACTTCGACTATGTCTGCGACTCGGTGACTGAGGGGCTGACGCGGATTGCACTGGACTGTGAGACACCTGTTGGCAATGGTGTATTGACCTGCAACACTGAGCAGCAGGCAATTGATCGTGCCGGCGGTGAGGGAGCTGTGGAGAATAAAGGTCGCGAGGCCATGGCCGCAGCGCTGCATACCGTCGCCGTGTTGAAGTCTCTTCGTGAAGGTGGAGCTGAGTAAGAATGGGTAACTCCGAACGCCACAGCAATTCGACTGCCGTCGACACCGGTAGTGAAGACAAATGGCTATTGGAAATCACCTCGCAAAAGCTGCGTCTGTGGGCGATTATCGCTGCAGTTGTAGTCTTCGCTATCCATATCTTCATGGGCATCGTGGTGGACTTTGGTAACACCGGCGCTTCGGTGACGACTATTGACCAGCTGGCTTTCCCAATGATTGGTTTGATCATCGCCGGGGTAATCCTGCTGCTGACTCGGGCTCGCGTTCGCGTAAATGCCACGGGCGTGGAAGTCCGCAATCTGCTCAATGCGAAGTTCTACCCGTGGGTCGATGTCTACGGCCTGAGTTTTCCAAAGAAGTCCCGCTGGGCTCGCTTGGAGCTGCCAGACTTTGAGTTTGTGCCGATGCTCGCGCTCCAGTCAGCCGACGGCAGCCGCGTCGTGGAAGACATCCGCCGGTTCCGTGAACTTGAAGACAAGTTCATGCCGGAGGATTAACCCAAGGACATGTTTTAAGGACACCGTAAGTGACTGACCCTTCTCAGTACCGTCCCGCCCCCGGCACCATTCCCACGGAGCCGGGGGTGTACCGTTTTCTCGATTCAACCGGACGCGTTCTCTACGTCGGCAAGGCGAAGAATCTCCGTGCGCGTCTGTCTAACTACTTCCAGGACTTAACTCGGCTGCATCCCCGCACCCGCCAGATGGTGCAGTCCGCTTCGAAGGTGACGTGGACTGTTGTCCACAATGAGGTCGAAGCGCTGCAGTTGGAGTACACCTGGATCAAGCGCTTTAATCCGCGGTTCAACGTGATGTACCGCGACGATAAGTCGTATCCGATGTTGGCCGTCAGCGTCGGCGAGCTGTACCCGCGGCTGTTTCTCTACCGAGGACCGCGCCGGAATGGCGTGCGTTATTTCGGCCCCTATTCACACGCGTGGGCCATCCGAGAAACCCTCGACTTGCTTACACGAGTTTTCCCGGTCCGCACTTGTTCCAAGGGAGTCTTCAACCGGCAGCAGGCCCTGGGACGGCCCTGTTTGCTCGGCTATATCGACAAATGCTCGGCGCCTTGTGTCGGCCGTGTCAGTGCCGAAGAACACCGCGAAATTGTCCGTGGTTTTACCAGCTTCATGTCCGGGAATACGGGTCCGGTCACCAGGCGCTTGAAGAAGGAAATGGAGGAAGCTGCCGCCGAGTTAGACTTTGAGCGCGCCGCGAGCCTGCGCGACAACCTCGCTGCCATCGACAAGGTCATGGAGCGGCAGTCAGTCGTGCTTTCCGACGCCGCCGATGCCGATTTTATTGCGCTAGCAACCGACGAACTAGAAGCGGCCGTGCAGATTTTCCACGTTCGAGCAGGACGTATTTACGGTCAGCGCGGCTGGGTAGTGGAGAAGTCCGGCGAATACGCGACTACAGAGTTTCGAGAGGGAGAGACAGACCCCAGCTTGGGTGGGCTGCTAACGCAGTTCCTGACACAGTTCTATGGCGATGCCGCCAAGCACGCGGATGTCGACGGCGATGAATCGACCACTGCTGCCCAAGTTGTGCCACGCGAAATTCTCGTCCAGGCCACGCCCGACGATCTTGACGAGGTTGCTGCATTTTTGGCCGATATTCGTGGCACCAATGTGGACATTCGGGTCCCGCAGCGCGGTGACAAGCGGACACTCATGGAGACCGTGCAGAAAAATGCAGCTGAAGCGCTACGCCAGCACAAACTAAAGCGAAGTGGAGATCTAACTACTCGATCGCAGGCTCTCTCCGAACTTCAGGACGCGCTGTTTATGGATGAAGCGCCGCTGCGTATCGAATGCACTGACATCTCGCATATTCAAGGCACCGATGTGGTGGCCTCGTTGGTGGTCTTCGAGGACGGATTGCCGAAGAAGTCCGACTATCGCCGCTACCGTATCAAGGATGCAGCGGGTGACGGTCGCTCCGACGACGTCGGCTCCATTGCTGAGGTGGTGCGCCGTCGTTTTCTGCGCCATAACGAGGACAAGCTCGCCATGCCCGATGATGCCAGCGAAATGTTCGTCGAAGAGACGACTGATGCCGTCGATGAGCAGTCGAGGAGTAGCCGCAAATTTGCCTACCCGCCACAGTTGTTCATTGTCGACGGTGGTGCACCGCAGGTCGCAGCCGCTCAGGCAGTCCTCGATGAACTCGAGGTCACCGATGTGACGCTCGTGGGTATTGCCAAGCGCTTAGAAGAGCTGTGGATTCCCGACGATGATGAGCCACTCATTCTGCCGCGCAATTCGGAAGCGATGTACCTTATCCAGCGAATTCGTGATGAGGCGCACCGCTTTGCCATTACTTATCACCGTCAGCAGCGCTCTAAGCGCATGCGCTCTTCGGTACTCGATGGCATTAAAGGGCTGGGGCCAGCACGCCGCAGTGAGTTGGTCAAACACTTTGGCTCCGTTGCGGCGCTGAAAAAGGCCAGCGTCGGGCAGATAGAAGAGGTAGCTGGTTTCGGGCCGACGCTCGCGAAAACTGTCTACGATTACCTCCACCCAGACGAAAAATCCTCAGAACCAAACTCGGATGTCGGTACCGGAGAATAGGCGTAGAAGTAGGTAAACAAGTGGCTAAAACCGCACTTGAAACAGTGCTAGCGGGTTTACTTCCGCTAGTAAAACCGAGAGCGGTTGGCCGAAATTGTATTAGAGTATTGGCATGATTACTTCGGGTTATTCCCCTCAGGCTGAAAAGTCACTTGTGCTGATTACCGGCATGTCCGGTTCCGGACGCAATACGGCCGCCAGCGTCTTGGAGGAGATGGGCTGGTATGTCGCAGACAACCTGCCCCCGGAGTTGATTATGCGCATGGTCGAGTTGTCGTTTGAGGCGGACTCTCCAGTAGAGCGCCTCGCTATCGTCACCGACGTTCGCTCGCGCGCATTCGCGGGCAGTTTGGGGGAGGTGCTCGACGGACTCCGCAATGAGGGGCGCCAGCCCTATGTCATCTTCTTCGATGCTAACGACGACACCCTCATCGCCCGCTACGACTCAGTCCGCCGCACACATCCGCTGCAGGAAAATGGCACGCTTTCACAGGGTATTGCAGCTGAACGTCAGATGCTGCTGCCCATAAAGGGCATGTCGGATTTGGTAGTGGATACCTCTGACATGAGCGTGCACGATTTGCGCCGTGAGTTAGAGCATCAGCTGTCGGATACCGCTAGCAAGATTCAACAGATTACCATCGAGTCCTTCGGGTTTAAGCACGGTGCACCGCGCGATGCCGACATGCTTTTCGACGTCCGTTTTCTCCCCAACCCCTATTGGGTACCTGAGCTGCGTGCGGGCCGTGGTACCAACAAAGCAGTGGCCGACTACGTACTGTCCCAACCGGAGTCTCAGGGGTTCTTGGACAACGTCACAAACTTGATTGAATTGGTTTTGCCCGGTTACCGGCGTGAGGGCAAGGGTTTTATGACTATCGCTGTGGGATGCACCGGAGGCCACCACCGAAGTGTGGCCATGTCGGAGGCGCTGGCTAAGAAGCTCGAGGGAGTTTCCGGGATCAACGTCAACGTCGTCCACCGCGATATTGACCGCAATTAGCGGTTTCCGTGGAGGTGTAGAAATTGACATCAATTACCAGTCTGGGCGGCGGTCATGGTCTATTTGCCACGCTGAGAGCTGACCGTCAAGTTGCGGACCATGTCACAGCGGTGGTCACAGTTGCCGACGATGGAGGATCCTCCGGTCGCCTTCGTCGTGAGCTGGGGCAGATTCCCCCTGGAGACCTTCGCATGGCGCTCGCCGCGCTTTCCGCAGATACGGAAAAAGGAGATCTGTGGGAAAAGACACTGCAGCACCGCTTTGGCGGAACTGGCGCACTCGCAGGGCATGCGATTGGGAATCTGATCATTGCTGGCCTCACCAGTGTGATGGGAAATGAAGTCGACGCGCTTGACGAAATTGGCCGGTTGTTGCAAATCCAAGGTCGCGTCGTGCCCATGTCGCCAATCCCGTTAGAGATTGAGGCCGAAGTCGTTGGCCTGGAGCAGGATGCTCGCGTCGTGCGCCAAGTCCGTGGCCAGGTCGCAGTGGCCACCACGCCTGGCCAGGTGCGTCGAATCCGGCTGATTCCTGAGGCGCCGCCGGCATCCGAGGAGGCCATTGAAGCTATCCTCAATGCTGATTTGGTGACGCTGGGTCCGGGTTCGTGGTTCACTTCGGTTCTGCCACATCTTCAGGTGCCCGGGTTGCGGGACGCTCTGCAAGAAACCAATGCCACAACCGTCGTAGTGCTTAATCTGGTCGCCGAGCCGGGGGAGACCGCCGGTTTTTCTTCCGAACGGCACATCCATATGCTCACGCAGCATGCACCTAACTTGAAGCTCAATTACGTGCTTGTCGACGACAACACGCCGCTCGCGGATACCGAACGGGAATACCTGCAGCGAGCGGCGGACAGCCTAGATGCGAAAGTGGTCTTCGCCGATGTGCAAGAAGTGGACGACTACGGAGCTCTGACGGGTCGGCATTCGCCGGAGAAGCTAGCTACTGCACTTCGTCAGTTCCTCTAAAGCGTCCGGCCAATCGAGGGTATTTCTGCATTCTCCTGCGGGGATGCAGCAGGCGATCAGCTAATTGCCACTCGATTGGTTCAGGATACTATCCTTGAGGTTTATTGCTAGAGCTCAAATGGGGTTAATTAAACTTAAATTAGCCAGGCCCAAACCCAGCTCGTACACATGAAATGAGGATCGACAGCATCGTGGCATTGACGGCGAAGGTCAAAGACGAACTAGCCCGCGTGTCAGTTTCGCAGGAAAGCGCTCAGGCAGCGGAGATTGCGACCCTGTTCCGCTTCGCGGGAGGACTCCACCTGGTGGCAGGTTCGATTGTGCTGGAGGCTGAGTTGGATTCCGGCGCTGTCGCACGCCGCCTGCGCTCCATGCTGGCCGAACTCTACGATGTCAAAGCCAGCCTCAATGTCTTGTCTCCCGGTGGGTTGCGAAAGACCTCGAAGTACATCGTGCGGGTAACCGATGGCGCGGAACTTGTCGTTAGGCAAACTGGCCTGATTGACTCTGCAGGACATCCCGTACGTGGGCTACCACGCAAGCTGATCATGGGGCAGAAGATTGATCAGGAAGCTGCATGGCGGGGTGCATTTTTGGCACATGGTTCACTGACTGAGCCTGGGCGTTCCTCAGCTTTGGAAGTCACTGCTCCTTCAGCTGAAGCGGCACTCGCATTGGTGGGATGTGCTCGTAGGCTCGGAATTACGGCTAAGAGCAAGGAAAATAAGTCCCGCAGTGGCGATCGAGTTATCATCCGGGAGGGCGATGCGATTGGTGCGCTCCTCACGCGAATGGGAGCCCAGACTACTCGCCTGCAATGGGAAGAACAGCGAATGCGTCGTGAAGTGCGAGCTACGGCCACCCGCTTGGCAAACTTCGACGATGCCAACCTGCGGCGCTCAGCTCGTGCGGCCGTTATTGCGGCAGCACGAGTAGAACGCGCTCTAGAGATTCTCGGCGACGATGTACCAGATCACTTGGTGTCTGCAGGACAGCTGCGCATCGAGCACAAGCAGGCATCATTAGAAGAACTTGGACAGCTAGCCAATCCGCCAATGACCAAAGACGCAGTCGCAGGACGCATCCGGCGTTTGCTCTCCATGGCGGACAAAAGAGCAAACGAACTCGGAATTCCCCCCACAACTGCAGTCGTTACAGACGAACTTTTTGACAAAGAAGTTGACGAGTAAAGCACCTGTTATGCCTAGTCAGGTGCGGAAATTTGGATGAATCTCCGTTTATTTGGGATTTTTGCGCCAAAGCATCGCTGCGCGAATGAAAAACCCAACGTACACTTCTGTAGTGAACCTGTTGGAGCGCAATCAGCGCCCTGACAAGTGGCATCGATTCGCCAATCCATTAAGGAGATTATTGTGACGGTTCGTGTAGGTATTAACGGTTTTGGTCGCATTGGCCGCAACTTCTTTCGCTCCCTGCTCGCTGCGGGCGCTGACTTGGAAGTCGTTGCTGTAAACGACCTCACTGATAACAAGACCCTGGCTCACCTGCTCAAGTACGACTCCATCATGGGCAAGCTTGACGCAGAGGTCACCTACGACGATGAGTCCCTCACCGTCAACGGCAAGCGCATCGCCGCATACGCTGAGCGCGACCCGAAGGACCTGCCGTGGGGCGAGCACAAGGTCGACATCGTCATTGAGTCCACCGGTTTCTTCACCGATGCCAACGCTGCCAAGGCTCACATCGAGGCTGGCGCCAAGAAGGTCATCATCTCCGCTCCGGCTAAGAACGAAGACGCAACCTTCGTTGTCGGCGTCAACCACACTGACTACGACCCGGAGAAGCACAACATCATTTCGAACGCTTCTTGCACCACCAACTGCCTGGCTCCGATGGCTAAGGTTCTGGACGACAAGTTCGGCATCGAGCGCGGTCTCATGACCACCATCCACGCATACACCGGTGACCAGCGCCTGCACGACGCTCCGCACAAGGACCTGCGTCGCGCTCGCGCTGCTGCTCTGAACATTGTTCCGACCTCCACCGGCGCTGCAAAGGCAGTTGCTCTGGTTCTGCCGCAGCTCAAGGGCCTGCTGGACGGCTACGCACTGCGTGTTCCGACCCCGACCGGCTCTGTCACCGACCTGACCTTCACTGCTAAGAACGAGGTCACCGTCGAGTCCGTCAACGCTGCCATCAAGGAAGCTGCTGAGGGCGAGCTCAAGGGTGTTCTGGGCTACAACGAGGATCCAATCGTTTCCAAGGACATCGAGGGCGACCCGCGTTCCTCGATCTTCGACGCACCGCTGACCAAGGTCATCGGCGATCAGGTCAAGGTTGTCTCCTGGTACGACAACGAGTGGGGCTACTCCAACCGCCTCGTCGACCTGGCTGTCTACGTCGGTGAGCGCCTCTAATAACACACCTGGTTAATCCCAGACCCCGAACGGGCCGGGGTGGTTGTGCCTGAGTAGGGCACGCCACCCACGGCCCGTTTTTTACACACTTTCACAAGGATTTCATTGAGATGACTGTTAAGACTGTCAAAGACCTGATCAACGAAGGTATTGAAGGCCGTTACGTCCTCGTCCGCTCCGACTTTAACGTTCCGCTGAAGGACGGCGTAATCACCGATCCGGGTCGAATCGATGCTTCGCTGCCCACTCTGTCCGCTCTTGTCGACGCCGGTGCCAAGGTCGTTGTTATGGCTCACCTGGGTCGCCCGAAGGGCGAGGTTAAGTCCGAGTTCTCCCTGGCCCCGGTCGCTGAGGCTCTCTCTGAGCGTCTGGAGCAGTACGTCGCGCTCGCCGGTGATGTCTCCGGTGAGGACGCGCACGAGCGCGCTAATGGTTTGACCGAGGGCGATGTACTTCTGTTGGAGAACGTCCGCTTCGATCCGCGCGAGACCTCCAAGGACGAGGCAGAGCGCGCCGAGTTCGCAGCCGAGCTGGCTGCACTTGTTCCGGACGGTGCATTTGTCTCTGACGGTTTCGGTGTTGTTCACCGCGCCCAGGCTTCCGTCTTCGATGTCGCGAAGAAGCTGCCGCACTACGCCGGCAACCTGGTTCAGGCTGAGCTTGAGGTTCTGCGCAAGGTTGCAGAGACCCCGGAAAAGCCGTACACCGTCGTGCTCGGCGGCTCCAAGGTTTCCGACAAGCTGGGTGTTATTGAGGCTCTCGCGCCGAAGGTTGACTCCCTGGTCATCGGCGGCGGCATGTGCTTCACCTTCCTGGCTGCCAAGGGCTACGCCGTTGGCGCATCCCTGCTGCAGGAAGAGATGCTTGACACCTGTAAGGATTTGCTGGACCGCTACGGCGACAAGATTGTTCTGCCAACCGACGTAGTCGTGGCCGACAAGTTCGCAGCAGACGCTGAAAACAAGGTCGTAGACGCCACCGAGATTCCGGAAGGCTGGATGGGCCTGGACATTGGACCGGCTTCCGCTGAGGCATTCGGCAAGGTGCTGGCTGAGTCCAAGACTGTGTTCTGGAACGGCCCGATGGGCGTGTTCGAGATGGAGGCTTTCGCAGCTGGCACCCGCGAGGTTGCACAGGCCATCATCGATGCCACCACTAACAACGGTTGCTTCTCCGTCGTCGGTGGCGGCGACTCCGCAGCGGCAGTACGTACCCTGGGATTGAACGAGGAAGGTTTCAGCCACATCTCCACCGGTGGTGGCGCTTCGCTGGAGTTCCTCGAGGGTAAGACTCTGCCGGGCGTCTCCGTCCTGGAAGACTAAGATTTTCCCACCACTTGGTTTTCATCGCTTAAAAATCCACTAATTGATAGGGAAGTGAATTCCACCACTATGGCACGTACACCATTTATTGCTGGTAACTGGAAGATGAACCTGAACCATCTCGAGGCTATCGGTGTGGTGCAGAAACTCGCGTTCGCTCTGCCGAAGGAGTACTACGACAAGGTTGACGTCGCCGTCATCCCACCGTTTACCGACCTTCGTTCGGTCCAGACTTTGGTTGAGGGCGATAAGCTCGGCGTTACCTACGGTGCTCAGGATGTCTCAGTCCACGAGTCCGGCGCTTACACTGGCGAGATTTCCTCCTCGATGCTGGCAAAGCTCGGCTGTACCTGGGTCGTCGTCGGTCACTCCGAGCGTCGCGATATGCACGCAGAAGACGATGAGCTGGTCGCAAAGAAGGCTAAGGCAGCACTGCGCGAGGGTATGAACCCAATCGTCTGTGTCGGCGAGCCACTGGAGGTCCGTGAAGCCGAAGAGCACGTTGAGTACGTTGTCTCTCAGGTCAAGGGCTCCCTGGCTAACCTGACCAACGCTGAGCTGGCCAAGACCGTCATCGCTTACGAGCCGGTCTGGGCTATCGGCACCGGTAAGGTCGCATCGGCTGCAGACGCGCAGGAGGTCTGTGCAGCTATCCGTGAGACCATCGCTGAAATTGCGGATGAGACCATCGCCAAGGAGATGCGTATTCTCTACGGTGGCTCCGTCAAGGCCGAGAACGTCGCTGAGATCGTCGGCAAGCCCGACGTCGACGGTGGCCTCGTCGGTGGTGCTTCGCTCGACGGTGAGGCATTCGCCAAGCTCTGTGCACTTGCTGCAGATGCTGCTCAGAACGCCTAACTACATATAAAATCAGATCAACTGATAAGATAGGCGCCATGCGCGACCCCGGATTGGTTTTATTGATTCTCATAAAACCGATTCGGGGTTATTGCCTTTAGGCGGACTCAACCCAGACACACCGAATGGCAATAATTCAGCGCAATACATTTCCCGAGGCTTTCCACTTTGAATGCCCGGCAATTTTAAAAGGACGTGCTCAATGAACGAACAAGTACATCGTGACGCTGACCGAAACACTGCAAGCAATGAGCAATCCTCATCGACCGCTACCGCGAAGCAGCAGGACTTGCTCTGGGAGGATATTCGCCACCTGGGTCGAATTCTCGGACAGGTAATCCGCGAGCAAGAGGGTGACGAGGTCTTTAACCTGGTCGAAAATGCTCGCCGCGCAGCCTTCGAACTCCATCGTGGCGATGGCGATATCGAGAAACTCGCCGGCCTCTTCCGTGACATAGACCCGGCCGAGGCAAGCCCGGTCATCCGTGCTTTCACGCACTTCGCACTTTTGGCTAACCTCGCTGAGGATCTGCACGAAGAACTAGGCATCGAGGCCTCTCTCGATGCTGGCGATCCGCCGCAGGACTCCACGCTGGAGGCAACATGGCAGAAGCTTCGCGACGCCAAGGTTTCTGGCAGCGCTATTGCGGACATGATGGACCACATTGAGGTCGTCCCTGTTCTGACCGCACATCCAACGGAAACTCGTCGTCGTACAGTGTTCGATGTGCAGAAGCACATCACGGCCGCAATGCGGCGCCGCCACGAGATCCAGGCAGCCCCGCTGAATGCACGCACCGCGGACCGACTCGCTGAGATTGATGCCGATATCCGCCGCCGTATTCTGACGCTGTGGCAGACGGCTCTGATTCGCATGAACCGCCCGGATATTCGCGATGAGGTCGAGGTTGGTCTTCGCTACTACCAGCTTTCTCTGCTGGAAGCTGTGCCACAGATTAACCGGGACGTCGTCAAGCACTTGCGTCAGCTCGGCGGCGACAAGCTGCAGGCTAATCCAACGATTCGTATGGGCTCGTGGATTGGCGGTGATCACGATGGCAACCCATACGTGACGGAGGAGACGCTGCGCTACGCCTCCGATCGAGCAGCGGGCACCATCCTGCGTCACTATTTCTCGCAGCTGCACCTGCTGGAGCGCGAACTCAGTCTCAGCGACCGCCTGACTAAGGTCACCGTCGATCTGGTCGCCTTGGCCAGCCGGGGCCACAATGACGTACTAAACCGTGAAGATGAGCCGTACCGTCGTGCGGTTCACGGTATCCGCGGTCGCGTGGCGGCAACAGCGGTGAACTTCTTCGATGAGTCCATCATCGAGGGCGACTGGTCGGAGTTCACTCCGTATGACAGCGCCGAGGACTTGCTTGAAGAGCTCTCGATTATCGACGACTCACTGCGTTCCAGCCACGATGATCTCATCGCCGATCACCGTCTGCGCGATCTGATGGATGCAGTTGAGGTATTTGGTTTCCACCTGTACTCGATTGATATCCGTCAGAATTCGGACTCTCACGAGGAAATTCTCACCGAGCTATTTTCCGCTGCTGGTGTGGTGGACAATTACGCGGGATTGAAGGAAGCTGACAAGGTCGAGCTGCTGACCAAGGAACTGCAGTCCTCCCGTCCGCTGGTTTCGACTTCCGCAGATCTTTCTGAAGCCACGGCCCGCGAGCTGGGCATTATGCGTGCGGCATCTCGTGCGGTGCGCAAGTACGGTCGCGACGCGGTACCGCACTGCATCATTTCGATGTGTACATCGGTTTCCGACCTGCTGGAGCCGATGATTCTGCTTAAGGAGGTCGGTCTGATTCGTCCGAATGGATCCCAGCCGACCGGTTCTGTAGACGTCATCCCGCTGTTTGAAACCATCGAAGACCTGCAGGCTGGCGCCGACGTGCTGCGTGCTGCGTGGGACATTCCGGTCTACCGCGCATACGTCTCTGCGCGCGGAGATCTGCAGGAAGTCATGCTCGGCTACTCCGACTCGAACAAGGACGGCGGATACTTCGCTGCAAACTGGGCGCTTTACGACGCGGAGGTCGCCATCGTGGCAGCCGCGAAGGACAACGACATTCGCCTGCGTCTCTTCCACGGCCGCGGAGGTACTGTCGGCCGTGGTGGCGGACCGTCCTACGAGGCAATCTTGGCGCAGCCTTCCGGCGCAGTCCAGGGTTCGGTGCGTGTCACCGAGCAGGGCGAGATTATCTCTGCGAAGTACGGTCACCCTGCGGCGGCGCGCAGGAACCTCGCCGCGCTGGTTTCGGCAACTATCGAGTCGACTCTGCTCGATGTCGATGACCTGAAGAACCCAGCTCGCGCCCATGAGATCATGTCGGAGATTTCCGACCTGTCTCGTGAGGCCTACTCGAAGCTCATGCACGAGGACCCGGGCTTTATCGACTTCTTCACGTCGTCGACTCCGGTCGATGAGATTGGTAGCCTCAACATCGGTTCGCGTCCGACCTCACGCAAGCAGACTCAGACCATCTCTGATTTGCGCGCAATTCCATGGGTACTGTCCTGGTCGCAGCAGCGTTCTATGGTGCCGGGCTGGTTCGGTGTCGGCTCTGCACTGCAGGAGTGGATTGGTGAGGACGAGGACGGTTCCCGCCTAGCCGAACTCCGTCAGCTCAACGAGGACTGGCCGTTCTTCAACTCGGTGCTGTCGAACATGGCGCAGGTGATGTCCAAGGCTGACCTGAACCTGGCGCGCGCCTACGCTAGCCTGTGCGAAAATAAGGCCGACGGTGAGCGCATCTACAGCATCATCAAGGCTGAGTTCGACCTGACGCTGAAGATGTTCCTGAAGGTAACCGGGTACAAGGACCTTCTTGAAGACAATCCGCTGCTCAGGCGCTCGGTGGACATGCGCTTCCCATACCTCATGCCGCTGAACATCATCCAGCTGGAGATGCTGCGTCGCTACCGTGCTGGCGATAACCGCGACAAGGTGCGTCGGGGCATTCAGCTGACCATGAACGGTCTGGCAACTGCACTGCGCAACTCCGGTTAGAAAAGGCGGCTGGGGAATACCTAGCCAGCGGAGCAATTGCGCTAGTATAGTTGGAGTTCTTAAAGAAGCGACGTTTCAAAAGGAAGTGCGCGTGTACCTCGCCATTCAGATTGTCCTGGTCATCACATCCATCCTGATGACGCTGTTCATCCTGCTCCACAAGGGTAAGGGTGGCGGACTGTCCAGCCTCTTTGGTGGCGGTATGCAGTCGAATCTGTCCGGTTCGACTGTGGTGGAGAAGAACCTTGACCGCGTCACTATTGTGACCATGATTATCTGGTTGCTCTGCATTGTCTTGTTGCTGCTGTTCAATACCTTCGGCTGGTAGGTTCCGCACGCAGCACGCCCCACCGAAGGCCTTTAAGTAATAAAAATTCCCGTCGATAGCATTTCGCTTATCGACGGGAATTTGTTGTTTCTTGGCTGTTAACGGTGAAGCGGAAGCCTAAAGCTGTGCAGCCGCAGCATCGTCAACAAAGACAATGGTTTCCTGGACACCGCGAACTCCGGCCGCTGGCCACTGCGCTGGGTCGTCCTGCTGAGCGATAGCTGCAATTGCCTCGGCCTTTTCACCACCGGCTACCAGTAGCCACACACGCTGCGAACTGGCAATGGCCGGCATAGTCAGCGTGATGCGGGTCGGTGGTGGCTTCGGGCAGTTATGCACGTCCACGACCAAGCGTTCCTGCTCAGCGAGCGCTGCGGTATGCGGGAAGATCGAGTTGATGTGTCCCTCTCCGCCCATACCAAGAAGGTGCAGGTCAAAGCCGTTTGGAGCCTTCTGGCGAACGATAGCTTCGTAGCTTTCGGCGGCCTCCGTGGTGGTCACGCCGCTGTCGGCAGCAGCAAACTCGAAGATGTTGTCCTCCGGCACGCCGACAGGGGACAAGAGACGCTCACGAGCAGCCAGCGCATTGCGGTCTACCGAGTCGGCAGCGACAAAGCGTTCATCTCCGAAAAACACCAGGACTCGGTTCCAGTCGATGTCTCCAGAATCGTCGGCAAGCGCACTGAGCAAAGCGGTACCCGCGCCGCCACCAGTGAGAACGACGCGTACAAAACCGTCATCGGTGACCGGAGAGACGTTGCCATTCTGGACGGCGACAACCGCATCGATGAAGCTTTGACGTGCAGCCTCGACGATGCCGGCCTGGTCGGCGGCGCGGTGGAACTGAGGGGCGGGGACGGTATTCAAGACGTTATCGGTTGTCACTTGTCAGAGACTCCTGGTTCGTTCGCGAAGCTGGTGATCGTGGACGTTGGGGTCTGCATGCCTACGGTGTGAATCTGGCTGAGACCACGCAGGGCACGTCCGTAGGCAGTATCGTGGTCGAGGTGACGCAGCTCCTCTGCCAAGCACTCGGAGCGTGTAGGACGCGACAATGCGACCTTGAACGGGGGCTTTTCTCCGTTGGTGACCGATGCAGTGGTAGCGCTTTCAATATCGATGCGCAGGGTCTGGCCATTTTCACGCTCAAACGCGACCGAGGTCACCGGTGGCTTGGCGCGGCCCTTTTCGTCCACCGGAATCTTCTTCTCCCCGGTGGAGTAGCGGTTGACCGGCAGCCCCAGGCGATCTGCCAACCAGCCGGCGGCGACCTCCACCGATGGCGACTCCTGTGGACCGTAGATAGACACGGAGGTCACTGGCGAGTGCGGCGGCAAGTCGAAAGCCGAGGCCAACACACCGCGCCAGTTCGTCAGTCGCGACCAGCTCAGGTCGGAATCGCCAGGCGTGTAGCCCGTACGGCGCGTGTAGATAGCGTTACTATTCGGGTCACACAACGAATCGGTGATACGGCGCTGGGCAATCCTGCCGATTGGTGTCGCCGCTGGGACTTGAGGCGCCTCAGACGGCCACCACGCCACGACCGGCGTATCGGGCAGCAACAGGGGAGTCACCACAGAGCTGTGGTGCTGACCAATCTCACCGGACATGTGCATAACCACGATCTCAGCAGCACCGGCATCTCCACCGACGCGGAGTTCCGCGTCGAGGCGATTATCCAGGCGTGGATCATCGGAGACCAATACCAGCACACGGGATGGGTGCTCGCGGGAAACGGAGTTGACCGTGGAAATAATGTTTTCCAGGTCGTCTTCGCTTTTGGCCAAAACGATCAGGGTAAGGACACGGCCCGTGGTAACGATGCCGCCCTGCTCTCGAAGCTGCACCAACTGACGAGCAATGCTCGCGGTGTCAGTGTCTGGCAAATTGACAATCATGAAAGTGTTCTTTCTGTCAGAAAATTCTTAAGAACTGAGAGGTCGGCAACCTATGGCCGTCGCCAAGCGCGACCGTCGCGCTCAAGCATGTGGTCAGCGGAGGACGGCCCCCACGAACCTGCGGGGTAGCCCTCGGGACGGCCGCGTTTGGCCCAGTACTCGATGATGGGGTCAAGAATCTTCCAGGACAGCTCGACTTCCTCATTAGTGGGGAAGAGGCTGGCCTCGTCGAGAAGCGCATCCAGAATCAGGCGCTCGTAGGCCTCTGGCGACTGCTCGGTAAACACCTCGGAGTAGGAGAAGTCCATGTTGACATCGCGCACCTCCATGGCCGAGCCCGGAACCTTCGAGCCGAAGCGCATGAGCACGCCCTCGTCAGGCTGGACTCGAATCACCATGGCGTTCTGACCGAGAGCGGCAGTCATTGTCTCCGCAAAAGGCAAGTGCGGTGCGGACTTAAAGACCAGCGCAATTTCAGTGACGCGACGGCCGAGGCGCTTGCCGGTGCGCAGGTAGAAGGGGACACCGGCCCAACGACGAGAATTGATCTGGAGCGTACAAGCGGCGTAGGTCTCGGTCGTGGACTCGGGGTCGAATCCTTCCTCATCGCGCAGCCCTGGCACAAAGTTGCTGCCCTGCCAATCCGCGGTGTACTGGCCACGTGCGGTGTATTTCGAAAACGGACGCACTGGCTCGACGGCACGCAGAACCTTAATTTTTTCCGCCTGCAGCTCTTCCGGGGTAAAGGCGATGGGCTCTTCCATTGCCACCAGTGCCAGCAGCTGGAGTAGGTGGTTCTGAATTACGTCACGAGCTGCACCGATACCGTCATAGTAACCGGCGCGACCACCCAAACCGATGTCCTCGGCCATGGTGATCTGAACGTGGTCAATGTAGTGAGAATTCCACATCGGATCGAACAACTGGTTGGCAAAACGCATGGCCAGAATGTTCTGGACGGTTTCTTTGCCCAGGTAGTGGTCAATGCGGAACACAGCGTCTTCTGGGAACACCGAGTTCACAATCCGGTTGAGTTCCTGGGCCGAAGCCAGGTCGTGGCCGAATGGCTTCTCAATAATCACGCGACGCCAATAATCCTCGCCCGACTGCGCGAGCCCCGAACGATCGAGCTGATGACAGACATCGGGGAAGTTAGCTGGCGGAATGGACAGGTAGTAGGCCCAGTTGCCAGCGGTGCCGCGGGAGCGATCGAGCTCCTCAAGTTGCGCGGCCAGGCGATCGAAGGCCTCGTCATCGGTGAAGGTACCGGTAACAAAGTGAATGCCCTCAGCCAGGCGCTGCCAGACACTCTCACGGAAGTCTGTGCGGGCGCCCTGTTCCACTGCGGTACGCACATAATCCTCAAAGTCCTGCTTCGACCATTCGCGACGACCGTAGCCAACTAACGCGAAGGAGGCAGGTAGCAGACCGCGGTTGGCCAGGTCATAAATGGCAGGCAGGAGCTTTTTTCGGGCCAGATCGCCCGTCACTCCGAAAATTACCATGCCACCCGGCCCCGCAATACGCGGCAAGCGCTTATCCTGCGGGTCGCGCAGCGGGTTGACGTATCCGTCGTGGTTGGTGCTGCCATCTCCGTTGTGCGGAGAACTGGCAGTAGGGGAGTTCGGATCGTTGCGTTGCAGAGAATCACTCACGGTTTACATAATGTCATATCGAGAAAAGTCCGGTGGAATCGTTTCCGATTCCTTCGATGGGGCCTTGACGGGCCCCTTTCTTCTGCTTTAGGTTTATGGCATAGGTGGTATACCCGTACACCATGGAGGTGGATATGCAGGCGAAGGAGGCGGATTCTCGGCCCATCTACGTCCAGATCGCCGAGAATCTGAAATCAATGATTCTGTCCGGGGAGCTCGCGGCTGAGAGTCGCGCCCCTTCAACCAAGGAACTCTCGGAGTTCTATCAGGTCAACCCAACCACGGCTGCCAAGGCCATGACGGAACTGTCGATGGTGGGGCTCGTGGAGAAGAAAAGAGGACTCGGCATGTTCGTCACCCCAGGCGCTCGTGAGCGCATTCGAGCTGAGCGTCGTGAAGCGTTCCAGCGCACCTACATCGAGCCGTTAAAAGCGGAGGCCGACATCCTCGGCCTTACGCTCCACGACATCATCGCCATGCTGGAGGAGGAGAAATGAGCATCTACGGCGTGATTGGCCCCAACGGCGCCGGCAAGACCTACTACCTGCATACCCTCGCGCAAATGCCTACGGCTGCCGTGGCGAAGGCAGCACCCGACACCCAGATCTTCGGCGTCACCCCGCGCGAATATTTCCGCATCCTGCGCACCGGCTGGGATCAACTCGATGTGTCCCACGCGGAGTCCCTCCTAGATTTCCCCGGCGACACCCCCATCAAAAAGCTCAGCCTGGGCCAGCGCCAGCTGCTCATCGCTGCGGCCGCCCTCGCATCGGGCAAGGATGCATTGCTTTTCGACGAACCCTTCAACGGCCTCGATGTCGAGCACCGCACCATGTTGCGCGGCATGCTTATCGACGCCGCCGAATCGGCCGACATTGTGGTCACGTCGCAGCACTCCCAGGATCTCGCAGACCTGGTGGACACCTTGATCGTCATGCACAAGCAGGATGCGTACGGACCCTATGACGTCGATAAGCTGCGCGCTACCCATCCGGTGCTACGCGGCTCTGCGGACCTAGTGACGCAGGTGGCCGGCTCGGTGCTCGCTAAGAAAACTCTCGGCGAGCGCTGCGAGGCGATTTTGGCTGCAGCGCTCAGCCCATCGACCGCCGCGCATGCCCGCGCCCTCGGTGTTGAGGTTAGCTACCTCGACCCCGCGGCCCTCATCGACCTCGCTAGCACCTCCGCCTACATCGAAAGGAGCAAGAAATGAGCACCGGGGCTTTCATCGCAACCAACAAGAAAACCTTCCTCGGCGTCGCCGCCGTGGCCATCCTCTACTCGGCTTTCGGGCGCATGCTCGTGGGCAGCGGCACCGGCAACACCCTGCTGGGCATCATCGCGCTGGGCATCCTCTTCCTCATCACCGCCCAGCGCTCGGTCACCCTGCGCGACTACGGCGTGCGCACCGCCCGCTGGGTGCGCTCCGCAATCATTGCAATCTTGGGAACATCGCTGGTGGCTACCGCCTTCATCGTCGTGGCGATGGTCACCGAACAGAATAAGTCCGGTTACTACCGGGGATTCGATAGCTTCATTGTCACCTCTGGACCGGCCCTGTTCCCGGACACCAACGGGGAGCTGTACATGATTCAGGATTCTGGGCAGAACTACACGACAATCCTGCTTACCGCTCTGTGCGTCTTCTTGAGCTTCCTGATGTCTTCCGTGGCGGGCACCGCAATCGGCACCGTCGCCGGCGCGAAGGGCTCTCGTGCGGGATCGATCACCATTGGCCTGGCACTGGTCGCGCTCTTCCTGTTCAGCTACCTGCTGGACGTGACCGACTCTATCCCGGGCGCTCCCTGGCCGGCTGTGCCAATCTTTGCCTCAATCATCACCGTAATCTCCGCGGTCGTGATGGCCTGGGCCTTAAAGGAAGAGAAACGCCCACAGCCCGACGTGCGCCCCGCCTTCGCCGCATCCTAGCACCCACAAAAAAGCTCCCCTCCGCAGGGAGCTTTTTGTGCGCAGCTTACGGGCCGAAAAACACGGGCTGCAAATGTGAAACTGTGCAAGTTTATGACACTTTCAGGCTATTTTTCGGACCATTTTTGCCATAGCGCAGTCAGTAACTCGCATCGTTCATCGACCCGCTGACGCCAGCCATAAATGCGGCCGCTTCCAACAGGAAGCTAGATAATCAGCAGGGTTCGTGCAGCTGTTCCATTCGCTGTGCAATCGACACGAGCAGGGACTGCCAGGAATCCACAAACTTCTCCACGCCCTCGCGCTCCAGGACAGCGAAGACATCATCCAGGTCGATGCCAATCTCGCTGAGCTGGGTCATAACAGCATTGGCTGCTTCACCCTGACCGCTGACGGCGTCGCGAACCTCGCCCTCGAAGCCCGCAGCAGCGCGCAGCGTCTTTTCAGGCATGGTGTTCACTGTCTGCGGAGCAGCCAGCTCAGTCACGTAAAGGGTGTCCGGGTAAGCCGGGTTCTTCACACCGGTGGAAGCCCACAGCAGGCGCTGCGGCTTAGCGCCGGCGTTCTCCAGCTGCGCCCAACGGATATTCTGCGAGGAGAAGGTCTCTTCGAACTTGGCGTAAGCGGCGCGGGCGTTGGCCAGACCAGCTTTACCACGCAAAGCCAAGGCCTCTTCCGAGCCAATCTTGTCCAGGCGAGCATCAATCTCAGTGTCAACGCGAGAAACAAACAGCGACGCAACAGAGTGAACCGAAACCAGGTCCACGCCGTTGTCCTTCGCACGCTCGATACCCTCGATAAACGCATCGATGACCTGCAGGTAACGCTCCACCGAGAAAATCAGGGTGACGTTTACCGAAATACCCTCGGACAGAGCCTGGGTGACAGCCGGCAGGGAAGCATCGGTCGCCGGAATCTTAATCATCGCATTTTGCTTGTCGACGCGTTCCCAGAGCTCACGAGCCTGCGCAATCGTGGCCTCGTAGTTGTCGGCGTAACGAGGATCGACCTCGATAGAAACACGGCCATCGACACCGTCGGTATCCTCAGCCACACCGGCGAAGAGGTCACAGGCATCGCGGACATCGTCGATAGCCATGGCGAACACAGCATCTGACGGATTCGCGCGCTCAGCGGTGAGCTGCGCCAGCTGAGAGTCATAGTCCTCACCAGCGGTCATCGCCGAAGAGAAGATAGCCGGGTTAGTGGTGACACCAACCACCCGCAGTTCATCGATGAGGTTCTTCAAATCGCCCGAGGTGAGACGCTGGCGCGAAAGATCGTCGAGCCACGCCGAGGTTCCTACCTTGGCGAGTGCTTCCATCGTGGTGTTTCCCATAGTGTTTAACGCCTTTCTGTCTAAACCGCTTCGTTGTCTAAAGACTTCTCTAAAAGTTATCCGTCTTTAAACTACTGTGCGCCACAAACAATACTGGCGCCACCGGAGCTCGGTACGGTTTTCACAAATCCCGTACCGACAGTGGCCGATAGCGCCAGGTTTAACAAACTTACTTAGCAGCCTCGATGGACTCCTTGGCCGCATCGACAACAGCGTTAGCGGTGATGCCGAACTTCTCGAACAGCTCCTTGTACGGAGCCGAGGCACCGAAGTGCTCCAAGGAGACCGCGCGACCAGCGTCGCCCAGGTGGCGGTACCACGGCATAGCAATACCGGCCTCAACCGAAACACGAGCGCGGACCGCCTTCGGCAGGACCTGCTCACGGTAGGCCTCATCCTGCTGCTCAAACCAGTCAAGACACGGGACGGAGACAACGCGGGCGCTGACACCTTCCTCAGCCAACTTCTCAGCGGCCTCGACAGCGAGGTGAACCTCCGAGCCGGTACCCATGAGGATGACGTCCGGGGTCTCCTTGGCTCCGTCGACAAGCACGTACGCACCACGCCGGACGCCCTCGGCGGCCTTTTCCTTCGTGCCTTCCAGGACCGGGACGTTCTGGCGGGTCAGAGCCAGAGCCTTCGGACCTGCCTCGCCTTCGAGAACAGCGGACCAAGCCTGAGCGGTCTCGTTAGCATCAGCCGGACGGACGGTGGACACACCCGGGATAGCGCGCAGTGAAGCCAGCTGCTCAACAGGCTGGTGCGTCGGGCCGTCTTCGCCCAGACCAATGGAGTCGTGGGTCCAGACATAAATAGGGGAGATGCCCATCAGCGATGCCAGGCGGACAGCCGGACGCATGTAGTCCGAGAAGATAAGGAAGGTGCCGCCGTACGGACGGGTACCACCGTGGAGCAGAATGCCGTTGAGGATCGACCCCATGGCGTGCTCACGGATACCGAAGTGCAGGTTACGGCCGTACGGGTCGGTGGTCCAGGTGCCGGTGGTGATGGACTTCGGGCCGAAGGACGGCTCACCCTTCAGGACAGTGTTATTGGAGCCGGCCAGGTCGGCCGAGCCACCCCACAGCTCTGGCAGAGCCTTACCCAGTGCCTGCAACGCGGCCTCAGAAGCCTTACGGGTGGCAACGCCCTTCTCATCCGGCTCCCACGTCGGCAGCTCAGCGTCGAAGTCCTCTGGCAGCTCGCCGGCGGTCAGACGATCCAGCAGAGCCTTGCGCTCCGGGTTGGTCGCAGCCCACTCGTCGAACTTAACCTGCCACTGCGCGTGAGCCTCAGCACCGCGCTCAACCAGCTTCCGGGTGTGCTCAATGACCTCGTCAGCGATGTCAAAGCTCTTATCGGTATCGAAGCCGAGAGCTTCCTTGATGCCGACAATCTCCTCGCCACCAAGAGCAGCACCGTGCGAAGCACCGGTGTTCATCTTGGTCGGAGCCGGGTAAGCGATTACAGTGCGAACGCGAATGAAGGTTGGACGCTCCGTATCCTTCTTGGCCTCCTCGACAGCAGCCTCGAGTGCTGCGACGTCCTCGCCGCCGTCGACCTCAATGACCTGCCAGCCGTAAGCACGGTAGCGGTCCGCCACATTCTCGGTGAAAGCAATAGTGGTGTCGTCCTCGATGGAGATGCCGTTGTCATCCCAGAAGACAATCAGGTTGCCCAGCTGCTGAGTGCCGGCCAGCGAGCAGGCCTCGGCAGTGACACCCTCCTGAACGTCACCATCAGAAGCAATGACGTACACGTAGTGATCGAACGGAGACTCACCCGGAGCAGCTTCCGGGTCGAACAGCCCACGTTCCCGTCGCGAAGCCATGGCAAAACCGACAGCCGAAGCCAGACCCTGACCCAGCGGACCAGTGGTGATTTCCACGCCGTCAGTGTGGCCGTACTCCGGGTGACCCGGGGTGAGGGCGTCCCACGTACGCAGTGCCTTCAGGTCATCGAGCTCCAGGCCAAAACCGCCGAGGTAGAGCTGGACGTACTGCGTCAGAGAGGTGTGACCACAGGAGAGAATGAAACGGTCACGGCCGATCCACTTCGTATCCTTCGGGTCATGGCGCATAACGCGCTGGTAGAGAGAGTAAGCCAGCGGTGCGAGGCTCATAGCAGTGCCGGGATGTCCCGAACCTGCCTTTTCCACGGCATCTGCAGCCAGCACACGAGCCGTATCTACGGCCTTCGTGTCCAAGTCAGACCAGTCCGAGGGGTAGTTGCGAACAACCCGTGCTTCATGCTCAGTCGACAGTGTCACGTGAATGACTCCTAGTATCCAAATGGATTAGTAAAGATCTCTTCCATACTAACTAGGAATACGTGCGCTCGGTTTAAACCGGGCCGAATAGCTCGAAGGTAAGCATCAGAGGGCGCGCCGCACATGCTTTACGACGGTCATTATTGGAACCGTTATGATTATCGGTAAACTGATTGCCTGCCCCTCATTTTATTTTGCGGAAAAACTCGTCGGGAACTTTCCGACCGTTGCATCCGACTATCTGTAGACGGGGGGCTTTGTTTATGGCGCGTGAAAGGGACATTGCTTTGTTGGAAACAGTCAAGGCGTATATTGCACTGACTAAGCCAAGAATTATTGAGCTCCTGCTCGTCGCGGCCATTCCCGCAATGCTTCAGGCTGATCGCGGTCATGTACACGTTGGACTGATTCTTCTCACCCTGTTCGGTGGTTGGATGGGTGCAGCGGCAGCGCACACCTTCAACATGGTCATGGATTACGACATTGACCAGAAGATGCGCCGCACTCGTCGGCGCCCGCTCGCGCGCAACCAGGTTAGCCGTCGCGCGGCAGCAATTTTCGGCACCATCTTGATGATTGCGTCGTTCCTCTGGCTGTGGCTGCTATGTAACTCGCTGCTGGCCGCCGTTTTCATACTGATTACGATTGCGTTCTACATCTTCGTCTACACGTTGTGGCTGAAGCGCCGAACTGATCAGAACGTAATCTGGGGTGGCGCTGCGGGTTGTATGCCGGTGATGGTTGGCTGGGCCGTCATCACTGACAACAACCCGGAGATTACGGGGCTCGCTCACTGGTGGCAGGCTTTCATCCTGTTCCTGCTCATCTTCTTCTGGACTCCGCCGCACACCTGGGCGCTGGGGCTTCGCTACAAGGAGGATTACAAGGCCGCTGGCGTGCCGATGATGCCAGTGGTCAAGCCGGCAATCATCGTTTCCAAGCGCATTATTTACTACACCGCTGCAACCGTGATTACCACTCTGCTGTTGGTTCCGTACGCTGGTTGGATTTATCTGATTGGCGCGGTTGGCGCTGGTGCCTGGTTCCTGTGGGGCGCCATTGACCTGCACCGTCACGTTAAAACCGGTGGCAAGATCAAGCCGATGAAGCTGTTCTTCATGTCGAACAACTACTTGTCCATCGTGTGTGTGGCGCTTTCGCTGGATGCTGTACTCGGACTGCAGACAGTTTTAAGCATGTTCTAGGGTAGTTGCGTTCTAGGGTAGCTGCGTTGGGAGCCAGACCCGGCCCTTTCCCCAGTTAGCTGTTAATCCTCGAAGAGGCCCTCCCCAATGCCGGGGAGGGCCTCTTTTTGTGTGTGCAAACGGGCTGCAAATGTGAAACTGTGCGAGTTTATGACACTTTCAGACCATTTTTCGGGACATTTTTGTCATGAACGCAGTCAGTAACTCGGATCGATAGGTGGGCAGCCCGCCCCCGCACCGCCCCTAGCATCGCTCGCGCAGCCCGCTAGCCACTGGGAAAACACATCCGAGCACACAAAGCCGAGCAGACAGCAAAACCGCCTAAACACGCCGAGATCAAAGTGCGTGTTTAGGCGGTTCGAGCAGGAATCAACAGCCGGTAACCACAGTGGTTAATACAGCCGCTGACCAGCAGCTAGCTACGCGGTAACCTCAGCATTCTTTTCCGACGCGACAATTGCGGCAGCCGCATCGCCTTCCAGAGACCCGGTCACTACTGCGCTACCGCCGACAGTGCGGTAACCGTGCTGGAAAAGTACTGCAGTCAAAGCGGTGCAGATACCAGATCCGGCAACGTGAACCGGCACCAATGCCTCCGGTACACCGGACCAGTACTGAATCATTCCAACCACGCCCTGAGCCAAAATGAACACAACGAGTGCGATGGCAACCTTACGCACACGTGCAAACGCTTCCGAGGCCAGCAGACCAAAAATCAGACCGATAACCAGGCCAAGGTAGAGGTACATAAAACCAGCGTGGATATGCGCCAAGTCAACAATCGGAAGCTGGAGGCGATCCTCCGGGAGCACCGAGGCATCTCCAGCATGTGGTCCCGCACCGGTGACCATAGTTCCGGTAATCAGCGTCATCGTCAGAGCCAAACCGGAGGCGGCAGCCAGATAGCGCAGATAGCGCGGGTACATGCGGGTAGCAGTACCGTCGTCAGGTTCAGAGATTTTAACGAAAAGCATGCCAGCCAGCCAGACCAAAATCATCGATGGCAGGAAGTGCAGGGCCACGGCGTACCACTTCAGATCAACCCACACGGAAATGCCACCGATAACAGCCTGGACGATAACGCCGAGACCGTTAAGGAACGCCAACAGCTTGATTTCCTTACGGCGCCCAACACGCATCACCGAAAGGAAAAGCAGAAGCGTGAGCGCAACCAGTACAAAGGTGAGGAGGCGATTGCTGAACTCAATAATTTGATGGAGCATTTCTGCTTCCCCGGCAACAGGAACGAAACTGCCCGGGTGACATTCTGGCCACGAAGCACAACCGAGACCTGAACCAGTAACTCGGACGATAGAACCGGTTACCGCGATTGCCGCCTGTGCAATCAATACGAGAAGCGCATAGAGCTTCTGGCGCCCGATTGGTGTCAGCGGCAAAAACGATAGGGGCAAACTTCGATCTGCAGTATTCACATTAAGAAATTCTACCCATGCTGGCGGAAAATGGTAATAAGCCAAACCCCTGCGTTGGGCTGCGCTTTTCTATGCAGATTCCCCGGCAACGTCCTAATCATTCGGCATATCAAAACGGAACCAGCGAGCTGCCAGTGCAGCGCCAAGGACACCCCACACAACCAGCACCCCGACAGCTGACCATTGGACAGACATGGCCAATGCCGCGGAGATTACGTCGGTAAGCGCGACGGACGGCAAGAGGTGCAGCAGCACAGAGCTGATGCCATCTAACGATGGTGCAACGGCCACGTAAGTAGTCGCACCAATGAGGATAAACCAGATCAGGTTGGCGAGACCTAGGATTAGCTCGGCCCCCAACGTGCCGCCCATGAGCAAGCCCAATGAAGTAAAGACGAACGTTCCCAGAAGCATCCCCACATAAGCCAACAGCCAGCCGCCAATCGAAAGCTCTGCGCCAAGAGCGAGCCCCACGAGGCTGAACAGTATGTATTGCAACGTGACGGTAGTGCAGACCGACACAATCTTGCCTGCAATAATGCCCCACGGTGGCACGCCTGAGGCACCGATGCGCTTCAGGGCTCCGTAACGACGGTCAAAGCCCACGGCAATTGCCTGCCCCGTAAAACCTGCAGACATGACGGAAATCGCCAGCACCATGGGGAAGATGCGCTCGAGCGGATCATCGAGTTCCAACACAGGCACCATCACCAGGCCGATGAGCATCGCCAACGGGATAATGATGGTGAGGAGCATTTGCTCACCGTGCCGCCAGAAGAGCTTCGTCTCCAACCGCGCCTGCGACATGACCAACGTCGCCATGTCCGAACGCTGCGGCTCCGGGGCGAAAGTGCCCTTAGCAAAGCGGGAGGCATCAGACCTCGGTGCGGTAGTCATTAGCTCCTCATCTCCGTTCCAGTGATCTGCAAGAAGACATCTTCAAGCGATTGCGTCGCCTTATTCAACGAGGTGATCAACACCTCTTGTCGCTCGCAACTCTGGGCCAATACAGTCAGGGCGCGCGGTGAAGCCTCACCAATCAATGAGAACTCTCCACCGCCAGAACGCTGCAGACGCTGCGAAAGACCAGACTCGCTAAAGCTGCGGTTGACCTCTTCGAAGTCAAGGCTGCCTCGAACGCTGACCTTCATAGCAGTGCCTGACGACGTCCCATGGAGCGCCGATGCGCCTGCGCTAGTGATCTCCTCGGTGGTGCCGGCCACAACTAAATGGCCTCGGTCGATAATCGCAACGTCGTCGGCAAGCGATTCAGCCTCGTCCATCAGATGCGTTGTCAGGACTACGGTGACCCCATCCCGACGCAGCGACGAGATGAGATCCCAGACGGCTAGACGGGACTGGGCATCGAGGCCTGCTGTCGGCTCGTCGAGGAACACCAGCTCCGGACGCCCGACCAGGGCGCATGCGAGCGACAGTCGCTGCTGCTGACCACCCGAGAGCCTGCGGTAGTTCGTCTTACGATGGCGTTCTAGGCCTACGACTTCAAGGAGCCAATCAGTGTCCAGCGGATTTGCGGAGTAACTGGCAACTAGGTTCAGCATTTCGCCAACGCGAACACCGGGGTAGGCACCTCCGCCCTGGAGCATGATGCCAATGCGGCTGCGCAGTGCTGTGGTTTGAGTGACCGGGTCGAGATCGAGAATGCGAATTCGCCCTTCATCCGGCTTGATGAAGCCCTCACACATTTCAACGGTTGTGGTCTTACCAGCGCCGTTGGGGCCGAGAAGCGCAAGAACCCTACCTCGATCCAGGGAAAGCGAAAGGTCTGATACAGCCTCAACGTCATCGAATTTCTTCGTTACGTTCTCAAGGCGCAGAGCAGGAGAATTGGCAGCGTTATTCACGGTTAGTCAGTCTAATCTCACAGTTTTAATGAAGGCGAAATACCTTAGATCGCGTCGAGTACGCCAAGATGACGAGCATGACTGCGACGAAGAATACCAACGCCAGTAGGTAAATCTGAGCGACGGTACCCGGAGGCAACCCCAGGCCGCGTGGTAGTACTACAAAACTGAAAATTGCCGAGTACAGAACCACGGCAATGCGAAATTGTACCCGGTTGGCCCAAGCGGACAGCGGCACGATGGCCCATAGCAAGTACCAGGGGTGCACGACGGGGAAGAGGATTACTAGAGCGAACATCGCTAGGCCGTAGCCGCCGAGCGGGTGAATGCGACCACGGAACGTCGCTAACAGCATGCGTAGGAGCCAGGCAGCCACTAGCGCTACACCAATGCCACGGGTAAACAGCAAAGCACTGTCGCTGATATCGCCGAGCCCCAGGAGCCTCCCGAAGAAACCAGCGATGATCCCGAGCAGGGTAGTTAGCGACATCCAACTGCGCACCGTCGCGGCGCCACCTTGCGCGGTGATCCAACCAAAGCCCAGACCAGTTCCTAAGGAAACAACGACTGCCGTGACGACGGTTATTGCGCCCGTCACTACTGCGGAAAGAGCAACGGCCTTCCAGGTGCTGCCGAACTTTCTGGCCAGCCACATGCCGGCAAAGCCGAGCGCCACGAAACCGGTAACTTTGACCATTCCGGCGAGGCTGATGAGCACAATACCGCCTGCATACAGCGCCCATGATCTTCCTCGGCTTTGGTTCTCGTGTCCGATTGGTCCGGGTTCTGGCAGCTCATCGGGCTCCATCGATTGCGCAGGACCGTGGATAGCGCGTAGACACAGTTCGAGGCCAACGAGCAGGAGTGCAAGCAGCAGGGCCTCGTTGTGGATACCGCCCACCAGGTGCAGCAATACCAGCGGATTGAGCGTGCCCAGCCATAGGGTGAACTGAGAGCTAACTCCGCAGCGGCGACCAAGCTGCACCAGCGCCCAGGACACCACGAGAAGCGAAACGATGGCGACGAGTCGGTGTAGAAAGACGGAAGCAATCACCCCGTCGCTGGTTATCTTGGCGATACCCCATGCCACTGCGAGGGCTGTGGGGCCGTACGGGCTCGGAGAGTGCGACCAAATCAATGGCACCGATCGGGCCAGTGGGTCGTTGGCTCCCAATAGGTCAACAGGTCCTGCGAGATAGGGATCCATACCCCGCTCCACAATTGCAGCCTGCGCCAAATAGGAGTAGATATCCTGCGTAAACAGGGGAGCGGTAAACACCAAGGGCAATACCCATGCCGCGTAGGTGCGTATGAGCATCGGAGTGGTCACCGCGGTGACGCGAGTCCGCGCACCGGCCAGAACAAAAGCTCCGACACCCAACCAGGCTGTGACTAACATGCCAATCCCCACGAAGGTGACGATTGTCGTTGCCACCAACATTCGACCGAGGATCAGCCCGAGTGGTGTACCCCAAAACTCATTTCCAACCACCGGTGTCGCGCCTGCGCCAATCCCGGTGACCATAATAAAGATCGACCCAAGAGTACCCAGCCAACGCAGCCAGGTGAAGCGTCGGAGTTCGCGGTAATTGATGCGGTGTTGGAGCGGCTGTTCTGAGCCTTGGTGGAGGGTTGCCGACCTGGAACCAGCCAGACCAATTTTCGGAATGACGTCACGCACCCCGAGAGCATCGTCGAAGGTGGACGAGCGGCGCGGGGCGGGTCGGTTAGTTTTCACAAGGTCACATAGTAGACGATTCGACACGCCGAAAGGGCGTTCTAATCAGCGACGTTGCATTGATATTTAAATGCGTTGGACTTTATGCACCAATTACGACACAATTGTGTTGTCTAATACACCAGCGGCGCAAGTGGGATATTTGCCTCGCTGAGCCACCTAGACACCTTTTTATGATCCAGCAGTCCAATCGCAGGAGGTGACTCACCAGTCATGGCTGATCGGAAACCGACCGTCAATGACGGTGATACGCGCAAGCGCATTCTCCAATTACTTCTGGAACACAACCCGGCGTCCGCGACTTTTATCGCTGACACCCTGGGACTATCCGCTGCAGGAGTCCGTCGCCACATCGATATTCTGGTGGACGAAGGTCTCGCCGAAACCGCTCCGGCGCCCAGTACTGGCCCCCGAGGCCGAGGCAGGCCAGCAAAGTCCTACCGTCTGACAGACCGGGGCCGCGCTAGATTCGGACACGCTTACGACGATCTTGCTAGCGCAGCTCTGACCGCACTGCGCAAGGCCGGCGGTGAGCAGGCAGTTGCCCAGTTTGCCCGTCAGCGCATTGATGACATTCTGCTCGGCGTCACCCCTGTGGGGCAGGACGCAGAGAAGGAAGAGGTCGTAGAGGCCGTCGTCGATGCTTTTCGACGGGCCGGATACGCGGCAACTATCAACCAGAACACTGGCGGCGTGCAGATTTGCCAGCACCATTGCCCAATTAGCCACGTAGCCTCCGAGTTTCCGGAGCTCTGCGCGGCGGAGCATGAAGCCGTTAGTAGATTATTAGGGCAGCACACCCAACCGTTAGCGACTATCGCTGATGGTAACGGTATCTGCACCACAAATATCCCACTCACTCCCGTAACAAAGACACTTACTGAATTGCCACATGAAAGGAGCGGACAATGACCCTCGCCCATGAGAACTCCACCGACGTGGCTGAATCCACGAAGGCTGCCACTCCGCAGACTGACGAAGAGATTATTGAGTCTATTGGTGCCTACCAGTTCGGTTGGCACGACCCGGATACCGCTGGCGCTTCCGCGAAGCGCGGCCTATCTGAAGCGGTCGTTCGCGATATCTCGGCTAAGAAGAACGAGCCTGAGTGGATGCTCGAGCGTCGCTTGAAGGCTCTGGAAATCTTCGACCGCAAGCCGCTGCCCACCTGGGGCGCGGATTTGTCTGGCATCGACTTCGACAACATTAAGTACTTCGTTCGCTCCACCGAGAAGCAGGCCCAGACCTGGGAAGATCTTCCGGAGGATATTAAGAACACCTACGACAAGCTCGGCATTCCGGAAGCGGAGAAGCAGCGCTTGGTCGCCGGTGTCGCCGCTCAGTACGAATCTGAGGTTGTCTACCACCAGATTCGCGAGGATTTGGAGAGCCAGGGCGTTATCTTCCTGGACACTGATACTGCGCTCAAGGAACACCCGGAGCTATTCAAGGAGTACTTCGGCACCGTTATTCCTGCTGGCGACAACAAGTTCTCTGCGCTTAACACCGCAGTGTGGTCGGGCGGTTCCTTCATTTACGTCCCAAAGGGCGTCCACGTGGACATCCCGCTGCAGGCGTACTTCCGTATTAATACCGAGAACATGGGCCAGTTCGAGCGCACCCTCATCATCGTCGATGAGGATGCCTACGTGCACTACGTCGAGGGATGTACTGCTCCGATTTACAAGTCTGACTCCTTGCACTCGGCTGTTGTGGAGATCATCGTGAAGAAGGGCGGCCGCTGCCGCTACACCACAATCCAGAACTGGTCGAACAACGTCTACAACCTGGTTACCAAGCGCACCAAGTGCGAAGAGGGTGCAACCATGGAGTGGATTGACGGCAACATCGGTTCCAAGGTCACCATGAAGTACCCGGCAGTGTGGATGACTGGTCCGCACGCCAAGGGCGAGGTGCTGTCCGTTGCTATGGCTGGCGAGGACCAGTTCCAGGACACCGGCGCCAAGATGGTGCACATGGCTCCGCACACGAGCTCCAACATCGTGTCCAAGTCCGTGGCCCGCAACGGTGGTCGCGCTGCCTACCGCGGTCTGGTGCAGGTCAACAAGGGTGCCAAGCACTCACACTCCAACGTCGAGTGTGACGCGCTGCTGGTCGACACGATTTCGCGCTCGGACACGTACCCGTACGTGGATGTCCGCGAGGACGACGTCACCCTCGGCCACGAGGCAACGGTTTCCAAGGTCTCTGACGATCAGCTTTTCTACCTGATGAGCCGCGGCATCGAAGAAGAAGATGCAATGGCCATGGTCGTGCGTGGCTTTGTCGAGCCCATTGCCAAGGAGCTCCCGATGGAATACGCCCTCGAGCTCAACCGCCTCATTGAACTGCAGATGGAAGGTTCGGTCGGTTAATACCTATGACTACGACGATTAACAACGAAAACCAGGCTGCTCATAGCCGCCGCGTGCTGGCGAACAAGGGCGACGTTTTCTCATCTTTCAACGTGGAGGACTTCTCCGTGCCGCATGGCAAGGATGAGGAGTGGAAGTTCACACCGCTGCGCAAACTTCGCGGTCTCCACAACGGCACCGCCGCCGATCCGGTTGCAGCGTCGATTTTGGTCGAGACTGGCGGTCAGGATGGTGTCGCTGTGGACGTCGTCAAGCGTGACGACGAACGCCTCGGCCGCGCCGGTACCCCGACGGATCGCGTGGCAGCACAGGCGTACTCCAACTTCGACGATGCACACATCGTGACCTTCGCGAAGAATTCGGTTTCCAAGGAACCGGTCGTCATTGACATCGATGGCCCGGGCGAGGACAACGTTTCCTACGGCCATATCGTCATTGATGTGCAGTCCCACGCCGAGGCCGTCTGCGTGATTAACTACTGTGGCAGCGGCACGTTCGCGGACAACATTGAGTTCGTAATCGGCGACGGCGCTAAGCTGAGCGTCGTGACCATGGTGAACTGGAACGAAGATGCAGTTCACGGCTCTGCTCACCATATTCGCGTCGGCCGTGATGCCACGCTGCGCCACACCGTCGCAACGTTCGGTGGCGAGGTTGTCCGTATCGTTCCACGCGTTGCATTCACGGCACCGGGCGGCGACGTCGATCTGCTGGGCGTGTACTTCGCCGATGGCGGTCAGTACTTCGAAAACCGCATGCTGGTAGACCACGCTGTGCCGAACTGCCGCTCCAACGTCATGTACAAGGGCGCGCTGCAGGGCGAGCCGAATGTCGCTCATCGTGAGGCCCGCACCGCGTGGGTGGGAGACGTGCTCATTCGTGCAGAGGCCACGGGCACCGATACCTATGAGCTCAACCGCAACCTGCTACTCACCGAGGGCGCGCGTGCCGACGCAGTTCCGAACCTGGAAATCGAAACCGGTGAAATCGCTGGTGCTGGTCACGCTGCTACCGTTGGTCGCTTCGACGAGGAACAGCTGTTCTACCTGCTCTCCCGCGGTATCCCCGAAATGGCAGCCCGCCGTTTGGTGGTTCGCGGCTTCTTCAGCGAGGTCATCAACCTGATTCCGGTCGAGTCCGTTCGCGAGAAGCTTGAGCAACTCGTTGACGAAGAGCTCAACACCGCTGGCTTCTAACCGCTTATCTTCTTTCTCACCCTTTCCGCCCTGTCACCCCGGTAGCACCGGGGGAGCAGGCCACTTACACCGATTAAAGGAAAAGATTTCACTATGAGCACTTTGGAAATCCGTAACCTCCACGCGCAGGTGCTGCCGACCGACGAGTCCGCTGAGCCTAAGGAGATTTTGAAGGGCGTCAATCTGACGATCAACTCTGGCGAGACCCACGCTGTGATGGGGCCGAACGGCTCCGGTAAGTCCACCCTGAGCTACACCATCGCAGGTCACCCCCGTTACGAAGTCACCGAAGGCGAGATTCTGCTCGACGGCGAGAACGTGCTGGAGATGAGCGTCGATGAGCGCGCTCGGGCTGGCCTCTTCCTGGCGATGCAGTACCCGGTTGAGGTCACCGGCGTGTCCATGTCCAACTTCCTGCGCTCTGCAGCAACCGCTGTCCGTGGCGAAGCTCCGAAGCTGCGCCACTGGGTCAAGGAGGTCCGTGAGGCAATGGCTGACCTGGAGATCGATTCGTCGTTCTCCGAGCGCTCCGTAAACGAGGGTTTCTCCGGTGGCGAGAAGAAGCGTCACGAGATTCTGCAGCTCGACCTGCTGAAGCCGAAGTTCGCCATCCTGGATGAGACTGACTCCGGCCTTGACGTCGACGCTCTGCGCGTCGTCTCCGACGGCATTAACCGCTACCAGAACGAAAACGACGGCGGCATCCTGATCATTACTCACTACCAGCGCATCCTGAACTACGTGAAGCCGGACTACGTCCACGTCTTCCACGATGGTCACTTCATCACCTCCGGCGGCCCGGAGCTTGCAGACGAGCTGGAAGAGCACGGCTACGAGAAGTTCATCAATGCCTAACGCCGAACTACTCAGCCCATCACTACGCGAGGACTTTCCGATTCTGTCGCGCACTGTCCGTGACGGAAAGCGGCTGGTCTACCTGGACTCCGGAGCGACCTCGCAGCGCCCGAAACAGGTCATCGATGCTGAGGTGGAGTTTCTAACCCACCACAACGCCCCGGTGCACCGCGGTGCCTACGAGATTGCTGAGGAGGCCACGGACGCCTACGAAGATGCCCGCGAAGCCATCGCAGGCTTCATCGGCGCCGACTACGACGAGCTGGTCTTCACCAAGAACGCCACCGAAGCGTTGAACACAGTGGCATTTGTGCTTGGCGACGACCGCGCAGGTCAGTACCAGGTCGGCGAGGGTGACGAGATTGTCGTCACTGAGCTGGAGCATCACGCGAATTTGGTGCCGTGGCAGGAGCTGGCTCGTCGCACTGGCGCGACACTGCGTTGGTACGGCGTGACTGAGGACGGCCGCATTGACATGGACTCGCTGAAGCTCAGCGACAAGACCAAGGTTGTGGCCTTTACCCATCAGTCAAACGTCACCGGTGCAGTCACCGATGTGGAGGAAATGGTGCGCCGTGCTCGTGAGGTCGGTGCTCTGGTAGTCCTCGATGCTTGCCAGTCGGTGCCGCATATGCCTGTCGATGTCAAGAATCTCGATGTGGATTTCCTAGCGTTCTCCGGCCATAAGATGCTCGGCCCCAACGGGGTCGGTGCGCTCTACGCTCGCCGGGAACTGCTGGAGGCTCTGCCACCGTTCCTCACTGGTGGCTCGATGATTGAGGTCGTCACCATGGAGAAGACCACCTTCGCAGCGCCTCCGCAGCGCTTTGAGGCGGGAACCATGATGACTTCTCAGGTCGTCGGCCTTGGTGCTGCGGTGAAGTACTTGGATGCCATCGGTATGGATAAGGTGGCGGCTCATGAGCACCGCCTGACCGCGCTCGCGCTGGAAAAGCTGCAGGAAATTGACGGCGTGACCATCATCGGTCCGACTACCCCAGAGCAGCGTGGCTCTGCCGTGTCCTTTAAGGTCGAGGGCATTCACCCGCACGATCTTGGCCAGGTTCTCGACGACCAGGGTGTGTGCATCCGAGTCGGACACCACTGCGCGTGGCCGATTCACCAGATTCTCAACGCTCAGTCGACCGCCCGGGCATCCTTCTACATCTACAACACGGAAGAGGACGTTCAGGCGCTTGCCGACGCAGTGCGCCACGCCCAGAAGTTCTTCGGTGTCACCCCGTAACTTTAAGAAAGGAGAGGGACATGAAGCTCGAGCAGATGTACCAGGAAGTCATCCTGGATCACTACAAGCATCCGCAGCACGCAGGTTTGCGGGAGCCTTTCAACGCGGAAGTGCACCATGTCAACCCGTCGTGTGGCGATGAACTCACGCTTCGCGTCACCCTGAACGACGACCTCACCGTCGTCAATGACGTCTCCTATGACGCCGTGGGCTGTTCTATCTCACAGGCCTCCACCTCAGTTATGGCTGAGGAGATTGTCGGCAAGACTGTCGACGAGGCCATGGCCAAACTCACCGAGTTCGAGAAGATGGTCACGTCCCGTGGCAAGATTGAAGGCGACGAGGACATTATCGGCGATGGCATTGCCTTCGCTGGTGTCTCTAAGTACCCTGCCCGTGTGAAGTGCGCACTTCTCGGTTGGAAAGCTTTCCAGGCCGCAACCGCTGAGGCTCTGGCCAACGCCGCTGAAGGCAACGGCGTTGGCACCGCGACTGTAACTGTTACCGCTGACGAGGAAGGCCACCACCATGACTGAACCAAACGCTATTGACGCCACCTCGCCCGCACAGCCTGACGCTGTCGACGAGGACACCATGACCACTGGCGCTCCAATCGATGAGGGGGATGCGTACGAGTCCATCACCGTCCCGCCAGCACCGGAGCAGACCGAAGCCGATAACAAGCTCGCCATCCAGGTTGAAGAGGCTATGTACGAGGTTGTTGACCCAGAACTCGGAGTCAACGTCGTGGACCTGGGCCTGGTTTATGACATCTGGATAGAAGAAGGCGACATTGCCGCTATCTTCATGACTCTCACGTCCCCAGCCTGCCCGCTGACCGATATGCTCACCGACCAGACTGCCTCTGAGGTCATGAAGGTCGAGGGTATCCGCGACTTCCGCCTCAACTGGGTCTGGTCCCCGGCATGGGGCCCGCACATGATTACCGAGGAAGGCCGCGAGCAGATGCGCGCTCTCGGCTTCTCGGTCTAGACGATCAGTGACAGCGGTGATGAGTGCACCGCTACGTAAAAAGTGCTTGGCGACGAGCTCCTGGCTCGTTCAGCTAGGCACTTTTTCGTTTGTTTTTGAGTTACTGACTACGTTTATGGCTGGCATCGGTAGGGCGATGAGAGTTACTGACTGCATTTATGTCAAAAATGGCCCGAAAAATGATCTGAAAGCGTCATAAACTCGCACAGTTTCACATTTGCAGCCCGTATTCTCACGTGCGGCCCATAATTTTTTAGGGTTGTCCGATTTAGAGTTAAAAAGCGACCCCACCTGGCGCTAAAAGAGTGCCAAGCGGGGTCGCTATTGTCTTCGACTGCTAATCCGAGTCGTGAGAGTTCGATGCGAGATGCATTAGCTATTCACAGCTATTCACAGCCATTCGCAGCTATTCGCGACTCATGTCTGCGGTGGCCGGGTCAACGAGCTTAGAGCCCGTTGCCTTCTTATGGATGAACCACAGCAGGACGAAGACCGGAATACCCAGGTACGGAGTGAGGATAGCGAAGATATTCTCGCCAGTGCGAATCGGGTCAAGTGCCTGTCCGGCCACCACAAAGAAGCACATAATCAGTGCCAGCACAGCACCTGCGGGGAAAAAGTTCGCCTTGTAGGGAAGCGAATCCAACGGGATATTCTGGGTCTTCAGACACTTGCGGAAGCGGTAGTGGCTGAAAGAGATACCAAACCAGGTGATAAAACCCGCGAGCGCAGAGAGCGTCAGCAAGAAGGTGTACGCCGCACCATCGCCTACCAATGAAGTAATGAAGCCAGCCATACCGATGACAGCGGTGGCGATCAGAGCGCGCAGCGGAACGCCGTGCCCGGAAAGCTTGCCGAAGTAACGCGGAGCCTGTCCATGGCGAGCCAGGGAAAACAGCATACGAGTGGATACATACATACCGGAGTTACCCGCAGACAACACCGAAGTCAGAATGACGGCGTTCATCAGGCCAGCGGCAATCGCGATACCTGCGCGTTCAAAGACCAGAGTGAACGGTGAAATGGAAATGTTGTCCTCAGCCGCGTTCAGAAGATTCGGGTCAGTGTACGCAATAAGGAAACCAATAACAGCGATGGCACCGATGTAGAACAGCAGAATACGCCAGAAGATAGTGCGAATCGCGCGGGGAATTGTGCGCTCAGGATCCTCAGCCTCACCTGCTGCTACACCAACCATCTCGGTGCCCTGGAAAGAATAGCCGGCTACGACGAAAACGGCCAGCAGTCCCATTCCGCCGTTGACGAATGGGGCATCGCCCGTGGTCCAGTTTTCAAAGCCGGGGGAGGACCCACCCAAGATGCCGAAAATCATGCCGACGCCAAGAACGAGGAAGACGATGACGGTAATGACCTTAATGGTCGCAAACCAGAACTCACCCTCGCCGAATGCACGTGCGGACAGGGCATTCAGCCCGAATAGAATCGCGAGGAAGAGCGCGGACCAGATGATTGAAGGCACATCCGGGAACCAATAGCGCATCACCAGTGCAGCAGCGACGAGCTCTGCGGCCACAGTAATCGCCCAGTTAAACCAGTAGTTCCAGCCCATGGCAAAGCCGAAGGATTCTGAGACGTATCGGCGACCGTACTCCTGGAAGGAACCGGGCACTGGCAGGTAGGCGGCCATCTCGCCGAGAGACTGCATAACCAGCCACACCATGATGCCGATAAGGGCGTAAGCGATGAGCGCACCGCCTGGACCGGCCTGCGAAATGGTCGCACCGGAGGCAACAAACAGGCCCGTGCCAATGGCACCGCCAATGGCAATCATGTTCAGGTGGCGAGCTCTCAGCCTGCGCTGAAGCTTATGGTTGCGTGAGGAATTCTCCTCAGATTGCGTCGAAGTCATTCACTTATCATAAGCGTTTCCACTCCGGTGAATGCAAAAACCACACCGCTATAATTGTTGGTATCACCCCACAAATCGGCTGATGTATATGCTCTCCGTCAACGATTTCTCCATCTCCCAGGTCCCCGCATAAACCCTGCGATGAGGTTTCCGCACGTTCGCGGACTCTTTTTCAGCAAAGGCACTGCTACTTTCGCCATAGCGCGAAGCGTCGTCAGTGGGGATGTCCCTATCAAATAGGCAAACACGTCCTTCTCCGGCAACGAAAAGAACGCCCGAAAAAACGCACCCGTCTGTCGTGCATCGAACCCCAGCAACGCCGCGAGTCCACGTTCGCGTAGCCATCGCTGCAATCGCATGCTTAACGACGTCCCCAGCGACCGGCTTCCCTTCTTTTCCATATCGGCCAAGAAACGGTCGACATCTTCGATAACCGAACCCACCGAGTAACCAGTGGCAGGATGCATCCAACCGCCTGCAAAACCGAAGAGGGTGCCCATGGATGGTCCGTTGTACGTCAAGTCACCGCGGCGAGAGGGAAAGTTTGCCAGTAGGGGAAAGGACACCACTTCTTCGTCAATGGCCAGATCTTCCGAGAGCTCCAGGGACTTCAACCGTGCATTTTGGCGTCTACGCAACAGCTCTAGAAGTACGGAGTCATCGGCACTACCGCCGGTGCCGACTGCCGCACCGGTTTCGTCGAGATGCCCGGCCACCATAGGAGTCGGAGTAGCGAGGATGGTCTCTTCAATGAGGAAGGTCCTGTCATCCAAGAAAATGCGATAGGAGAAACTAGCCGGCTCTGTCTCTGGGGCATTCAGGTCTGCTGGAGTGAAGTCCATGAGGACTGCGCAGCGGTGGGCGCTAGGGACGTCGTCAAGCGAAAAGATATGACCGATGGCGAGCTGCCGTACCTGCCCATCTCGCCCGACTGCGGCGTGTGCGCCCCCGGTGGTGACAATCGTGATGTCAGCACCCGTGGATTCGGAATCGGTGAGCACGCGGCGTTCGATGCGGAAACCGCCAAGTTTTTGCAGGCAGTCGTTGTTAACAACGCCGTAAGTGCGGGTGAGCTGACGTTCGGTGCCGTCGACAAGAATGACGCTGGGTTGAAAAGTGGCGGCGAGGAAATCGCTGGGCAACCAGTCGGGGAGTTGGTCGCACCAGAGACCAATCGTCGAGGGCAGTGTGCCACCGGCGGGGTCGTACGCGGTGACATGCCAGCCGCGAGCGGATGCGCGGTGGGCGGCGATTCTTCCGGCGGGCCCGAGGCCGACGACGGAGGCGGTCACGGGAAATGAAGTCATAACTGGTAGGCTACTCGTTCGTGATTGTGACCCATGACCTTGAAGTCCGAGTCGGCGCCCGTACCCTGCTCACTGCGCCGGGTGAGCAGCTGCGCGTCCAGCCGGGAGACCGGATTGGACTCGTCGGTCGAAATGGTGCTGGTAAAACGACGACTATGCGTATCCTCTCCGGCGAAACTGAGCCCTACGGTGGCTCCGTGGTGCGCTCTGGCTCGATTGGTTACCTGCCACAGGACTCACGCGAAGGCAACATCGACATCTCGGCCCGCGACCGTGTGCTGTCGGCGCGAGGCCTTGACCAAATCCGCCGGAGCATGGATCGCCAGCAGGAGATCATGGAGACCGCGACCACTGACACGAAGCGCGATGCGGCGATTCGGAAGTTTTCGCGTCTCGAGGAGCGCTACCACGATCTCGGCGGCTACGAGGCGAACGCTGAGGCCGCCCGCATTTGTGACGCGCTGGGGTTGCCGGAGCGTGTACTCGACCAGCCTCTGAAGACGCTCTCGGGTGGTCAGCGCCGCCGTGTCGAACTTGCTCAGATTCTCTTCGCCGCTACCGAAGGCTCAGGCAAATCCGCCACGACACTGCTTCTCGACGAGCCGACGAACCACCTCGATGCGGATTCGATTACCTGGCTCCGCGAATTCCTCAGCAGGCATGAGGGCGGCTTGATTATGATCTCGCACGATGTCGAGCTGCTCGAGGCCGTGTGTAACAAAGTCTGGTTCCTCGACGCGGTGCGCGCCGAAGCTGATGTGTACAACATGGGCTGGAAGAACTACCTGTCGGCACGCGCGACCGATGAGGCTCGACGTCGCCGCGAGTTCGCTAACGCGGAGAAGAAGGCCAGCGCACTGCGCAAGCAGGCCGAGAAGCTAGGTGCGAAGGCGACGAAAGCCCGTGCGGCCAAGCAGATGGTGGCTCGTGCTGAGCGTATGATGGATAGTCTCGACGAGGTCCGCGTCGAGGACAAGGTCGCCCACATTTCCTTCCCAGAGCCGGCGCCCTGTGGCAAGACTCCACTCAACGCCACGGGACTGACCAAGATGTATGGCTCGTTGGAAGTCTTCGCCGGTGTGGATCTTGCGATTGACAAGGGTTCCCGCGTGGTTGTCCTCGGTTTCAACGGTGCTGGTAAGACGACGCTACTGAAGCTACTCGCCGGTGTGGAGCGCACCGATGGCGAAGGCGGCATTGTCTCCGGCCACGGCCTGCGCATCGGCTACTTCGCCCAGGAACATGACACGATTGACCCGGACAAGACTGTCTGGGAAAACACCGTCTACGCCTGCCCTGACGTCAACGAGCCGGAACTGCGGAGCCTGCTCGGTGCCTTTATGTTCTCCGGCGATAAGCTGCAGCAGCCAGCGGGTACCCTCTCCGGTGGTGAGAAGACACGTCTAGCGCTGGCGACACTGGTTAGCTCCCGCGCAAACGTCCTGCTTCTCGACGAGCCCACTAACAACCTCGACCCTCAGTCCCGCGAACAGGTGCTCGACGCACTGCGTACATACACCGGGGCCGTCGTACTGGTTACCCACGATCCAGGTGCGGTCAAGGCGTTAGAGCCCGAGCACGTCATCGTGCTTCCCGACGGCACGGAAGACCTCTGGAGTGACGACTACATGGAAATCGTCGAGCTGGCTTAAGACGGATCCATTGGCCCAGGCAGGTAACCGTCCTGCTGGGCGAGCCTATACATCTCCGACTTGTTAAGGCTGTTCTCGGCCCGGCCAGCTGCCGCATACTTGGCTCGAATGCGGCCCAAGTAGTCCAACACGGTATTCGGTGTCAGCCCTGTCATCGACGCGACTCGCTTCGTCGACTCGCCGGAGGCGTAGAGCTCCAGTACCTCACGCTGGCGTTCTGACAAATCGACAGAATCGAGCAGGGGATCAGAGTCCACTACCGATGCCCATTCCGTAGTCAGCGCGCCCTTGCCAAGCGCCGCCAGCCGGACCGCAGACACGACTGTCTCCGGGGTTTCCGATTTCTGAACAACCCCCATCACTCCGGTACGCACTGCCTTTCGGACAAGGTATGGGCTTTCAGCTGACGAGAGAATGAGCACGTGGTCGGTGACCAATTCCAGCGAGAGCACGTTCTGCGCTGGATCTGAATTATCCGCCAGCCGCAGATCCAGCACGACCACATCCAGGCGATCATCGGTGCCCACATCAGCCAGTAGTGCCGGCACAGTTTGATAACAGCCGACGAGCTCAAAGTCTGGCTCTGCAGACAGCAGGGTTTCGAGCCCCTGCAGCGTCAAGGCATGATCATCAATCGCAGCAACGCGAAGCAAACGATCCGACTGCACGCTGTAATCTCCGATGTTGTCGGAGTCAATTGCAGCCGAGACGTCGATGGAAGCATTGCTCATTCCCGCAATGTTCTCCCTAGTCACGTGACATCACTATCCTCTCACCGGCTTCATCAAACCTTTGCACTCCATTGTCATCAGAAATGGATGCAAATGCACGTCTGCCCGGGGGCAATAGACGAATTGTTACCGATCCTTCTTCGGCGTTATCGATAGCTTCAAGGAAGCTCGGCATCAACTTAGCCACCGCGGAATCATCGTCGACAAGCGGAATACGGCGCACATCGGTGCTACCGGAAACGGCCTGCGTGTGATTGCGGTCATCGAGGAGCCGGACATGAACGCCTCTGGCCCGCGCGTCCCAAACAGCTTGGTGAAGTGACCCGACATTTAGATGCGGCGAACGTAGAACGTCTCGGAGGAGCTGCTCTGTGAGACGCGCACGCAACTGCAATCGCGGGGTCGGTTTATCCAAAACTGCAGCGGCGCTAAATATGGGACCGACCCGACGCTGCAGCCATTCGTAGTTGCTCTGGCTGCTGATTTCGTACTCTTTGGCAGCACCGGCAGCGTACAGCGCACGATTATAATCCTGAATAGACTGCGGAACGGTACGCATAAAGAAGCGGACCATGATGGACGTCAAAATTCCAGCGACCAGCATCACGGAGCGAACTAGCAGGTCGACTCCAGAGATACTGATGTGGGTGGAATCCGAGGGGGAAAAGGGGAAGAACTTGAGTATCTCCACCAGGATTGCGCCACCGAGCACTGAATTCAGTGCAACCCAGGGTCGGCCGCGGATGGCGAGCAATGCAGACGCAAAAGAAATTAAGCTAAAGTGCCAGAAATACGACCATTCCAAATTGTTTGGAATGGGCTGGTAAAGCCCAACCCCAGCTAATACAACAATTGCGACACCAATTACAAATGCGCGATTCAACGGCAATTGCGAATGGCGACCATACATAATCAGCCCGAGAAGACCGATCGCTAACGCCAGGCTGATTTGTCCTGCCGTCGTAAATAATTGCCCATTACTGACTAGGACCATGAACAACACGCCGACAATCGCGCCGTAGAACTGCCAGGAAAAAACAATCGACATTCCCATGAGGTCATACAGCGATGTCGTATGAGCCGAGGAATCGACTACATCTTCCTCTTCCACAGGAGAGGTATTACCGTGCCATTTGAGAATAACCTGAGTACCCTTCCCAGGTTTTGATTTAACGTCGGCATCTCCGCCACGAAGGGCCTCCATTCGACCTTTAACGCTTAATCGAATACCTGCACGATGCGAGTCAATTCCTTCGGGGTCGAACCCGCTGCCATCATCACGGAAATCAATGGAGACCTCTCCAGAGGCAACACGAATGTGGCACTTCTTTTCCGCCGTGGTACCTGCATGACGCTTGGCATTATTTGCCACCTCAGTTGCAGCTAATAGGAACGTGTTAGCAACTTCTCCTGGGAGACGAACTGGACCGCCTTCTTCGCTGGTATCTAGCGTTACCGAAATGTCAGAGCTCACCGACAGCAATTGCGCCCGTACAGCCTCCGCAAAAGTTCGACCGCTTACTGTTTGCCGAGGCGAGAAAAACAGCCCAGTCTGCTCGTCTAGCGAGAAGTCAATCTTAGAGCCCTTACCAATTGCAGACAGTGCGGCCAATACATAGTCATGAACATAGGCGTTGAAGCTACTCATTGCCTCTCCGCGGACACGCATACGCTCTGCTCTCTCATTGACCTTCCGAGAATTCTCGTAGGTGTAGTCAATAAGCCTTGCGACGGGTTGTGCAGAGCCCGCGATAATCACAAATGGAAAAGTGTTGATGAGATTGAATCCGACATCCGACAACATGTCGAGCCAAAAAGTGTGCCCCAGCAACCATGAATTAATGACGGCAATAAGTCCGGGAACAAATACCATCACGGACAAACTGATGTGGAGTGGCACTGTCAGCGCAAATGCAGCGAGGGCCAAACCTGAAAATGGGCTATACCAGAGTGCATTTCCAATGGAGTTATGAGGCAGATCCCAATAGGTTGAAACTAACATCAGGAAAACCAACATGATGTACATCGGTACACGCAGTGCGGCAATAAGGCCTCGCCGCGTATTGTTGATCACTGCCCAAATCAGCAACATATCGCTGAGAATGAATATGAGTAGTGATGCAAAAGGGAACCAGTGGCTCAGAAAGTTTTCTAAGGGGACAGAACGAATAGCCGATTCAATCTGCCACAAAAATCCGGTGACGGCAATAATAATCGCACCGGATCGCAGCACAGACATTTCAATTGATGGTGACTGTCCGGCAAGTGCCGAATCGGGATTCCACCTCTCCATGCGACAATCACATTCCTTTTGCTTATTGCCACTAGATAAAACTAATCAGGCTCTACAAGCGGTATGAAGCCGGACGAAATTCTGAAGAATTCGTCCACTTCGTGCAACATCCAACTGCCGCGCGGCCGATACCGCTTCAAGATCTGTTCCTGGTAAATAGTATCCCTGATTGGCGTAAATCAGGAGACGCTGGGCAAACGTGTTGGCATCTAATTCCGGGTGGAACTGCGTCGCATATGCATTGTGGCCCAACCGGAACATCTGCACTGGACAGTCCTTTCCAGTTGCCAGCAATGTAGCGTCGCCAGGAAGCTCTTCGATGGCCTCCTTGTGGCCTACGATGGCGTGAAAACGGGCTGGCAAACCTTCAAGAATTGGGTCTGTTTCTCCATCCGGCGTTGCAGCTACTTCGATTACAGCTGCCTGCTCCCCGTGCTTGCGGGAGACCCGTCCATGACCAGCAGTACCGAGCAGGCCGACACCATAACAAGCTCCGAAGAAGGGGAAATCTCGCTCGAGTACTTCTGCCAGCAAATCCTCAAACCAGGTCTCGACCTCCTTTTGTAGATAGCTCTTATCGTCGTCGGAGGCGTTAAAGGGACCTCCGCCAACGATTACTCCTGAGTAGTTATCAAGATTTAGATTGGCCGGACGCGATTGTTCCAGGCGAATTTGATGCAACTTCGCCGGCGCCAACCCACATCTCCTGGCAAATGAGAGATGTTCTGCGTGAGCTGCGGCATCTTCGCCACGTGTGGAAAGCAAGAGGAAGGGCTTGGCGGAGGTAAACATCTGTGGGAAAAGAATTTCGTAAAAAAGGGAGCTGGAAGGGACAGAGATTACTGCACCATTAGCATGCTCGGATTGGCAGCATGCGTACATACGTGCATAAATCGGGGGATGATTGACGCAACGGCCTGGAGGTTTACATCAGATACCTTTAGCCGAATCGCGTCGACTTCCTCCGGGTCAAAGTAACCGACGTCAGTGTAGAAAGACATTCTGCGGAGCAGTCCGTTAGCATTCATCTCTGGATGAAATTGGGTAACCCAGTTATTCGACCCAATCGAGTACATCTGCACCGGACAGGTTGGGCCTGTGGCAAGCAAAGTTGCGTGATTGGGAAGTTCCGCAACGGATTCCTTGTGGCCAGTTAACGCATAAAAAGCCGGAGGTAACACCGAAGCTATTGGATCCCGAGTAGCAGCTTCGGTGAGCTCTACCCGGGTAGAACCCGCTACTTCGCCGTGACGCAGGTTAACCAAACCACCCGAAGTAAAGGCCGTGTAGCTAGCGCCGTAGCAGATAAGCAGTGCGGGGACAGGACTCCTAAGTACGTCGTAAAGCACATCGTGCGAATACTTCTGCAGACCCGAATGCTCTAGGTCGGTGACGTTAAATGGGCTGCCACCGACGAATACTCCGTCATAGGAGGTCAGGTCGGGCAACTTAGCGCCGACAGCGTCGATGGTAAACAGATCCAACTGGCTGGGCTCAAGCCCGGTGGAATCCAGAAAGTCCTGGTACTCGGCTTGCCCCGCACCATCTGCTGGGCGGAGCGCCACCAACAAAAACTTACCCACACTCATAAATAGACAGCTTAGTCCATATTGAGTCAAATCTATGCATCTTCACCGGTCAAACGCGATAAATCCACGATAGAAAGCCGAAACCCGCTCCCGTTTTAGGGGAGCGGGTGGTACGGAACACTTTCAGGCCTAGCCTGAGTGGCTAGTCCTTGCGCCGTAAGCTGTCTTCAACTAAATCAAGCACGGAATCCAATTCGTCGACAGTGCGACCAGATGCCAGACGAACGATGATGCCATCGAGCATCAGCTCGAGAAAAAGCTGCATCGTGCGAACCGAATAATCCGACCGTAGAGAGCCGGATGAAGATGTCTGGGTCAATCGGTGGGCAACAGCGTCATCCAATTGATCCTGATGGCCCAACCATTGGCCCTTAAACTCCGGGTCGCTGCGAAGGCGACGGGCAATCTCAAGGCGAGTTCCCAGCCAGCCATGCTTGTCTGGGTTCGCCACGATATCACGCATTACTTCCACTAATCCGGAAGACTCCGCGACTTCCGCCATATTTGCGGCATCTTCTTCGGCCAATGCTAAGAACAGACCTTCTTTGGATCCGAAGTGATGGAAAATAGCACCGCGAGACTTACCGGTAGTGGCCTCTAAACGAGAAACCGTTGCGCCGTCGTAGCCGAATTCTGCAAAGCACTGCCGCGCGCCGTCGAGAATTTCGTGCCGCCGCTGAGCTAAATCCTGGTTACTCACTTTTGGCATAAGGAAACTCTTTTCTTGCCGGCGACACCCAGGGGGGCATATTTCACTGCATGACGTGGCAACGCCATTCCTATACTTCCCAAGCCTCATTTTGTTTGGGGTAGAGAAACCCGAGGCCGGCAGGGCGCTAGTCCGTGGGGTATGAATCCGCGGGCTAGCGCGACCTACCGGCCTCTAGAAGCGCTGCTTGCAATAAGCCCTAGCACGCACGAGTCAAAGGGAGATTAGTTGCCCTTGATCATGTTGCGCAGGACGAACTGCAGAATACCGCCGTGGCGGTAGTAGTCAGCCTCACCAGGGGTATCGATGCGGACAACAGCGTCGAAGTCGAAGGACTCGCCGTTTTCCTTGGTAACAGTGACCTTGACGTTCTTCGGAATGGAGCCGTTGTTGAGCTCCTCCAGACCGGCAATGTCGAAGGTCTCAGTGCCATCGATGCCCAGGGACTTCCAAGACTCACCCTCCGGGAACTGCAGCGGGACAACGCCCATACCGATGAGGTTCGAGCGGTGAATACGCTCGAAGGACTCAGCGATGACAGCCTTGACGCCCAGCAGCAGGGTACCCTTAGCTGCCCAGTCACGGGAGGAACCGGTGCCGTATTCCTTACCACCAACAACGACCAGCGGAGTGCCAGCCTCCTTGTAGTTCATGGCAGCGTCGTAGATGAATGCCTGCGGGCCACCCTCCTGGGTGAAGTCGCGAGTGTAACCACCGGTGACGCCGTCAAGCAGCTGGTTCTGCAGACGGATGTTAGCGAAGGTACCGCGAACCATGACCTCGTGGTTACCACGACGGGAACCCAAGGAGTTGTAGTCCTTGCGCTCAACGCCCATGGAATCGAGGTACTGAGCAGCCGGGGTGCCCGGCTTAATGGAGGATGCCGGGGAAATGTGGTCGGTGGTCACCGAGTCACCCAGAGCTGCGAGGACGCGAGCACCCTTGATGTCGGAAACTGGTGCCGGCTCCATTTCCATCTCGTCAAAGTACGGTGCCTTGCGGATGTAGGAGGACTTGTCGTCCCAAGCGAAGGTCTTACCCTCCGGGGTCGGCAGGTTCTGCCAACGCTCGTCACCAGCAAAGACGTCCTTGTAGTCCTCGTCGTAGAGCTCGGAGGAGATGGAAGCCTCGATGGTGGCCTCAATCTCTTCAGTGGACGGCCAAATATCACGCAGGAAGATGTCGTTGCCCTCTGCGTCCTGACCCAGAGCGTCGGTCTCGAAGTCGAAGTCCATGGTACCGGCAATAGCGTAAGCGATAACCAGGATCGGGGAGGCCAGGTAGTTCATCTTCACGTCAGGGGAGATGCGGCCTTCGAAGTTACGGTTACCGGACAGAACTGCGGTAGCAGCCAGGTCGGCCTCGTTGATGGCGGAGGAAATCTCAGCCGGCAGCGGACCGGAGTTACCGATACAGGTTGCACAACCGAAGCCGGACAGGTAGAAGCCCAGAGCCTCGAGGTCCTTCCACAGGTCAGCGCGCTTGAAGTAGCCGTTGACAACCTGGGAACCCGGAGCACAAATGGTCTTGACCCACGGCTTTGCATGCAGGCCCTTCTCGACAGCCTTACGTGCCAACAGACCAGCGCCAACCATGACCGACGGGTTGGAGGTGTTGGTACAAGAAGTGATGGAAGCGATGGCGACCATACCGTGGTCGAGCGTGTACTCGCCGCCCTTCGGGGAAGTGACGGTAATTGGGGAGCTCGGGCGACCTTCAGCGCTGTCAGCAGCGGACTCGCCGTGACCCTCGCGGGACTCGTTGTAGTCTGCAGCCAGCTCGGAAGTCGGTGCGGAAGCCTTGACAGTGCCCTTGATCTCGCCGTCGGAGTAGTTGTGCAGGTCCTTACGGAACTGTTCCTTGGCGGAAGCCAGCTCGATGCGGTCCTGCGGACGCTTTGGACCAGCGATGGACGGAACGACGGTGGACAGGTCCAGCTCGAGGTACTCGGAGTACTCAGCCTCCGGAGTGTTCTCGTCCAACCACATGCCCTGAGCCTTGGCGTAAGCCTCGACGCGCTCCAGGGTCTCCTTGTCGCGACCAGTCAGGGCCAGGTACTTGACGGTCTCATCGTCAATCGGGAAGATTGCGGCGGTGGAACCGAACTCCGGCGACATGTTACCGATGGTCGCACGGTTGGCCAGCGGCAGCTTGGAAACGCCAGCGCCGTAGAACTCTACGAACTTGCCGACGACACCGTGCTGGCGCAGCATGTCGGTGACAGTGAGCACAACGTCGGTTGCGGTAACGCCCGGCTGAATGTCGCCAGTCAGCTTAAAGCCAACGACGCGCGGAATGAGCATGGAAATCGGCTGGCCAAGCATTGCAGCCTCAGCCTCAATACCACCGACACCCCAGCCCAGGATGCCCAGGCCGTTCTGCATGGTCGTGTGGGAGTCAGTACCAACACAGGTGTCCGGGTATGCCAGGCCGTTGTTCTCGAAGACAACGCGAGCCAGGTACTCGATGTTGACCTGGTGGACAATACCGGTTCCCGGAGGAACAACGCGGAAGTTGGAGAATGCGCCAGTACCCCAGCGGAGGAACTTGTAGCGCTCATCATTGCGCTGGTACTCAATCTCGACGTTCTTAGCCAGAGCGTCTTCGCTACCGAAGGCCTCGATGATGACCGAGTGGTCGATGACCATCTCGGCCGGGTTCAGCGGGTTAACCTGATCCGGGTCGCCGCCGAGAGTCTTAACAGCCTCACGCATGGTAGCCAGGTCAACAACACAGGCGACGCCAGTGAAGTCCTGCATAATAACGCGAGCAGGGGTGAACTGAATCTCGATCGACGGATCAGCGGAAGGAACCCAGTTGGCGACAGCCTTGATGTGCTCCTCAGTGATGTTGGCGCCATCTTCGTTGCGCAGCAGGTTCTCACCGAGAACCTTCAACGAGTAAGGCAGCTTCTCCATACCCGGCACGGCATCAAGAGCGAAGTAGTCGTAGGACTTGTCTCCGACCTCAAGCTTGCGCAGGGCGTTGAAAGAGTTCTTGCTTTCAGCCACAGTCAGCTCCATTTCTATTCGGGTGAATTGTCGCCTTAACTGAAGAGACCGGCACTCGAATTTCGGCCCTCCACAAGGCATAGGTGCGATCACGCCGCCCCTTATCAACCAATTAAAGCAATAATCACGACGCGGGGCACACGAGCCCACGCACACGTTTTTAAGGAAGCGTTACCGTCCTTGCATCAACAATAACAGTACGAACGTTCTGTATGTAGATTACCCGCGGCGCGCCGAGTCAAGCTACCCCCGTTCACATCCAAGACAGGCCATTATAGAGAGGACAAACGAAGCAGCATCTCCGCCAAATTGGGGCGCGTGGAAACCATTCTCACGCAAAACAGGGGCACGATACGGAAGGCAGTTAATGCATACGCCAGCAGATTCACAGGCAGCGAAAGAAACCGTCGAAAAGGCGGTCGCTCAGCTACGCACCGACAACATCATGACAAATAACCCGCAGCTCCGAGAAGCGGTCCAGCCAATTGTCGACGATGCCGCAAATCGGGGGGTTCCCAATTTCAATATCATCTACCTGGATAGCGAGAAGATTTACCCCGTTTCCGAGCAAAAGAATACGGACATCTTTTCCTTTGCCCGCCAAGTGGCAGACCAAGTCGGCGGAACCACTGTCGTGCGTACGCCAGGCAATGTGGCCACCGCATCTGCCGATTTTCCCCGCGCAGCTATTGAACGCGCCGACCACGCAATGATGGAGACCCCACGAGACTATCCGGCGGGCCTAGATGCCTACTTGCACGAACTTACTAACTACGTCGTTCCATGGACTCTTTACAGCCTGATCGCAGGCGTAGTTATCGTCGCACTCTTCGTTGGACTGACGTTCTACTGGCTACGTACACGCCCAACCACCTAAGGGGTCGCTTTACGACGGGCACTGAACCTTGTCAGCCCCACCGAGTAGATTCATCGCCCCGGTTTTCCATCCCCAAGCCAGAGATAGGGTAAGTGCCCCACAAACTGGTAGCAGCGAAGAAACCAGGCTCCGCCTAAATTGGATAACACTGTTGCAGTCATCGTAATGATGTCAACGACTTTACATAGGTCAAGCGCCAACGCTTGACCTTTTTTCATGCCCATTACCCCGGATAACTACCCGGAATGCTTCGGCACGCCGACAGACCATCGAATAGTGACATAATTCACACAGAAAACTAGGGTCCGACATAATCGCAGGCCACGACGTATAACGAAAAGGTTACAAAGTAGGGGACGGTTGGTAATTTTGTTACTTATGTTTTTTTAGAGCTTTTTGACCCGTAAAGTGCTCTGTGATGCCAATAGTGGACTCAAGGGTCCAGTATTGACCAAAGAAAACTCGCGGGAGCGCTGGTGTTGCTTTTGGTCGTTGTTTCGGTTCGACGTTTCGTGCAGTTCCGCTCAAGACCAGAAGACAACAACAGGAAGATATCCAACGATGGGGAAGTCGCTGGTGTCGGACCTGAGGCGTGAACGCACCCATAGGAGAAATGTAGGAGTAACGCGGTGCCGAGTAATCGCAAAGTCCGTGCATCATATTGGACTCGTCCAATTGCCGGTATTATCACGGCGGGTCTTTTGGCGACGAACACCCAGGTTGCAGTTGCACAGCCACTAAATCCGAGTGACGCCCAGATTCGCCAAGCGCGCGAGGCGGCCTCTAACGCCGAGTCGTACTTGCAGTCCCTGGTCGCCGAGGTGACTTCTAGCGAGCGCCGAGTATCTGACCTCGAGCTACGCATGGGCACTCTCCGCGAGGACGTCAACAAGGCCATGGTGGACCTTGAAACCGCCCGGGATGCCGCTAACCGTGCACGCGACGCGGTCAACGAGGCTCGCGCTCAGCTCGATCGTTCTCGTGCTGAGCTCGCTAGTGCACAAAAGCAGTTCGACGAACTGGCACGGACAATCATGCGCCAGGGACGTTCCAGCGGCTCGATTCTTGAGGGCGCGCGAGACGCATCCGACGCTATTAATCGCCTGTCCGCCTTGCGCCGTGAAGCCGACCGTCAAGAGCAGACCGTTGACTCTCTGGACAAGAATCGAACTGAGGCTGCCAACCAGGAGTCGGCACTTCGCAAGAAGAGTGACGAGGCTCAGCAGGCGGAGGCGACTGCAAACCAGCGAAACACCGATGCTCAGAACGCGTACTCCGAGGCAAACCAGGAGCTTCAAAAGGAGCAAGCAGATTACCAGCAGGCTCAAGTTGACCGCGATGCCGCAAAAGCATCTTTGGACGCAGCCCGTAATGCGGTCAACGAGCTGAACTCCCAGCGCCAGAATTATGAGAACGAGCAGGCCCGCAAGGAAGCGGAAGACGCCGCTGCCAAGAAGGCCGCTGAGGAAGCTGCAGCTAAGACTCGTGCCGAGGCCCAGGCGAACCAGGCCGAAGAGGATTCCTCTTCTGAGTCCACAGATGAAAGCAATAGCTCCACTGGTTCTAACAGCTCCACTGGTTCTACTGGTTCTAACAGCTCCACTGGCTCGACTGGTTCTAACAGCTCCACTGGCTCGACTGGCTCCACCAGTTCCTCTGAGACGACCGAATCTACCGGCTCCTCTGAGTCCACCGAGACTTCGGAATCGTCTAGCACCGGCAGCGCGTCGTCAAGCGGCACCCCAGCACAGACTGCGGCGCCGACGAATCCGGAGACCGGTCAGAGCACCTCGGGTTCTTCCAGCCAGAAGGTTGAGACTGTCATCGCACGCGCGATGGGGCAGCTCGGTGTCCCATACGCATGGGGCGGTGGCAACGCCAACGGCCCGACCAAGGGTATCCGTGACGGCGGAGTAGCTGACTCCCACGGCGACTACAACAAGATTGGTTTCGACTGCTCGGGACTGACTCTGTACGCCTACGCCGCTGTTGGCATTGACCTACCTCACTACACCGGCTACCAGTACCAGCGCGGAAAGCACTACCCGGCATCTCAGATGAAGCGTGGTGACCTGCTGTTCTGGGGCCCGAATGGTCACGGCCACGTCGCTATCTACCTGGGCGATGGCAAGATGATTGAGGCACCACAGTCCGGTTCTGTGGTTAAGATCTCGCCAGTCCGTTATAACGGAATGACACCGAACGTTGTCCGCCTCGTCTAGTTTCTAACGACGTGTTCTACAGGTCGGGCGACCGACCTAAAGAAGGGTTTCTCTGTGACCTACCCAACGCCCACTGACCACACGGACCTCGAGCGCGCATACGCGGAGCTGGGGAAGGTTGTGGTTGGCCAGGAGCACCTGATCAAGCAGCTCTTTATCGCGATGCTCGCAGGAGGTCATGTCCTGCTCGAAGGTGTTCCGGGTGTTGCGAAAACTCTGGCAGTGTCTACTTTTGCCAAAGTGATGGGTGGTTCCTACTCCCGCATCCAGTTCACTCCGGATTTGGTGCCATCGGATATTGTCGGCACCCGAATTTTCCGCCAGGACACCTCGGAGTTCATCGTCGAGCCCGGCCCGGTCATGTCAAATATCGTGCTCGCTGATGAAATCAACCGCGCACCGGCGAAGGTGCAGTCGGCACTGCTGGAAGTCATGGCAGAGCACCAGGTGTCCATCGCAGGGGAGTCGACGCCAGTACCGGAGCCGTTTTTGGTCCTGGCCACGCAAAACCCAATTGAAAACCAGGGTGTCTACCCACTGCCGGAGGCTCAGCGGGACCGTTTTCTATTCAAGGTCCTCGTGGGTTACCCCACTCCGGCGGAAGAGCGGGAGATTGTCTACCGCATGGGAGCCACTCCTCCAGTCGCGCAGCAGATTCTCACCCCAGAGAGTGTCCGGGAACTGCAGCGCGCTACCCGCGAAGTCTTTGTCCACCACACACTGATTGACTACATCGTGGCCGTCATCGAACTCACCCGTAATCCGATGCGGGCGGAATTGAAGGATGTCGACCGCTGGCTTTCCTATGGCGCATCGCCGCGTGCGACTCTTGGTGCTGTCGCGGCTGCCCGCGCCCACGCGCTGTTTTCCGGTCGCGACTATGTCGTGCCGGACGATGTGGTCTCCGTGCTTCCCGACGTGCTGCGTCACCGCCTGGTCCTGTCCTATGAGGGCCTGGCCGATGGCGTTACTCCCGAACGGATTATTGACATCGTGTTGTCTCACGTGCGCCTTCCCCAGGGCGCGGGCACTGGCTCCGATGAGGGCACTGCCTCCTAATGTCAGCTCGGGAAGACGATCTTGCACGCGTCCTGGCGTACTTAGAGCTAACTGTTACGCGTAAGCTCAACGGACTTTTGCGCGGCAGCTTTCTTTCCACCGCTACTGGAGATGGCTCTGAGCCGCTTGGCTCCCGCGAATATGTCATCGGCGATGACGTTCGCCAGATGAACTGGGCAGTGACAGCCCGTACTGGAGTGCCGCACGTTCGCACCTCCGAGGCCGAGCGCGAGCTGGAGTGCTGGATCGTCGCCGAACCCGCCGCACGTCTGTCCACGGGCTTGGCCGATGCCACCAAACGACATCTGCTCACCGCCGCTGCCGGCGCTGTAACGATGCTTAACGACGCCCCGGGGTCCCGAACTGGATTAATCGCCGGTGGCACTCCAGTGCCCGCGGGCCAGGGCCGTGCCCACAGCTTGATGCTGCTCAAGCACTTGGCTGACGCGACCGCTGAGCACAATCTCGCCGCGGATATTGACACAGTAATGACCCAGGCTCCGCGCGCTGGGTTATTGGTTATCATCTCGGACTTCCTTGGATCACTCGATTGGGCGCGACCGCTGCGCGTTGCCTCGGCCTCGACAGAGATTATGGCAATCCGCCTGGTCGATCCAGCCGATGAAGCCTTACCCGGCGATGGCCCGGTGGTCATGGCGGATTCAGCAACTGGTGAAACCATTGAACTCAACATCAACGACAAAACCCGCGCCGAGTACGCAGCTCAGGCTAGTGCCCACCATGAGCGTGTAATCAACGAACTGCGCAAATGCCGTGCTCGCGTTATTACCTTGCGTACGGATTCCGATTGGGTACTGGATTTTGCCCGACAAATTGGCCAACATTAGCGTCTGAGTAACCGCTTGTTAGTGCTATTTTTAGGCCACCGACTAACCGGTTATAGCCACTGGTTTATACGCGACTGTTTAGGCGACTGGATGTGAGGAAACTGATACCGCGATGACGTTCCTAAACTCAACTTTTGCGCACCCAGGTTGGCTGCTCGCGCTCGCTCTGCCTCTCGTGGCAGCCGTGGCCTATTGGATCAGCACTAAGCAGCGAAAGCAACGTGCCATTGCCTTTGGCAACTTCACCATCGTTGGGTCACTGGGGAATAAGTCGTCGGCACGCCTACGCCATGTCGTGGCTATCAGTGCGCTGTTGTCTCTAGTTCTGGTCATCATTTCATTGGCCGGTCCGATTTCGGAGACCAAAGTCGCCCGCAACCGAGCGACGGTCATGTTGGTGGTCGACGTTTCGCTGTCCATGTCGGCCACGGATGTTGCGCCCGACCGCATCACTGCTGCTAAAGAAGCCGGCCAAGAGTTCGTGGAGAACCTTCCCGACGACCTCAATATCGGCCTGGTGACGTTCTCTGGCCGCGCTCGCACTGCGGTCAGCCCGACTACCAACCATGACACCGTGAATCGAGCCCTTCAGGCTGCTGAGTTAGATCAGGCGACTGCTACCGGTGATGCCATCGCTGCCGCGCTCGATGCCATCACTCAGTTCAGCGACTCGGTCCAGGGCGGGGGAGAAGGCTCCCCACCAGCGACAATTGTGCTGCTTTCCGACGGCAAACAGACCGTCCCGCAAGAGCTCGACGATCCCCGCGGCGCGTATACCGCCGCCGCCGAAGCCGCCAAGGCCGGGGTGCCTGTCAACACGATTTCGTTCGGTACCGCGCAAGGCGCAATCACGGTTCAGGGCGAGTTAATTCCAGTGCCTAACGACGACGATTCGCTGCGAGAAATCGCACGTCGAACAAAAGGTGAGTTCTTCAGCGCAGGTTCCCTCGAGCAGCTCCGGGATGCATATGGCTCGCTGGAGGATGACATCGGTTACGAACTCAAGCGGGCCGAGAATCCGAGGCCCTATCTGATCGCAGCCTTCGCGATGCTGCTAGTGACCGTGGGCTCACTGCTTGTGACCAATCGTCGAATTCCGCAATAGGGCCGGGTTAGGGTGCCGTCGTAAAGCAATTGGATGGAACCCAGCAGGCAGGAGACCATGAGCATTGAGCAGTCGTCTTATGGTGTCCTCAGACTGCGCTACTAAACTGGTTGCCTATGTCTTCTGATAATTTTGACGCTATCTTGCTGTTGTCTTTCGGCGGTCCCGAAAAGATGGCCGATGTGCGTCCCTTCCTGGAGAATGTCACCCGCGGCCGCGGAATTCCGCCGGAGAGGTTGGACGAGGTCGGTGCTCACTATGCGCACTTCGGCGGCAAGTCCCCGCTCAACGATTTAAACCGCGAAATTGTCTCCAACCTTAAGGCTGAGCTCACTCGCCGTGGCTATGACTTGCCTGTTTATTTCGGGAATCGCAATTGGCATCCGATGGCTGAAGACACCGCGGCAAAGATGGCTGATGACGGCGTTAAACGAGCGCTCGTTTTCGCCACTAGCGCCTGGGGCGGATACTCCGGCTGCCGCCAGTATCACGAAGACATTGCTCGGATGCGCGAATCTCTGGGCGACCGTGCTTTTGACATGGAGAAAATTCGGAGCTTCTACGATCATCCGCTCTTTATAGAAGCCTATGCAGATGCCGTGCGTGAGGCGTTTGCCAAGCTACCGGATGACCGTCGTGACCAGGCCCGGCTTATTTTCACCGCTCACTCTATTCCGGTCTCTGCGGACAAGGCATCTGGGCCGGTAGAACTCGGCGGAAATCTTTACTCTCGCCAGGTCAACGAAGCAGCGCGGCTCGTCGCCGATGCAGTCGGTATCACCGACTTTGACGTCGTCTGGCAGTCCCGCTCGGGCCCGGAGCACGTGCCGTGGTTGGAGCCTGACATCGTCGACCACGTTGAAGCGGAGGTCACCCAAGGCCTTCGATCCGCAGTAGTGTGCCCGATTGGTTTCATCTCGGACCATGTTGAGGTCGCCTGGGATTTGGATGCTGAGCTACAGGATGAAATGGCTCATCACGACATAGTCATCGAGCGTGTCGCAACACCTGGCCCGACGGCTACTTTCACTGACATGCTCGTGGAGCTCATCGAAGAGCGCATCGCAGATGCCGAACCCCGCCGCCTGGGAAGTGAACCGCTACTCGGCTCGGCCTGCAACGGCGCCCCCTGCGCCGCATCCTGTTGCACCCCGGCAAAGCGCCGCCCACACTGATTCCCTTGGCCTCAATTGGACCGCAGGGCAAGGCAAACCTCTAGCGGGTCCACTCCTGAATCGCGTATTCCACCGCGCTCATCCGCGCCTGCCGAATCTTTCGCCACAGCGGGATGAGCTGCGCATCAAACGCGGCGCTGCCGTGCCCCGACTCGCTGCCCTGTGCCACCGCCAGAATCGACGACACCCGATCAGCTCTGGCGAGCACTCCCAGTGCACGGCGCGGCACATCATCCGGAACAAAAGCCATGTCCAGGTGATCATCAAGCATGCCGACCATCAGCCGGGGATCCACCTTCGGGGTACCACTGCTTGACGACGTCAGCGGTGAACGCGGCATCGCCGCAATAGTGGCAGCCGCAACTCGCGCCGCATCCGCCAGCTGCAAATCCGCCTCGCCAGGGGAGAGATAAGCCGGCTCCGGGATGTGTCCTTCGAGCGTGTACCAGTGCCACTGCAGCAGACCGGGCACCGGCGATGTCACTGGTACGAGCGCATGGTTCCAACCCGGCTCCGCATCCGCAATCACAATGGCTGAGCCTGCTGCGCGTGCGGCCTCAGCGGCGTCGGTTCCCGCAGGCAGTGCAGGTGCGTCACCGGGTCCGGAGAGAATAAGGCGGACGAGGGGACGATGGTCACTGTGCCAATCTCCCGCGTCAGTAACCGCTCGAAGAAGGCGGAGCATGTCGCTTCGATCGAGATCAGCGTCGCAATCGATGACATTCGGAACCATGGCGTCGGCAAGCACGAATGTCCCCGGAACTGACGTGGGCCCGCCGAGCGAATCAAGAGCATCGAGGAGATGATCGTAGTTTTCCAAACCCGACAACCATGCGCCCAGCCGAAGGGCGATGTGCTGAGTTGGACTCCAGACCTGGTCGAGAACACTGCGCTGCATAGTGCAGCTCATCCTAGTGCAGTGTGTCGCCGGTTCCGTAACCCATGCTGTTAATCTCAGTATCCATGAGCTTTCAAGACCCGTATCGCAATCAGGACGTGTTTGCTGGCGCACGTGGACACCGCCGTCGTATCCCGCAGCCGGCACGCGAGGTAACAGCAGAAAATGGTGTTGTCGTCGAGGCATCCTATGACGGATTCGTCGGTGCGATTATCGGGTTAGAGAAAACTTTCGACGGCTGGTGCGTTCGGCTGGAGGACCGCCACGGAAAGTCGCGGCTGTTTCCCATGCACGAGCGCGGTTTTCTCATCGATGGCAAACCTGTGACTCTGGTACGGCCGAAGGCAGAACCAAAGAAGCCCTCGCAGGATCTGTCGGCATCGGGCTCGCGCAAGGTCCACAACGTCAAGGCTAAGGTTGCTCTACCCAGCCGTATCTGGGTCGAGGGTATTCATGACGCGGCAATTGTCGAGAAAGTATGGGGCCACGATCTGCGTGTTGAGGGCGTAGTCGTCGAGTATCTGGAGGGCTTGGACAATCTCCCGGAACGCTTGGCCGAATTTGGTCCGGGTCCGAAGCGCCGCGTCGGAGTCCTGGCAGACCACTTGGTGGAAAGCAGTAAAGAAAGCCGCATGACTCAGCAGCTCGGCCCGCATGTGATGGTCACTGGCCACCCATTTATCGATGTCTGGCAGGCGGTCAAGCCCTCGTCGGTAGGCATTGAAGCATGGCCGGAAGTTCCTTACGGGGAGGACTGGAAGACAGGAATCTGCCGTCGCTTGGGCTGGGGAGACGACCCCAAGGAGGGCTGGCGACGCGTCTACGCAGGTGTACACACCTACCGTGATCTGGAGTCGGATTTGATTGGTGCAGTTGAGCGCCTGGTCGACTTCGTCACTGAGCCACATATGCAATACTGATCCCGAAATACTGGCTCCACTCGCTCCACATTTGTTCTCCAAAGTAGGTAGGGTGAGGGCGTGATTTCTCTCCTTTGGCTCGGAGCAAGCCTCCTACTGGTTCTCGGTGAACTCGCGGTCGGAGATTTAGCACTGTTAATGCTCGGAGGTGGTGCGCTGGCCGCGTCCGGTGCGAGCCAGCTTGGAGCGCCGCTTTGGCTGTCAGTGGTTATCTTCGCCGTTGTGTCCGCCGCACTTGTGCTGACAGTTCGCCCTGTGTTGCGCAAGAAGATGGCAAAACCGGACAAGTCCGCCGAACTGGAGTCGCGTCCGGAACTGCTAGCGGGCCGTCATGCTGAGGTCATCGAGCCAGTTTCCTCGTCAGCGGGTCTGATTAAGGTCAATGGCGAGTTGTGGAGCGCGCGCAGTCTTCTGACTGCTCAGACCTTCGATGCGAAGGAAAGAGTCACGATTGTAGAGATTTCGGGCAATACCGCAGTAGTGGACAAGCTGCTCTGAGCAGTCAACTCACTTAAAGGGCGCTCGGAGCACTCTTAGTTACTGACCATCAAATAACTGACCACACAGTTTCTAGCTACGAGGGAATACCATGGAAGGCTTTATCATCCTCGTCGTTTTCATTCTCGTGGTTGTTACCTTGGTTCTCAAAGCGATTGTGCTGGTCCCTCAGGGTGAAGCGGCAATCGTAGAGCGACTGGGACGATACACGCAGACACTGAATAGCGGCCTGAACTTCATCATCCCGATTATTGACCGAGTGCGCGAGAAGGTTGATACCCGTGAGCGTATGGTTACCTTTCCGCCACAGGCAGTGATCACCGAAGACAACCTGACTGTGGCTATCGATACCGTCGTGACCTTCCAGGTCAATGAACCGGATCGGGCGATTTACGGTATCGACGACTACATCTTCGGTGTCGAACAGATCACTACCGCAACGCTTCGCGACGTCGTGGGTGGTCTGACCCTGGAAGAGACACTGACTTCCCGTGACTACATCAACCGCCGTCTGCGCGGCGAGCTGGACGAGGCCACTGCCAAGTGGGGTCTTCGTATCGCTCGTGTGGAGCTGAAGGCTATTGAGCCGCCACCGTCGATTCAGCAGTCGATGGAAAAGCAGATGAAGGCCGATCGCGAGAAGCGCGCCATGATTCTGACTGCGGAAGGTACCCGCGAAGCCGATATTAAAACTGCTGAGGGCCGTAAGCAGGCACAGATTCTGGCCGCCGAGGGTAACAAGCACGCAGCAATTCTGGCTGCTGAAGCGGAGCGTCAGGCAACCATTCTGCGCGCTGAGGGTACTCGCGCCGCTACCTACCTTGAGGCACAGGGTAATGCTCGCGCTATCCAGAAGGTCAACGCCGCTGTCAAGGCTTCACAGTTGACACCTGAGATTCTTGCCTGGCAGTACCTGGAGAAGCTACCTGAGCTGGCAAATAAGGACGGCAATACTGTTTGGATGATTCCGTCGCAGTTCGGTGACAGCCTCGAGAGCTTCGCCAGGGCTTTCGGCAAGAAGGATGCCGACGGTGTCTTCCGCTATGAGCCTCCAGCCGTGAGCCGAGAGACCAAGGAAGAAGCTGAGCAGGGCCGCGATGAGAACTGGTTCGACATGTCGACCAACCCGGAGTTGGCTCGTGCGGTTGCCGCGGCGAACGAGGTCGCTAACCGCCCGGTTGATGATCCGGTAGCTGCAGCAGCTGGTAATACCCCTGAGAGGAAGAAGAACCGCCGCGCCGAGTCGGCTCAGCCCACTCAGCCTGAACAGTTGGGTGGCCAGAACCGCCCGGCAGCGGTTGAACCTGCAACACCGGATGCACCGGCTGCACCGTCAGTTCCCTCCGGCAAACGTGACCTGCCCTCGGCTCCTGGTACCGGTAATACCACTGCAGGCGGCGGTGCCCACTCCACCGATCGTCCAGATTTTTCAGGATGGTCACGTGACCCTTACGCCCCAGAAAATGGGCAGTAAGTTTTTATAACTCGTCAGCTCGCTGAAGCAGGTGGACGGCCAGGTCCCACCCGGCCAGCTCCGCCTGCCAGCCAGCTGCTGCGAGGCGCTGATTGACGGCCTGCTTAGAAACTCCCAATTCTTCCGCGGCCTCTACCTGTGAATAACCAGCGCGAACCAAACCAGTTGCCTCGCGCCCTTCGGGGGACCTGCGAGAGATAACGTGGTGCAGCAATGTGAATGCTGCGCCAATATCCTCCGAGTAGTCCTTACCGCGCGGATTGTTAGTCCGAATGCGGGTTTTTACCGTGCCAGCTCTGCCTCCCTTACCGATGACTGAGCTCGATGCCAGATGCGCTTGCTCAATGTTGTCCTGAGGACAAACACCGATACCTACTGCCCAGTCACCTGCGGCCAATAGCGCCAGCACAAGCGTGGTGACTCCCACAGCATTTTCAGGAGCTGCGCGAAGCTCTTCGATACCTGCAACCTCAACAGTTCCTACGCCTTCCAGGCCGGAAAGTGCCTGCGCAGAGGCCTGAACGTGATCTGCCCTGCGAGTAGATCGACCGCGATACCTAGCAAAGACTGAGTACATACGTTCTAGTCTAGCCCCACCCCTTGACAGTTGGGCTAAGACACGTTCATTCCCTCCGCAAACTCACGGGCAACCAACACCAGCCCGCCGAAAAACTCACGTCTAGTTCAAGAGCGCTAAGCGGTGTTTTAACGTTTCGAAGAACCGGTTACGACAGGGAACTTGGCGTCCGCAAGAAGTCCCAGCAGGCCAAGCACGAGCAGAATTCCCGTGGCCACCGCAAAGCGCACGTCGAAGCCGACCAACAGCGCGTCGCCAAGCAAAACGACGGCGAGTGTGTTCGGCGCCGAACCCAGGGCAGTGGCGATGATATACGGCACGGTGCGTATCGACGACAGCCCACAGGCGTAGTTGAGAAACGAAAATGGCACGCCAGCAATCATGCGCAAGCTGAGCACTGTGAGCCAGCCGCGTTGTTCCAACCGGTGGTCGAGACTGAGGAGACGGCGGTTAGTCAGGTGCGTGCGAAACCAGTCGCGTCCCAAAAACCGCACAATCCAGAGGGAGAGAAGGCCAGACACCGTGGTCGCAGTAATTGCGAGCAGGAAACCTAGCATTGGTCCGAAGAGGATTCCGGAAGCCAAAGTGAATACGGTGCGGGGGATTGGAAACTGAGTCAGTGCAACGTATGCGAGAAAGTAGAGGAGAGGGAACCAGTCACCGGCATCGATGGACCACTGCCGGATGGTAGCGACGGTGGGAACATCGACGTACAGCGTGACGACGACCCCCACACCTACGGCTAGCACCAGCAGAACCTTTTTGAGTGTAGGGGTAATTCGCACATCTGATACGTTCACCCATTTGAGGTTACCGGGGATTGCGGAGAAGCGTGTGACCTGCGAGTTGGGGGCTCTGCAAGGAGGGCGAATCAGTGGCTAAAGGCGTTTGCCCTTTATTTCACTAGGATGGGAGTCAAGGTCACTATGCCTTGGCTCGAGCACTTGACGTGCCCGTCAGCACAAAACCGAACGTAAGGGTATTGCACAAGTAGCTGAAAAGTTCAGTGCACGGACACTCGGGTGAGTCTTAGCGTCTGACTAGTGGCTCTTATTGACTATTGGAGGAAGCCAACGCCTTTAGATCCCTTTCCGTCGCGGAGAATTCGGAAATTGTCGCAACCGAATATCCTCGGCCATGGATTGATGGGGGCGTTGCTTAGAACATGTAAGGGAGAAGGTCTGTCGTGACTGACCGAACGACCCCCGAATCACCTTCCACGCTGCCACCAAACTTCGAGGAATTGCAGAATTCCTGGTATCAGGGCGTGGCCAAGGTATTCGCGCGGGTGCACAAGCAAGACGTTGCAGATGTACCGCTCGATATTTGGAAACGACTGATTCAGACCACCTACGACGGTGTCGATGTCCGTCCGCTCTACACCCGCGCGGATGAGCATGCGGAAAGCCCAGCTCCGGGTCAGTTCCCATTCGTCCGTGGCGCAAAGGTCACTTCGGACAACACCAACGGTTGGGGCGTTCGAGAGACCTTCAGTCGCCAATACCCGGGTGAGGATGCCCTTGACCCAAAGGCCGTCAACGAGACTCTGCTGACTGCCCTGGAAAACGGCACCACGGACATCCGCCTGGACTTCACCGGCTCCCTCGAAGCCGCTGACGTGCCAGCTCTGCTTAACAATGTCTACCTCGACCTTGCTCCGATTGCCGTACATGCTGGTAAGAAGACTGCACAGGTTGCGGAAGCACTGACGTCCTACATCGAGCAGGTAAACCCGACTAATCCGGACAACATCGCAGTAGAGCTTTCTGCAGCTCCGCTGACCTCTGCTTTTGCCGGTATTGATGATGTTTCTCTCGACGAGGCCATTCAGCTGGCCGTCAAGGCAGCTAAGCAGCCGGGCGACGTCCGCGCCCTGCTTGTCGACGGCGTTGTTTTCTCCAACTTGGGTGCAAACAACATCCAGGAGATCGGCTACAGCCTCGCCGTTGGTGTCGCCTACCTGCGTGCGCTGACTAAAGCGGGCTTGAGCGCTGAAGAAGCGCTCGGCCAGATTTCTTTCCGCTTTGCCGCTACCGACGACCAGTTCGACACCATTGCGAAGTTCCGCGCCGCTCGCGTTCTGTGGGCCCGCGTTGCTGAGGTCATCGGTGCCCCTGAATCTGGCCGCGCTCCGATGCACGCCGTGACAGCCCCGGTCATGTTCAGCCAGCGCGATCCGTGGGTCAACATGCTGCGTGTAACTGTCGCCTCCTTCGCCGCAGGTGTCGGCGGTGCTTCCTCAGTTGAGGTTCTGCCGTTTGATTACGCAGTTGTCGGCGGCATGCCGAACGTCTCCAAGACTTTCAAGGCTCGCATCGCTCGCAACACCAACCTGTTGCTGCTGGAAGAGTCTCACCTTGGTTACGTCGCCGACCCAGCAGGTGGCTCCTACTTCGTGGAGGACCTGACCGAGGAAATGGCCGACAAGGCGTGGGAGATCTTCACCGGCACTGAGGCCGCCGGCGGTTTCACCTCCGCAGAGGCCGATATTCGCACCGCCCTGGACGCTACCTGGGAAAAGCGCCGCGCCGATATCGCGCATCGCCGCACCAAGGTCACCGCTATCAACGAGTTCCCGAACCTGGCTGAAGCCCCACTGGCTCCCGAGGCTCGCCCGGAGGGCGATCCGATTCGCCGTTGGGCACGCGACTTCGAGGCGCTGCGCAACCGCTCCGATGACTTCCTGGCTGAAAAGGGCAACCGTCCGCTGATTGCCATGCTGCCGCTGGGTCCGCTGGCCAAGCACAACATCCGCACTGGTTTTACCTCCAACCTGCTGGCTTCCGGCGGTATCGCCGTCGCTAACCCCGGCCAGGTTGTGCCGGGCGAGGCCGGTTTCGAAGAGGCAGTGAAGGCCTCTCCGATTGTCGTGCTGTGCGCAGCCGACAGCGAGTACGAGACCTCGGGCCAGGACGCTGTCAAGGCCGCCCGCGCCGCAGGCGCTAAGGAGGTCCTGGTGGCCGGCTCCGAGAAGAGCTTCGCTAATGCCGCTGAAGACGCTCGCCCCGACGGATACCTGAACATGACCATCGATGCTGTCGCGGAGCTGTCCCGACTGCTGAACGAACTGGGAGCGTGAAGGAAGTAATGACCACCATCCCAAATTTCGCTGACATCTCCCGCAACACCGACGACGCGGCAGCTGCCACCAACAAGGCAGCTGCCGCGGAAGCTGGTGAAGTGTGGACCATTCCAGAAGGCATCGACGTCAAGCGTGTCTACGATCGCGCTGACCGCGACGCCGCAGCTGCCGAGGGTCACCCGGTAGATTCTTTCCCGGGTATCGCCCCATTCATGCGCGGGCCGTACCCGACCATGTACACCAACCAGCCGTGGACTATTCGCCAGTACGCTGGTTTCTCCACCGCAGCTGAATCCAACGCCTTCTACCGCCGCAACCTCGCGGCCGGCCAGAAGGGTCTTTCGGTCGCTTTCGACCTGGCGACCCACCGCGGTTACGACTCGGACAACCCGCGTGTGTCCGGCGACGTCGGTATGGCCGGTGTGGCAATTGACTCGATTTACGACATGCGTGAGCTCTTCCAGGGCATTGACCTGGGCGGTGTCTCGGTGTCTATGACCATGAACGGCGCTGTGCTGCCGATTCTGGCCTTCTACATTGTCACTGCTGAAGAGCAGGGCGTTTCGACTGAGCAACTGCGCGGTACGATCCAGAACGACATTCTCAAGGAGTTCATGGTTCGTAACACCTACATTTACCCGCCGAAGCCCTCGATGCGAATCATCTCTTCGATCTTCGAGTACACCTCGGCAAAAATGCCGAAATTCAACTCGATTTCGATTTCCGGCTACCACATTCAGGAAGCCGGCGCGACGGCCGACCTCGAGCTCGCTTACACGCTTGCCGACGGCATCGAGTACCTGCGGGCCGGTATTGACGCTGGCTTGGAAGTTGATAAGTTCGCTCCGCGTCTGTCCTTCTTCTGGGGCATCTCGATGAACACCTTCACCGAGATTGCCAAGCTGCGTGCAGGCCGTATCCTCTGGTCTGAGCTGGTTGGCAAGTTTGGTCCGAAGAACCCGAAGTCGCAGTCCCTGCGTACTCACTCGCAGACCTCCGGTTGGTCGCTGACCGCCCAGGACGTCTACAACAACGTCGCTCGTACTGCTGTTGAGGCTATGGCCGCAACGCAGGGCCACACCCAGTCGCTGCACACCAACGCCCTGGACGAGGCCTTGGCACTGCCGACTGACTTCTCGGCCCGTATTGCTCGTAACACTCAGCTGCTGCTCCAGCAGGAGTCCAACACCACGCGTCCGGTTGATCCGTGGGCTGGTTCCTACTACATCGAGTGGTTGACCAACGAGCTGGTCAAGCGTGCACGCCAGCACATCGACGAGGTCGAAGAGGCTGGCGGTATGGCACAGGCCACTATCGAGGGCATTCCGAAGCTCCGCATTGAAGAGGCGGCAGCTCGTACGCAGGCTCGTATTGACTCGGGGCGCCAGGCTCTCATTGGCGTGAATAAGTACCAGGTCGAAGAAGACGAGGCCATCGAGGTTCTCAAGGTTGAGAATTCCCGCGTACGCCAGGAGCAGATTGACAAGCTGGCTCGCCTGCGTGCCGAGCGCGACGAGGAAGAGGTTCAGAAGGCACTGGCCGCTCTGACCGACGCTTGCCGTAACCCGGGTGAACCGGGGGACCTGGACAAGAACCTGTTGAAGCTCGCTGTCGACTGTGCTCGCGCCATGGCCTCCATCGGTGAAATCTCCGACGCAATGGAAGAGGTCTTTGGCCGCCACCAGGCCGAGATTCGTACCCTCTCCGGCGTCTACAAGGACGAAGTTGGCAAGGAGGGTGCCGTGTCTAACGTCTCCAAGGCCATCGCCATGGCCGATAAGTTCGAAGAGCAGGAAGGTCGCCGTCCGCGTATCTTCCTGGCCAAGATGGGCCAGGATGGTCACGACCGCGGCCAGAAGGTCATCGCGTCCGCCTACGCGGACCTCGGCATGGACGTTGACGTGGGGCCGTTGTTCCAGACTCCGGAGGAGGCCGCCAAATCGGCAGTCGACTCGGATGTCCACGTCGTCGGTGTTTCTTCGCTAGCCGCCGGACACCTGACGCTCGTGCCTGCTCTTCGCGATGAGCTGGCAAAGCTGGGTCGCGAGGACATCATGATTGTCGTCGGTGGTGTTATCCCACCGGGCGACTTCCAGGAACTCTACGATGCCGGCGCCGCGGCTATTTACCCGCCGGGCACTGTCATCGCTGATTCGGCAATCGACATGATGACCAAGCTCTCTGCCGAGCTGGGCCTCGACATTGCCGTTGACGAAGAGTCCTAATTAACTACCGCATACGCGCTGAGCTGAGCGTTCAGCTCAGCGCGTTGTCGGAATTGAGAAGTAGCGATGAACGAGTTTCTTGAAGAAAACCTGGGCACCCTCGTCACTACCGCTGGCACGGTTGTTGAGGGAAAGACCGCTGTAGCTCCCGAAGTCGTCCGTCGTGCGCGACGACGGATAGATGTCGACGACCTCTTTGAGGGCGTGCGAGCTGGGAACCGCACTAAGTTGGCTCGGGCGATCACGCTGTTGGAGTCGACTGCTCCGGCGCATAAGGTGCTGGCTCAGGAACTACTGGTGAAGTTGCTGCCATTTTCCGGAAAGGCTATGCGTGTCGGTCTTACCGGTGTCCCCGGCGTCGGTAAATCAACCACGATTGAAACCCTTGGGCTGAAGTTGATCGAGGAGGGCCACCGCGTTGCAGTGCTGGCCATCGACCCGTCGTCAACGAAGTCCGGTGGTTCGATTCTGGGCGATAAGACCCGTATGTCCCGGCTCTCGGCCGCGGATGAAGCCTTCATCCGTCCGTCGCCTTCTGCGGGCACGCTCGGTGGTGTCGCCAAGGCAACGCGTGAGGCCATGGTGGTGCTCGAAGCCGCAGGCTACGACATTGTCATCGTCGAGACTGTCGGCGTCGGCCAGTCCGAGGTCGCGGTGGCACAGATGGTGGATACGTTTGCGTTTCTGGCACTCGCCGGCGCTGGTGACCAACTCCAGGGCATCAAGAAGGGTGTGCTGGAAATGGCCGACGTGATTTCTATCAACAAGGCGGATGGTAAGAACCTGCGCCCGGCAAAACGCGCTGCGCGTGACCTGATGACCGCCATGAAGATGGTGCGTTCCTCAGATCAAGTCTGGACTCCACCGGTGCTGACTATGTCGGCATTGGAAGACGACGGCATCGACAAGTTCTGGCAAGCCATCGAAGACCATGTCGAGGCTATGCACGAGAATCATCTCTTCGATGAAAACCGCGCTAACCAGCAGATTAAGTGGATGTGGTCCATGGTGCACGAAACGCTCTTGCAGCGACTCAACACCAACGAGGCTGTGCAGATAGAGAGTTCCCTGGTGGAAAAACAACTCCGCTCGGGGCAGCTCACACCGACGCTCGCTGCCCAGCGCATCATGGAGGCATTCGACAAAGGAAGGGCACCGAACGCCGGGCTCGACGATTAGGTCCTGAACAACGTAGCTCCCACCAGCGAGTCCAATTCCTAGCCGCGCGGATGGGAAACTAGCAGCGTCAAAGAGAAGCAACCCTGCGATCACTTATCGGAGTCTGTCCGGTTGGGTCGCGGGGTTTTCGTCGTAAAGCGAGCGTATCCGTGTGCGCCTACTGACCGCGGTGATGGGGCGGATCGCTGTAGAGAGTGTGTTCGGCGAAGTGGAGAGCGTTGACCACCAGGTTGGTGAGGTGCTCGTCGGGCTGAGAATAGAAGCTAGACGTGCCCTCCTTGCGGGCCTGCACCATATTGGCCATGCGCAACTTCGCCAGGTGCTGAGAAATCGCGGGAATGGGGCGATCGAGCGCACTAGCGATGGCGGTGACGGTCATCTCCCCGTCACGAAGGAGTGACAGGATGGAGAGACGCGTCTTGTCCGCCATCAACTTCAGTACGTTAGTGGCAACGTCGAGCTCGGTGCTCGTAGGAGCCTTCTCAGTCATTTGGAGGGGTAAGTCCTTTCGAAGTCGACATGCCAAACACTTAGTATGTTCAATAAGGTGAACACTACTACGTATTGATATCAGTATTCAATTTCAGATGTCACAATAAGCTGTCGCAAAAGAGGGGAGAGCGCTCCTAAGGGACAGCGACCAAAGGTACTGAAAATTCCTTCAGTAATATCATCTGCATGGATTGGTTGATGAGCGCCTTCCCATGGCTGGTGGAGGACTTAACGTGGTGGCAAGTACTATTCTTCGCGCTCGACTACACGATTAAGTTCATCGCGATTGGATGGGTGCCGGAAAACCGAAGCCCATCGGCTTCGACGGCGTGGCTGCTACTGATTCTGCTAATTCCATTTATCGGCCTACCTCTGTTCCTCTTCCTGGGCTCGCAGCAGATCACGGGCCGCCGGCACGAGGTACAGGCACTGGCACAGGAGCTCATTGCGGAACGTACCGAGCATCTGCCCGACGTACCGGACGATGCCAAGATAGAAGATGACGTTGTCAACGTATTCAAGCTCTCGCGTCAGCTCACGGGAATGCCGGCAATTGCCAGCGCGGAAAAGGGACTTTTCACCGAATTCGATGCCTCCATTGACCGCATGATTGAGACCATCGATGCGGCTCAGAGATCTATCCACGTGCAGTCCTACATCTTTGCACTGGATTCCAGCACGGAGCCTTTCATACAGGCTCTCGAGCGCGCGCTCGACAGGGGACTAGAGGTCAAGGTACTGGTCGATCCAATTGGTTCGTGGAAATACCCCGGCTACTACAAGCTGAAAAAACGCCTGAACCAGTCCAAAATCTCCTGGCACCCAATGCTGCCCGTGAGCTTACTGAAGCTCACCTGGCGCCGCCTGGATCTGCGTAATCACCGCAAGCTCGTAGTGATTGATGGCGACATTGTATTCATGGGCTCGCAGAATTTGATTGAGCCCGAATATCAGAAGAAAAAGAATCATAAGATCGGCCGCCGCTGGGTGGACACATGGATTGAGCTCGAGGGCGATATTGCGCTGGCCTTCGACGCAATTTTTGCGGTTGATTGGACCAGCGAGCTATACAAGACCCCAGATGCCACCAGGAACTATTCACTCCACACCACTGAGGTCAACGACAACTACAACGTGGTCCAGGTGCTGCCGTCGGGTCCGGGCTTCAGCACGGAGCCGAACCTGCGCGTGTTCAATAACATGATCTACCAGGCGCACGAGCGGATTATCGCCGTCAGCCCGTACTTCGTCCCGGACGAGTCCATGCTCATGGCGCTGACCTCCGCCGCATATGGAGGTATCGACGTTCAGCTCTACGTTAACGAAGAGTCCGATCAGTTCATGGTCGGCCACGCGCAGCAGTCCTATTACCAGGCACTGCTAACCGCTGGCGTGAAGATTTATCGCTATCCGGCGCCTGCCGTCCTGCACTCCAAGTTCATGGTTATCGACGACCGCATGGCCATGTTCGGCTCGTCCAATCTAGATATGCGCTCCTTCGGCCTCAATTACGAGATCACGCTTCTTTCCGCCGCCGGTTCCATCGTGGACAAACTGATCACGCTTGCCGACGAGTACCGCGACAAATCCCTCCTGCTCACCCAGGAGGAATGGAATGACCGCCCCCTTCGCCAGCGCTACCTGGACTCTGTTTTCCGCTTGACCTCGGCGCTGCAATAGGGCACTACCATAGAGGTCCGCCAGAAAACACAAAAATCCCGAGAGCTGCATTTACTGCAGTTTCTCGGGATTTATCTTGTGTCCGGAGGGGGACTTGAACCCCCACGCCCGTTAATAGGGCACTAGCACCTCAAGCTAGCGCGTCTGCCATTCCGCCACCCGGACCGGGTAGGAAGCACTTCCGTGCTGACCTGTGATACTGTATCCCGACTACATAATGAAACACAAATTGGCAGGTCATCGTGGTATTAAGGTGCCAAACCGGGGTGTAATTACATCTCCGTTGTTAGCCCCGCATCCGCCTTGGATTCACGCTGAGAATCCGGCACTGAGGATAGGCAGTCTGGCGAAGTCCCTGCAGCGCGCTCATAAAGTAGGCACACTGGTAGTTATGACTACGAATTCCAACGACACCACAAACAACGCTACAAATGCTCCGGTTTTCCCGGGCCCGGATCCGTACGCACCGCTGAAGGATTTGCCAACCTTCGAGCTGTCCTCGCCAGATATCAAGGACGGCGAGAAGATTGCGGATGAATTCCGCGCTCCGTCGAATGTTTCCCCGCAGTTGGATTGGGCCAATCTGCCGGAGGGCACGAAGTCCATTGCCGTGACCTGCTTCGATCCGGACGCCCCGACCGCTTCGGGCTTCTGGCACTGGGCTGTGTTCAACATTCCAGCGACCGAAAAGGGTCTACCACAGGGAGCTGGCTCCGAAGACAGCTCTAAGCTGCCAGACGGTGCTATCCAGCTTGTCGGCGACTCTGGCATGCGTGGTCACTACGGAGCTAACCCACCGGCGCAGCATGCCCCACACCGTTACATGTACGCGGTGCACGCGGTCGACGTCGAGAAGCTTGATGTTCCGGAAGATGCGACGCCGACAGTGCTTGGCTTCAACCTGTATTTCCACTCGATTGCGCGTGCCATCATCACGCCGTGGTGGGAGAACGTCGGGGAGTAGGGATACGACGCCCACACGGGCAACTCAACCGCCCGGGCACGCTACTCATACAGAAAACCCCGGGGCCAGCGCCTTCATGGCAGCAGGACCCGGGGTCGCGTGTTTATTGGATTAAAAAGCCTCAACGGCTCTCAGCAGTTAACCACGCCACGGTAGGCCACAGCCGACAGCCTCCGAAATGGAGTAGAAGCCCTGAGCTCGAATCTGGCGAGCCAACCCTTGGTGAATGTCACGAATCCAGTCTGGACCGCCATAAATCAACGGTGTGTAGCCCTGCAGCAGGGAAGCACCGTTGGCAATCCGTTCCCATGCCTGCTCAGCAGTCTCGATGCCGCCGACGCTGATGAGAACAAGTTTGTCTCCGACGCGCTCGTGCAGCAGCTTCAGTACCTCTAGTGACCGAGCTGCCACAGGTGCACCCGAGACTCCACCGGCACCCATCTCCGCGACTTTATCCGCGGGCGTACGCAGGCCCTCGCGAGAAATGGTGGTGTTGGTTGCCACAATGCCCGCCAGCCCCAAATCAACAGCCAGGTCAGCAACTGCAATGACATCCTCGTCGGAGAGATCAGGAGCGATCTTGACCAGCACCGGCGAGTCGGTCTCCTCAGTCACCGCTGCCAGAATCGGCCGCAGGGACTCTACCGCCTGAAGGTCGCGCAGCCCCGGCGTGTTCGGTGAGGAGACATTGACAACCACATAGTCCGCCAAGCCTCCGAGCTGGCTGGCCGATTCTCGATAGTCATCGACGGCCTCTTCGAGCGGAGTTACCTTGGTCTTGCCAATGTTGATACCGATGACGTCGTCGCTGCGACGCGCCCGCAGGTTCTCCGCTACAGCGGCGGCACCGGGGTTGTTGAAACCCATGCGGTTCAAGATGGCGCGGTCTTCCTTCAGGCGGAACAGACGCGGGCGATCATTGCCCGGCTGCGGCTTGGCAGTCACGGTTCCCAGTTCCGCGTAGCCAAAACCAATGGGTCCCCAGCAATCCGGGGCAATAGCAGCCTTGTCGAAGCCCGCGGCGAGCCCCAGCGGACGCGGGAAGTCCACACCGAACACGGTTTGACGCAGCACAGCATCGTCAACAACGAGTAGCTTGCTCACCGCCCGCTGAAGACTCTCCGACTTCTGCAGCCCCTTCAGGGTCTTCGAGATGGCCTCGTGAATCTGCTCTGCCGGGACCTGGAACATTGCCTTTAGCGCGAGTTGATAGGACTTGGCGCGAAGTTTCGAAGGCATCTACTTAGTCTCTCCCTCGGAGTCGTCTGCTCCCTTGGTGTCACCTGCACCGGTCGGTAGTTTATCGGCTGGCTCCCGAACCGACATCTCCTCACGGATTTTCTCTGCATCCTGCTTGAAATCAGCAATTGCCTTATCGACGTCCGCGGAGTCAAAAATCTGAGCCCCGTCACCGGTAGCTGAGAAGACGCCAATTTGACCATCCTCGGTGGCAACAATCGACTGCGGGTCTGCAACCGTGTTGATGTCCGCGACCTTGACTGGGGTACCCGAGCTGATGTCGTAGCCAGTCAGCTTGTTCACCTTCGTCGAAGTCACCCAGACAATTCCGCGCGATTCATCGACTGCTACCGCCCACGGGGCCTCCGGAGCCGGAGCTGCCTGGTGGAGCCGAATGACGTCAGTGGCAGTGTAAATAAGCAGCTGGCTGCCCTTGGTGTCTGCGGCAGCGATGGCATGGTCACCGGACGCCACCTTGCCGACGCCAATGCCCGCACGCAGCGCAGAGCCAGCACGAGACTCATCGAGCTTGAGCTCATGCACCGAAGTTTCCGGGCGGTTGACCTCTAACAGCTTGACGTCCGCGTCATTGTCCGCTTTGGGAATCACAGCGAACTGCGAACCGTTATTGGCAGCCTTGAAGTCACTGGCCAACTCGCCGTCAGCGCCGAACACATCGACCACATTGCTATCCGCATGGGCACCGATGATGCGGCCGCCTTCCAGGCCAACTGCGGCGGAGTAGTTGGTGCCACGGCCAACAACGGCCGTTTCCGTAGCCTGGTCAGTAATGACATGGATGCCATCTTCACACGGCAGCAGAGCATTAGGGCCGCCCGGCGCGAGCTCGCCACACTTCGCGTCCAGCTTCATCGAACGCTCGATTGGGTTATTCAGCGGACCGGCAAAAATCTTGTCCCCGGCCTTCAGGACAACTCGATCGCCGACCAGCACGGCATCAGTGATGCCCTCATCGATCTTTTTGGCTTTCCCGATAGCAGTATCGGGAGCAGCGGGTGAAGCGGCCGGTACTGGCGTGGCGTTGCCCATTCCGGCATCGATGTCTCCTTCCACATCGGAGGAGCACCCTGCCAGGACCACTGCGCTAGCGGAAAGCCCCGCTAGAAGGGAGGTTATGACACGTCGACGACTGTTTTCACTCACGCTATAGAAACTACCACCCCGGCCGGATTACTTTGTGGACGCCTCCAGCCGTGGGAAGTTCTCGCATTCGTTGCGCTTTATAAGCCTTTATAAGAATGCGGTTACTGATTACAGCGTGACGTCGTCAAGCGCGTTGCAAATCTGCGGTGGCAGCGTGAGTTGTTCGGCGGTGAGGTTTTCGCGTAGCTGAGCGCGGTCTCGAGCGCCAACGAGGATCGAGGTGACGCCCGGCCGATCGCGCGCCCAGGAAACCGCTGCGACGGCAGCACTGACGCCGAGCCCCTTGGCTGCGGTGGTCAGCGCACCTGCGACCGTGACGCCGCGTGTGTCGAGGTAGTCCTGTACCTCTGCGTCCGCGTGTTCGGAAGCAGCGCGGGAGTCCTCCGGAATGATGTGTTGGTATTTGGCGGTCAACACACCTTGGGCCAGTGGGGCGCCACCGATAAAGCCGAGACCCAAATGCTCACAGGCGGGCAGCAGCTCAGCCTCAGGGCTTCGCTGGAGCAGCGAGTACTCATGCTGTGCGAACACCGGAGCGATTCGATTCGCGGCGGCATGCGTCACCGCTGCTTGCCATCCGCTGTATCCACGCAGTCCGGCGTAACGTACTTTCCCAGTACGTACAGCCCATTCCAGGGTGTCGGCGACCTCTTCCGGTGGGGTCAGCCCATCCCAGTAGCCGGGCGACCACAGATCAATGTGTTCGACGCCGAGGCGTCCGAGCGTATCGTCGAGGTCCTTTTGCAGTGTCTTACGCGAGCAGTCCACGCGCCTGCCGACGGGCCGCTCGGGGTGTATGCCAGATGCGACCGAAAGCACCAATTCGTCGGCAACGCCGCGCTTTGCGATGACTGCACCCAGCATGTCGGCAACAGTGTCGCCGCCGTGGAGTGGGGAAGCATCGACAAGGTTGCCTCCGGCGTCGAGGAAGTCCGTCAGGATGCGTCCGGCCTCGTCTTGCCTGGTACCCGCACCCCAGGTGGCCGTACCCAGCCCCAAGGCGGAGACGCGTAAACCGCTGTTGCCCAGAATTCGTTGTTGCACGATTTTTACTTTAGGACACCTGTGTGCGGTCGCGGGAAAGCTTCCGCGGGAGAGGTCTCGCTACGGCCGCGCCGAAACCTCGCTATAGCCACAACACAAATCGGACGAGTAGCCTATACACCCGTGACTATCATGACGACACTAAGCGCCTCAGCGGATACTGCTGCCGATACCGCCGGCACCGGTATGACCTGGGCGCAGACGATCATCCTTTCCGTAGTGCAAGGTCTAACGGAATTTCTCCCGGTGAGTTCCTCGGGGCACCTGCGGATTGTCTCTGAGCTGCTGTGGGGCCAGGACGCCGGCGCATCCTTCACCGCTGTAGTACAGCTCGGCACCGAATTGGCTGTGCTGGTGTTCTTCGCCAAGGACATCTGGCAGATTCTCACTGGCTGGTTTGCCGGCCTGTTCAATAAGGAAGCACGCGGTTTCAACTACCGCATGGGCTGGATGGTGATTGTCGGTACACTGCCGATTGCCATCATCGGCGTGCTGGGGAAGGATCTCATCCGCGACAACCTGCGCAATCTCTGGATTACAGCCGCTGTGTTGGTGCTTTTCTCCTTTGTCTTTATCGCCGCAGAGAAGTTCGGCCGTCGTGAGCGCAACTATGAAGAGCTGACCATGCGAGATGCCATCGTCATGGGTTTCGCGCAGTGTCTGGCGCTCATTCCGGGGGTGTCGCGCTCGGGCGGTACGGTGTCTGCCGGCCTGTTCTTGCACTTGGATCGAGAGGTTGCAACGCGCTTTTCCTTCCTGCTGGCTATCCCCGCTGTTTTCGCTGCTGGAATTTTTTCGCTTCCAGACGCGTTTGACCCTGCGGCGGGACAGGCCGCTAGTGGTGCGCAATTGGCCATCGGTACGCTGATTGCCTTCGTCGTCGGTTATGCGTCTATCGCATGGCTGCTGAAGTTTGTGTCGAACCACTCCTTCGCTTGGTTCTCCGCGTACCGCATCCCGGTCGGTTTGATTGTTATGGTGTTGCTCGGCTTCGGCACGATCAACGCTGTTTAGTGAGGTAGTGAGTATTTCATGCATTCGTGGCCCCAACCACAGGTTCCCAGTCTCGGCGATGCGCGCTTCGATGTGTTCAACCGCGCCAGCAATGCAGGTACGGCGCATTCGCTTGACGACGAAAGCTCAACATCGGTACCCTTACGCCTCTACGACACCGCGGATCAGAAGGTCTCCCAGGTGGAAGCGGGGCCAGAGGCGACTATGTACGTGTGTGGCATCACGCCCTATGACGCCACACACCTGGGGCACGCGGCAACGTACCTCACCTTTGATTTGATCTACCGCCAGCTGCTGGACAATGGGCACTCGGTGCATTACGTGCAGAACATCACCGATGTCGATGACCCGTTGTTCGAGCGTGCGGAGCGCGATGGGGTGGACTGGCGCGAGCTGGGCACCTCGCAGATTGATTTGTTCCGCTCGGATATGGAAAACCTGTCGGTGATTCCGCCGCGCGACTACATCGGCGCCATTGAGTCCGTCGATGAGGTCGTGGAAATGGTCGAGAAGCTACTGGAGAACGGCTCGGCCTATCAGCTCACCAATGACGAGTACCCGGATGTGTACTTCCGCAAGAGTGCCACCGAGAACTTTGGCTACGAATCCAATTATTCGGCAGAGCAGATGGCGGAGTTCTTTGCGGAGCGCGGTGGCGACCCGGATCGCCCGGGCAAGGAAGATCCGCTAGACGCGCTGGTGTGGCGTGCTGCTCGCCCTGGAGAACCAAGCTGGAACGCCCCCTTTGGTGCGGGCCGTCCGGGTTGGCATATTGAGTGCTCGGCGATTGCTACCAATCGCTTGGGTAAGAGCTTCGACATTCAGGGCGGTGGCTCTGACCTGGCGTTTCCACACCATGAGTTCTCGGTGGCTCACGCTGAGGCCGCTACTGGTTGTGCACGCATGGCTAGCCACTACGTTCACGCGGGCATGATTGCGCTGGATGGCGTCAAGATGTCCAAGTCGCTGGGCAACCTCGTCTTTGTCTCCAAGCTGGTGGCCGCCGGCGTGGATCCGAGTGCGATTCGTATTGGCGTGTTCGCCAGCCATTACCGCTCTGATCGCGATTGGTCGGACGAGGTGCTGGAGGCGGCCAAGGCACGTCTCGAGACCTGGCGTGCGGCTTGCGCAGCTACTAAGACTGCCACCGATGAGAAGGCGGTGAGCGCGGCAGCGGCACTGGTTGCCGATGTGCGCGCAAGCCTGGCCAATGACTTGGATACGCCGGCTGCTCTGGACGCTATCGATGCCTGGGCTGCGGAGTGGTCCTCGGCTACCGGCAACAAGGCAGAAGCTGGCGCAGCAGAAGAGGCCGCAGAAGCTGGCACAGTAACTGGCGCAGCCGGCGCCGGCGAATTTGTCGCCGCCGCGCTGGACGCGCTGCTTGGCGTTAAGCTTTGATCATGAGCAACTCAGACATGTCTGCAGTCGAAGTAACGAAAGAGAACATCGATAAACTAGTTGCCGATTTGCGCATGTTTGCCACCGGCAGCTACCTGCAGCCCGAGGAACGCGAGTTCTGGGAGCCACTTTTTGACGAAGCGGTAGCCGACCAGGTCGGGGAAGTTCTCCGCGAGGCCGCCGCTGGTATTGATCAGGCGGCGGAGCTGGCCGTCGATAAGCGAGAAGAAGCCGCGACGCAGGCGGTAGAGAACTGCCTACAGCGCGTGGCTGCGATTGAGCATGAGCACGGCGGCTCGATTTTTGACGAGGAGCTCGACGAGATTCTCGTGATTATCAATTCCGCAACGAAAGCTGTCGGTTTGGACCTGCCTGCGGTGAAGGCAGAAAGCTACTTCGAGATGGAATAACCAGCCCGATTAACGGCGCGATTATGAAAGTAGACTAAGGTGTCTACTTATGACTGATCGCCACTCTTCCGAGTTCCTCACCGCACTGCACAGCCGTGTACTCATTGGCGACGGCGCCATGGGTACCCAGCTGCAGTCTTTTGACCTCGACGTTGACGCGGACTTCCTCGGCTACGAGGGCTGTAATGAGATTCTCAATGACACTCGTCCCGACATTATCGAGACGATTCATCGACGCTATTTCGAGGCCGGCGCCGACCTGGTCGAAACCAATACCTTCGGCTGTAACTTCCCGAACCTCGCGGATTACGACATCGAAGACCGTATCCAGGAACTAGCGCACAAGGGCACCGCAATCGCCCGCAAGGTCGCTGACGAAATGGGGCCGGGGCGCGAGGGCATGCGACGCTTTGTCCTCGGTTCGCTGGGCCCGGGCACGAAGCTGCCGTCTTTGGGGCACGCTCCGTACGCTCAGCTTCGCGACGCTTACACGGAGGCCGGACTCGGCATGATTTCTGGTGGCGCGGACGCGTTTTTGATTGAAACCTGTCAGGACTTGCTGCAGGTAAAGGCGGCCGTCAACGGTGTCAAGGCCGCTATGCGACAGACTGAGAAGAAGATTCCGATCGTCGTCCACGTGACTGTCGAGACCACGGGCACCATGCTGATGGGCTCGGAGATTGGTGCAGCCTTGGCAGCGCTGCAGCCGCTGGGTATCGACATGATTGGTCTGAACTGTGCAACGGGTCCGGACGAGATGAGCGAGCACCTGCGCTACCTGTCCAACTTCGCCTCGATCCCGGTATCGGTGATGCCGAATGCGGGTCTACCAGTGCTGGGTAAGAACGGTGCGACCTACCCGCTGACCGCCCCAGAGCTGGCCACTGCACTGCGCGGCTTTGTTGAAGAGTTCGGTCTGGCAATGGTCGGTGGCTGCTGTGGTACCACGCCGGAGCATGTTTCCGCTGTTCGCGACGCTATTACCGGTGCTGGCACCTACGCCGAGCAGGGCCCAGCCGTTAAGGCAGAACGCCCATCGACGGATCCGGACGCAAAGCCCATCGATGAGGTCGCTTCTCTGTACTCGGCAACCCCGCTGACGCAGACGACCGGCATCACCATGATTGGTGAGCGCACCAACGCCAACGGCTCCAAGGCTTTCCGCGAGGCCATGCTGGCCGGTGATTGGGAGAAGTGCCTTAACACCGCCCGAGGTCAGGTCACCGATGGCGCACACATGATTGATCTGTGTGTCGACTACGTGGGTCGCGACGGTCGCGATGACATGGCAACCCTGGCATCTCAAATCGCCACCTCGGTGACCTTGCCGGTCATGCTGGACTCTACGGAACCGGAAGTTCTTAAGACTGGCCTGGAGCACCTCGGTGGTCGCTGTGCGGTCAACTCTGTGAACTTTGAAGACGGCGATGGCCCTGAGTCGCGCTACCAGCGTATTATGCGCCAGGTTGTTGAGCACGGTGCTGCCGTGGTCGCTTTGACTATCGACGAAGACGGTCAGGCGCGTACGAAGGATAAGAAGGTTGAGATTGCCGAGCGCCTCATCGCCGACATCACCGGCACGTGGGGACTGCGCGAGCAGGACATTATTGTCGACTGTCTGACTTTCCCGATTTCCACTGGGCAGGAGGAAACTCGCCGCGACGGCATCGAAACCATCGAAGCCATCCGCGAACTTAAGCGTCGCCACCCGAACGTGCACACCACGCTCGGCCTGTCCAACATCTCCTTCGGTCTGAACCCGGCGGCTCGCCAGGTACTCAACTCGGTATTCCTCAACGAGTGCATCGAGGCCGGCTTGGACTCCGCCATTGCCCACAGCTCCAAGATCTTGCCGATGAACAAGATCGACGACAAACAGCGCGAAGTCGCTCTCGATATGGTCTACGACCGCCGTCGTGAAGCGGGACACCCTGACGGGGAGTACGACCCACTGCAGGTCTTCATGGAGCTCTTCGAAGGAGTCTCCGCCGCTGACGCTAAGGACGCCCGGGCCGAGAAGCTCGCCGCCATGCCGCTGTTCGACCGCCTGGCGCAGCGCATCATCGACGGCGAGCGCACAGGTATCGAAGCTGACCTCGATGAGGGCATGAAGGAAAAGGAACCCCTGGCGATCGTCAACGAAGACCTGCTACGAGGTATGCAGACCGTTGGTGACCTGTTCGGTTCCGGTCAGATGCAGCTGCCATTCGTGCTGCAGTCGGCCGAGACGATGAAGGCCGCGGTGAGCTACCTCGAGGGCTTTATGGATGCCGAGGATGCCACGGGCTCCAAGGGCTCGATTGTGCTGGCCACGGTGAAGGGCGATGTCCACGACATCGGCAAGAACCTGGTGGAGATTATTCTCTCCAACAACGGCTACACCGTGCATAACCTGGGCATTAAGCAGCCGATTGCTACGATTTTGTCCGCAGCTAAGGAACTGGATGTCGATGCCATCGGCATGTCCGGTCTGCTGGTGAAGTCCACTGTGGTGATGAAGGACAACCTGCTGGAGATCAACTCCGCCGGTGATGCCGCCCGCTTCCCAGTGCTGCTCGGCGGCGCCGCGCTGACGCGTAGCTACGTGGAAGACGACCTGTCTGAGCTTTACCACGGCGATGTCTACTACGGCAGGGATGCCTTCGAAGGACTGCGCATCATGGATGAGCTGATGGCAGCTAAGAAGGGCCTCGGCCCGGACGAGAATTCGCCTGAGGCCATCGCCGCCCGCGAAAAGAAGGAAGCTCGCCGCGCCCGCCGTGAGCGCTCAAAGCGGATCGCCGCGCAGCGCGCCGCCAAGGCTGCTGCTGAAGCCCCCGAGGTGCCGGAGCGTTCCGACGTCGCCGCTGATGTCCCCGTTGCGACACCGCCGTTCTGGGGAACCCGCATCGTCAAGGGTCTGCCTCTCGACGACTACCTGACCACTCTCGATGAACGCGCTCTGTTCATGGGACAGTGGGGCCTGCGCGGCACCCGCGGCGACGAGGGACCGAGCTACGAGGAACTGGTCGAATCCGATGGTCGTCCACGCCTGCGCGCATGGCTGCAGCGCCTGCGCGCCGAGAACATTCTCCAACATGCGGCTGTCGTCTATGGCTACTTCCCGGCAGTTTCTGAGGGCGATACCGTCCACGTACTGCCGCTGCCGGCGGAAGGGGAGCAGCCTGACCCCACGGCCGAGCCAGTGGTGTCCTGGACCTTCCCGCGTCAGCAGCGCGGTCGCTTCCTGTGCATTGCTGACTTCATTCGCTCGCGCGAAGATGCCATCGCCGCAGGGCAGACCGACGTCATGCCGTTCCAGCTGGTGACCATGGGACAGCCCATCGCTGACTTCGCCAACGATATTTACGCCAAGAACGAATACCGCGACTACCTGGAGGTTCACGGTATCGGTGTGCAGCTCACCGAGGCGCTGGCCGAGTACTGGCACCAGCGCATTCGCTCCGAGCTCGCGTTCTCCGACGGCACAAGTGTTGGCGCGGAAGACTCCGACGATACCCAGGACTTCTTTGACCTGAAGTACCGTGGCGCTCGTTACTCCTTCGGCTATGGTTCCTGCCCGGATCTGACCTTCCGTCAGGGCATGATTGACCTGCTGCAGCCGGAGCGCATCGGCGTGGAACTCTCTGAGGAGCTCCAGCTGCACCCAGAGCAGTCCACCGATGCGTTCGTGCTCTACCACCCGGAAGCGAAGTACTTCAACGTGTAGCTTCGCGTTATCCCTGCGGTCGCACCAGCAAGGTCTGCATGCTGCGGCCAATGGGGCCGTGCACATCGTAGAGCTCGCCCGCAGTCATGCCGATTCCGTCCGGACCGATGGAACCGCGGGCGGCGATGCCAACCCAGCCGCCGTCTTCCGGCTGCGACTCCGATTCCGCCGACTGCTCCGATGGGCCAAGCTGGGGGAGTCGGTGCAGGTGAACCACTAAGTCGGTATTCATAAACGCCCACTGATGCGGGCTCAGCGTGGCTCCGACACCGTTGGCGGTATCGGCTACCTGCATGACTCGCTCCACCGCAGTCGGCTCCTCCCCGAGCACGATTGGGTATGTCGCGCGAACCCAGTGAATCTGCGTCTCGGCCAGCTCTTCCGTCGCACCTGCGCGGGCTTCAATCGATTCGATGTAGCCGCCACTCCAGTCGTCGGTAAGCGGAATGTACTCGGCGCTACATTCCTCGGGCCCGGGCACCTGCTTGTCGAATGCACGCTCAATATCCCGCGTATCCGCGGTGGCCATCATCCACGCGGACGCGGTGGCAACGGGCCACCAGGCACCCTTGACGTCGGCAAGCAATTCGGCTTCGATCTTGGCGATCTGCCGCCCCGGGCGCGAGACCCATGACCGCGCGCGCAGCTCCGTGTACGGTACAGCCGACAACAGATCCACGGCGATGCGAGTAATACGCATTCCCTCGCTTTCCAGGCGCCTGCGCTCCAACATGCGTGTCAGCAGCGCCGACGGTGGCGCACCGTGCTGAAACGGCCCCCACGCCCCGTAAGTGAAGCTGGTGGGCATGAAGCGCTCGTAGCTGAGCTCGCCTTCGGTGACCGCGCCTAACGGAATAAAGTACGCCTCGGGCTGGTCGATTGCCTGGGCGAGTGAATCTTCAGTGGTTGTCATAGCGAGTCGATGCCTTTCATTCGCGCGGGACACGTTCATGCGGTGGTTGCATGCAGCACCGCAACATACTTTCCTTTCTAAAACTCTAAACCCAAATCCGGCGGCTTTGCTGACATAATCGCTAAATGCTTGTTTGCCTGGCATAGTCGCATGGTGTGAAAGCAATTTTGTGGGACATGGACGGCAGCCTCATCAACACGGAACCCCTGTGGGAGATTGCCACGTACGACCTCTCGGAATTCGTAGGCCGTCGCCTGACTCCGGAGTTGCGCATGCAGTGCGTCGGCAACACTCTCTGGGACACGCTGTCGATTTGCGCTGATCATGCGGGACGCACGCTTGACGACGAGCTGTTTTCCTCGGGCTCCCAATTCGTCGAAAACCGCTTCACAGAATTGGTTCTAGAACATGGGGTGGAGTGGCGCCCGGGTGTGCCGGAGATTTTGGACCAGGCCCGAGCTGCTGACATTCCGGTGGTGTTGGTGACCAATACTCGCCGACACGTGGCGCAACCCTGCATTGATGTCATGGGGGAGCAGCACTTCGCGGCAACAGTGTGTAGCGATGAGGTGGCCAACGGCAAGCCGGCGCCGGATCCGTACTTGCGTGGCGCAGAGCTCGTCGGATTTGCGCCAGAGGACTGCCTGGCTATCGAAGACTCCTCAACCGGGGTGCGCTCTGCACTCGCTGCGGGATGCACGGTGGTGTGGAATCCAATGCCGGATGTGAGCGTTTCGCAAGCTGATGTGGAGACGCTAGTACCCCCCGGCGCGCTTCATTTCGGGCAATTTGGATACCTCGAATTTGGGCTTATTGCGGGCTGCTTTCGCGGGCGAGTAGACGACATGGAACAATAGACCAGGTGAAGAACTTTGATGACCTGTTTGCAGAGCTGAAGGAAAAAGCACAGTCGCGCCCCGAGGGATCGGGCACAGTCAAGGCGCTAGACGCTGGTGTGCATTTCCAGGGCAAGAAAATTGTCGAAGAGGCCGGTGAGGTCTGGCTTGCAGCTGAGCACGAATCTGACGAAGCCCTCGCAGAGGAGATTTCGCAGCTGTTGTACTGGCTGCAGGTGGTCATGGTCGGTCGCGGGCTGAGCCCCGAGGATGTTTACAAGTACCTGTAGGAGAAATCAACACCATGCTGCGTATTGCCGTGCCCAACAAGGGATCGCTGTCCGAGGCGGCAGTCGAAATCCTGAAGGAAGCTGGTTACCCGGGTCGAGGCGACTCCAAGAGCCTGACCATCCACGACGAAGCCAACGAAATTGAGTTTTTCTTCCTTCGCCCGAAGGACATTCCCATCTATGTTGGCAACGGTCATCTGGATTTGGGCATCACAGGCCGCGACCTGGCCGCTGACTCGCTGGCTCCGGTCGATGAGGTTCTGAATCTGGGCTTCGGTGCCTCGACTTTCCGCTACGCCGCCCCAGCCGATGAGGAGTGGACCGTAGAAGCTCTGGAGGGCAAGCGCATTGCCACCTCGTACCCGAATCTGGTGCGCGAAGACCTGAAGGCTCGCGGCATTAACGCCACCGTCATTCGCCTTGATGGTGCAGTGGAGATTTCCATCCGCTTGGGAGTTGCCGACGTTATCGCCGACGTTGTCTCCACCGGCCGCACCCTGCGTAAGCAGGGGTTGAAGCCATTCGGCGATGTTTTGGTCAGCTCTGAGGCAGTTGTTGTCGGACGCAAGGGTGTGGAGGTCACCGAGGAGCAGCAGGTGTTCCTGCGTCGTATGACCGGCATTCTGCATGCCAAGACGTACTTGATGATTGACTACAACATCCGTGCGTCCGCGTTGGAAGAGGCATCCAAGCTCACCCCGGGCCTATCTGGCCCGACCGTGTCGCCGCTGGCTAACGAGGATTGGGTAGCAGTTCGCGCGCTAGTCCCGAAGGCAGAGGCCAACCCGCTCATGGATGCCCTGGCAAAGATTGGTGCCGAGGCAATCTTGGCCTCGAATATCCGCATCGCGCGTATCTAGTGGAAGCTTGACCTGCTCAAGGGGTGAGGTGGGGGGGGAGGACCAACCAGCTCGAGTGGGGACGCCATCTCGCGCCGGGAGCTGACCACTGCATTTTCACATCCACCTACCTCGACGTAGGTAGTAGGCTTAGCACTAAGCGTGCGCACGGCGTTAGCCGTACTGACATAGTCCCCTTATGCCGGAAAAGCGGCAGCTGCGCCAGCGCTGTAGTTTTGACGGTGTAACCAAGCAGCACCACCAATTGTGGTTCACACGAATTGTGGTTCATAAGACTGCGCCTACGAGAAGGGATTATGTCCATATGTCCGCAACGCGTACCGAGGTCGACTTGCTTGGATCGATGGAGGTTCCAGCAGAGGCTTACTACGGCATCCACACCCTGCGCGCAATCGACAACTACCAAATCTCAGGCAAGACCATCAACGATGTGCCCGAATTCATTCGTGGCATGGTGATGGTGAAGAAGGCCACGGCCATTGCCAACCAGCGCGTCCACACGCTGCCCAGCGATGTTGCAGACATCATCGTCGCCGCATGTGATGAAATCCTGGAAAAGGGACGCTGCATGGATCAGTTTCCAATCGATGTCTTCCAGGGTGGAGCTGGCACCAGTCTCAACATGAACACCAACGAGGTCATCGCTAACCTCGCGCTGGAACTGCTCGGTCTGGAAAAGGGCCGATACGACGTCATTCACCCCAACGATGATGTCAACCAGTGCCAGTCAACCAACGACGCCTACCCAACGGGTTTCCGTCTTGCTATCCACATGTCACTGCTGAGCCTGCAGAAGCACTTCGATTCCCTGGTTGAGGCCCTACATGCTAAGGGTGATGAATTCAACGACATCATCACAATGGGCCGCACGCAGCTGCAGGACGCCGTTCCCATGACCCTGGGACAGGTTTTCCACGCATTTGCCCACAACCTTGAGGAAGAACAGGAGTCCATCGCAACTGCGTCGGCACGCCTGCTGCAAATCAACCTGGGAGCAACCGCTATCGGTACCGGTGTGAATGCGCCGGCGGGTTACCGCGAGGCCGTGACCCAAGCGCTGCGTGAGGTCAGTGGTTTTAAGGTGACCTCTGCGAAGGACCTAATTGAAGCCACCAGCGATACCGGCGCCTACGTCAGCGTGCATGCATGCCTGAAGCGCGCAGCCATGAAGATTTCCAAGATGTGCAACGACTTGCGCCTGCTGGCATCGGGTCCACGAGCCGGACTGAATGAAATCAACCTGCCGGAGCGCGCCGCTGGCTCCTCGATTATGCCGGCAAAGGTCAACCCGGTAATTCCGGAGGTCGCGAACCAGGCCTGCTTCAAGGTCTTCGGCAACGACGTGACTCTGACCTGGGCAGCCGAGGCCGGTCAGTTGCAGCTAAACGTGATGGAGCCTGTCATCGGCGCATGTCTCTTCGAGTCGATTGAACTGCTGCGCAGCGCCACCGACACTCTGCGCGACAAGTGCATTACCGGCATCACCGCTAACCCGGAAGTGTGCCGCGGCTATGTGGAAAACTCCATCGGTATCGTGACCTACCTGAATCCGGTCATTGGCCATCACGAGGGCGATATGGTCGGCAAGGAAGCCGCTCGCACCGGCCGCTCCGTCCGCGACATTGTCCTTGAACGTGGGCTGATGGACGAGAAGGAGCTCAACCACGTCCTGAGCACCGAGAACCTCATGCACCCGGAATATCGGGGTAAGCGCTACGTGGCAGGGGAGTCTCGCCTCGACGATTTGTCCTAAGCGGCAACAAGCCTAACGAGTGACTTTTCGCAGATACACATGTTAGTTGCCGTCCAAATCTTTATCGTTCTAGCAGCGATCCTCCTTGGAGCGCGTCTAGGTTCAATTGCTATCGGATTCGCCGGTGGGCTGGGCGTTTTGGCGCTCGGCATCACCGGGGTGCCAGTTACCAAAGATGACATCCCCTTCGATGTCATCGGCATCATTATGTCGGTAATAGCGGCAATTGCCGCTATGCAGAGGGCCGGAGGCATGGACTATCTCGTCCACATTGCCGAACGGTTGTTGCGCAAAAACCCGCGACACATCACCTACTGGGCCCCGGTTGTCACCTACCTGATGACCCTGCTCGCCGGCACCGGCCACACCGCATTTTCCACCCTCCCAGTTATCGCCGAAGTATCCAAGGAAGGAGGCGTTCGCCCGTCCCGCCCGCTGTCCGTGGCGGTCATCGCATCTCAGTTGGCGATTACGGCATCACCCATTTCAGCGGCTGTAGTGCTCATGGCTTCGCTCATGGAACCCCGCGGCGTTGGTTATCTCACACTCCTGGCGATTCTCATTCCTTCGACGTTCCTCGCCATCCTTCCGACCGCCTTTGTCACGAATCACCTAGGCAAAGAGCTTGACGACGATCCGGAGTATCAAAGCCGCTTGGAAAAGGGGTTGGTCTCTAAGCCACGTGGCCAGATGAGCGAATACACACCAACCAAGTCGGCCAAGTGTTCGGTGGCGATTTTCCTTCTCTCGATTCTCGCAGTGATGGTCTACGCGACCATCAGCACTGAGCAGGTCGGTCTCATCACTGATCCCACGCTTCCACGAAACGAGGCGATCATGTCAATAATGTTGACCGCCGCTACCGTTATCGTGCTTGCCTGCAAGTTGGACGCGGCAACGATTTTGAACACCCCAGTGTTTAAATCGGGCATGTCCGCCAGCGTCTGCGTTCTCGGTGTGGCGTGGCTGGGAACCACAATTATCAACCACTACATCGACGACATTAAGACCGCGTCCGGCAGCCTACTGACCACGATGCCGTGGATGCTGGCAATCGTGCTCTTCTTCGCGGCCGCTTTGCTCTACTCGCAGGCGGCCACTGCAAAGGCCATCATGCCCGCTGCGCTCGCGGTGGGAGTTTCTCCCATCACTGCCGTTGCTTCCTTCGCAGCGACTTCCGCGCTATTCGTGCTGCCTACTTACCCGACGCTCCTTGCCGCGGTGGAGATGGACGACACCGGCACCACCCGAATTGGCAAATACGTGATTAACCACTCGTTTATCATCCCGGGCACTTTATGTATTGCCCTGGCTGCCGCGTTTGGTTTCGCTTTCGGCAGCGTGCTGTTGTAGCGGGGGTCTACCTAAAACACCGCATAGAGAAACTGACTAGGTTTATGACAAAAACTGAACAGTTAATTTCATTCACCCGTTATAAACCTAATCAGTAACTCTTACTGGCGCCGTTCCCGCCGACGGCGGCACCCGCGAAAGCTAACATCCCTCGAGAGCCACCGCCATCGAGAGCCACCGCCATCCGCAACTTTTACTCAGCGCCACCGTCACCGACGGCGCCTGGCCAGCCGGGGTACTCCGGCGTGACGCCGCCGTAGGCAGGGCACATCTCCTGGAAAGAACACCACCCGCAGAGTTTGGACTTCTTCGGCACAAAGTCACCGTTTTCACCGTCGCGCACGATCGCCGACCACAAGTCGGCAATCTCCGTTTGGAAAGCCTCTAATTCTGTCGCATTGGGGCTCAGCACCAGGTCATCGGCAACCTTCAGGTACATCAACCGCAGCTGTTCCGGGATATGACCGGTGAGTCGCCACCACACCAGCGCATAAAAACGCATCTGGAAAAGTGCTTCATCCTGGAAGCGAGGAGAAGGCTTCTTGCCCGTCTTGTAGTCGACGATGCGGACCTCACCAGTCGGGGCGATATCGACGCGGTCGATAAAACCACGAAGTGGCACCGACAACGGCACGGTCTGATCCGCATCCGGATCAATAACTAGCTGAACGAACTTTTCCATCTCGGCCGCATCAAACCCCATGGGATTTTCCATCATGAAGTAGCCCTTGAGCAGGCCGCGGCATTCGACAAGGAAGTCGTAGTAATCATTCTCCGGAACTAGCTCAATCAGTTCCTCGTCCTTTGCACGCATGTCCTCCCAGGTCGGCTTCAGGCGCTTCACCGCCGCTGGGTAAGTGCGTTCTTCACGGGGCCAGGCATGCATCTGTTCGAGCACAGCATGTACCAATGTGCCCTTGACCTGCGCGACGGTCGACGGCTCCGGAATCTTGTCAATCGCACGGAACCGGTACTTCAACGGGCACTGGCGGTAGTCATTAGCTCTCGACGGCGACAGCGCCAACTTAGAGCGGCGGGAGGGCTGAACTGCTGACTTAGAACTTTGGGCATTGTCGGGCATACTAGCCAGGTTAGAGTACTGCCCGGATTTGGCTGCACCCGACACATCCCGCCACGACCAAAACAAAACCAGACCCAACCAAACCCCAAAAGGAGCCCACACACCTATGGCATTAAGCGGACCATTCCAGGTCGGCGACCGAGTCCAGCTGACTGACTCGAAGAATCGCCACTTCACCGTCATCCTCGAGGAGGGTGGCAAGTTCTTCACCCACCGCGGCACCATCCTCCATGACGACCTCATCGGCGCCAAGGAAGGCACCACCGTCACCTCCGGCGAAGGCACGGTCTACCTGGCCATGCGTCACTTGCTGGTCGATTACGTCCTGTCCATGCCGCGCGGCGCTGCGGTGATTTACCCGAAGGATGCCGCACAGATTATCGTCGAGGGCGACATCTTCCCAGGTGCGCGGGTGTTGGAGGCCGGCGCTGGCTCCGGCGCACTCAGCCTCAACCTGCTCCGCGCCATCGGCGCTGACGGGCAGCTTATTTCCTACGAGGTCCGCGAGGACCACATCGAGCACGCCGAACGCAACGTTGTCGACTTCATGGGCCACAAGCCCGACAACTGGGACTTGCGCCTCGGCGATCTCAACGAAGCCTCCGTCGAGTCGCTCGGCGGTCCGGTCGACCGAGTCATTCTGGACATGCTCGCTCCGTGGGAATGCCTGGACACCGTTTCGAAGGTGCTCCAGCCTGGCGGCGTGCTCATGGTCTATGTCGCCACCGTTCCGCAGCTAATGAAGGTCATGGAAGGCATCCGCGCGCAGAAGTGCTTCACCGAACCACGCGCCTGGGAATCCCTGGTCCGCGACTGGAATGTTCAGGATCTCTCCGTCCGCCCGGCGCACCGTATGCAAGCACATACCGCGTTCCTGGTGTGGGCACGCAGGCTTGCCGACGGCACGGTGCCTCCGCGTCCACAGCGACGAAATCAAAAGAAGCTGTAAGACCGCCGCTTCGCGCTGGGAGGTGTAGCCGTCGTAAAGCGTGATACGACACACGGTCTAAATCGACCAAGCAACAACGGCATCTGGCCCTATGGGTAATCTGGGGTACATGACAACGCCGTCTGACAAAATCCGTGATCTTGAGCAGAAGAACTACAACCTCGGCATTCGAAATAATCGCCTGGTTGAGCTGTTGCGGGACTCCCGTAACAAGCTAGAGCTACTGCGCCAAGACATGGAGGACATGCTGGAGCCGCCTAGCACGTACGGTATTTTCCTTAAGCCGGGACCGGAGAAGAGCACCGCAGAGGTGTTTACCGGAAACCGCCGGATGCGACTGAGGGTGCAGCCGGAGATTAACGAGCGGGCGCTTCGGCCGGGCGCGCAGGTGCGCCTGAATGAGGGCTCGATAATCGTGGAGGACTGCGGTTATCCGGAAAGCGGCGATATCGCCAATGTTCGTGAGGTGCTGCCGGATCGGGAGCGCATTTTGGCCTCGGATACTCACGGTGAGGAATTCGTGGTGTCCCTGGCTGGGGACTTGTCGCCGAAGCCGGGGGACTCGGTGATGATTGACCGCAAGTCGGGCTATGCATTTGAGGTCATTCCGAAGTCCGAGGTGGAAAACCTGGTACTGGAAGAGGTACCGGATGTCACCTACACGGATATCGGTGGTTTGGATAGTCAGATTGAGCAGATTCACGACGCCGTGGAGATGCCGTTCCTGCAGCCCGAACTGTTTGAGCAGTACAACCTGCGTCCGCCGAAGGGCGTGCTGCTCTACGGTCCTCCCGGCAACGGTAAGACGCTCATTGCCAAGGCTGTGGCTAATTCGCTGGCACGCAAGATTGCGCTGTCCCGAGGCAAGACCGAGGCGGAGGCGCAGCGAGCGCAGTCGTACTTCTTGAATGTCAAGGGCCCGGAGCTGCTCAATAAGTTCGTGGGCGAGACGGAGCGTCAGATTCGCCTGATTTTCGACCGCGCTCGCGACATTGCCGAAGATGGCAAGCCGGTTATTGTCTTCTTCGATGAGATGGACTCGATTTTCCGCACTCGTGGTTCGGGTATCTCCTCGGATATGGAAAACACTGTGGTTCCGCAGCTGCTCAGTGAACTTGACGGTGTAGAGGGACTGGAAAACGTCATCGTGATTGGTGCCACCAACCGCGAGGAAATGATCGACCCGGCAATTCTGCGCCCGGGACGCCTGGATGTGAAGATCCGCATTGAGCGCCCGAATGAGGCTGCGGCGAAGGATATCTTCCGCAAGTACTTGACCCCGGAGCTGCCGTACAACGCGGCTGAGGTAGAGGCTCACGGTGGGGTGGAACAGAATGTGGCACACCTCATTGATCAGGTCGTTGAGCGAATGTACGCCAAGACGGCAGAAAACGAGTATGTGCGGATCCGCTATGCAGATGGCACCAGCGAGGTCATGTACTACCGCGATTTCAACTCCGGCGCGATGATTTCCAACATCGTCGACCGCGCGAAGAAGTCCGCCATCAAGTCGGTTATCGCCGGTGGCGAGGCGGGCATTAGCTTGGACCATCTGCTGTCCGCCGTGGCGGAGGAGTTCGCGCAGAACGAGGACCTGCCGAATACCTCGAACCCGGATGAGTGGGCTCGTATCTCCGGCCGCCCAACCTCGCGCGTTGCCTCGGTCGAGGTGATTCGCCATGGCTAATTCCGCTGCGAAGTCTGCTGCTAACTCTGCTGCAAACCCCGCACAGCCGAACCGCTTCTTCGGCACCGAAATTGAGTACGGCATTTCCAGCCCGGACAACCCGGATGTCAGCCCAATTCTCACCTCCACGCAGGCCGTGCTGGCTTTCGCGCACGAGCAGGAGGAGGGCCTGTCGGGGCGCATCCGCTGGGACTACGCACCGGAGTCGCCATTGCGCGACAACCGTGGCTTTGACCTGCGCCGCTACCACCAGCCACCGATTGTGGATCCAAACGCCGTTGGCGCTGCAAACCTGCTGGTGCAGAATGGTGCCCGTTTCTACGTCGACCACGCACACCCGGAATACTCCTCACCGGAGACGGCAACTGCCCGCGAAGCGGTCATCGCAGACCGTGCAGGTGACAAGATTATGCTGCGGGCAGCTCAGCTTGCCGCAGAAGCCACCGATGCCGAAGGCAACCCCGGCCCGGTGCTCAAGCTCTACCGCAACAATGTCGATGGCAAGGGTGCCTCGTATGGCGCCCACGAGAACTACCTTTTCTCCCGGGAAACCGAGTTCGATGACATTGTCGCCGGTCTGACACCGTTCTTCGTCACCCGCCAGGTGTTTACGGGCGCTGGTCGCGTCGGTCTGGGACAGACGGGACAGGAGTCGGGTTTCCAGATTTCGCAGCGCGCGGACTACATCGAGACCGAAGTCTCACTGGAGACCACTTTGAACCGCGGCATCATCAACACCCGCGATGAACCACACGCCGACTCCGATCGCTTCCGCCGCCTGCACGTCATCATCGGTGATGCCAACATGAGTGAGGTCGCCACCTTCCTCAAGCTGGGCACCACAGGTTTGGTCATTGACGCCATCGAGGACGGCGTGCGTTTCGACGATCTGCAGCTCCGCAACCCCGTCGAGGCGGTCCATAAGGTCTCCCGAGACCTAACCTGCACCGAGAAGCTGCAGCTGGCGGACCATGTCACCTGGATGTCCGCGGTGGAAACGCAGTACGAGTACCTGCGTCGCGTGGAGAGCTACGATCAGCAGGGCGACGTCGTCAAGCTCTGGCGTGAAGTGCTCGACGTGCTTGCCGACGACCCCCGCAAGGCAGCCCACCTGCTGGATTGGGTGGCGAAATACAACCTCATGGAGGGCTTGCGTACCCGCCTGGGCGCAGGCTGGGATCACCCGAAGTTGGCGCTGATTGATATTCAGTACTCGGATATTGATCCGACTCGTGGGCTGTACCATGCGCTGGTACGCCGCGGTTCGATGCGCACGCTCGTGTCCGAGGAAGAAGTCAACCGCGCGGTTGAATATGCGCCGGAATCCACGCGTGCGTATGTGCGCGGTGGCATTTTGCGCCGCTTTGGCAAGGATGTCGTCGCGGGCAGTTGGACCAGCTTAGTGGTGGACACTTCGGGGGTGTATCGACGCACTCGTGACGTGGAGTCGCCGGGAATCACGCTGGCCTACATTACGCTGGATGAAGTTGACCGTTTCACTGCCGCTGATTGCGGTGAGGTGTTGGAGTCTGCGGAGACAGTGGCCGAGGTGGTCGAGCATCTGCGTACGCTCGGGGCTATCCGCGAACAATAGGCACGCATAGTGCGGTAATAGGCAGTAATACTCAAAAGTTCATTTTAAGGAGCAATATCATGGCTGGTAACACTCAGGTTTTCGGCGGCGGTTCCGGCGGAGGCGACGAGGAAGAGTTCGGCGAGGTCGCTGGCGGCGGTCAGGCACAGGAGCACGTTGCAGCTGCTGACGACCTGTTGGATGAAATTGATGGTCTGCTGGAGAACAACGCCGAGGAGTTCGTGCGTTCGTACGTCCAGAAGGGTGGCCAGTAAGAAGTGACTGACCAGCAGGTACCAGCACAGGCGTTGACCCGACGCATCACCGGCATTGAGACCGAGTTCGGCATCACTCTGACGCTGGATGGCTCGCGTCGCCTGGGGCCGGATGAGATTGCCCGCTACATGTTCCGACCCGTGATCGCCAAGTACGGGGCAACCAACATTTTCACCCCCAATGCTGGTCGTATGTACCTCGATGTCGGAAGCCACCCGGAGTACGCCACCGCTGAGTGCGATTCTGTCTCGCAGCTGGTCGCGTACGACCGCTCGGGCGAGGTCATCTTGAACGAGCTCGCCGAAAGGGCTGAAGCAGAGCTTGCTGACGAGGGCATCGGTGGCAAGGTCTACCTGCTGAAGAACAACGTTGATACCGTCGGTAACTCCTACGGTTGTCACGAAAACTACCTGGTTGGACGTGAACTGGGGCTGAAGTCCCTGTCCAAGCTGCTGCTACCTTTCTTGGTTACGCGACAGCTCATTTGCGGGGCGGGGAAGATTTTCCTGCCGTACCCAACCTCGCCGTATCACAACGATCCGATTCAGTACTGCTTCTCGCAGCGCGCGGATCATGTGTGGGAGGGTGTCTCCAGTGCAACGACGCGCTCCCGACCGATTATTAACACTCGCGATGAGCCACACGCGGACTCCAACCGATTCCGCCGCTTGCACGTCATCGTGGGCGACTCCAACATGAGTGAGACGACGACCGCACTCAAGATTGGCTCCACTCAGTTGGTCCTGGAGATGATTGAAGCTGGCGTGAAGTTGCCGGACTTCGAGGTCGCCAACGAAATTAAGTCCATCCGTGCGGTGAGCCGCGATATGACGGGCAAGGCCGAGATTCCACTGCGCAGTGGCGAAACTGCCACCGCGCTGCAGATTCAGCGCGAGTTCCTGGACGCTGCAGCGCAGTGGCTGAAGGTCCGCGAAGAAAACATGGTCAACGAAGACAAGGGCATTGCCGGTGCCGGCACGTCCAACGAGGAAATGGGCCGCATTGTCGAGCTGTGGGGGCGCGCACTGGATGCCGTGGAAACCGGTGACTGGTCTCTCATTGAGCACGACATTGACTGGGCCATTAAGTACTCGCTAATGAAGCGCTACTTGGACCGCGGTCTGACTCTGGAGGACCCCAAGCTTCATCAGATCGACTTGGCCTACCACGACATCCGTCCCGGCCGCGGCATCTTCCGCGCGCTGGAAGCCCGTGGTATTGCCTCGCGGTGGATTACCGATGAGCAGGTTGCTGAGGCAGTCCGCACCGCACCGCCGACTACTCGTGCGAAGCTGCGGGGTGATTTCCTCGTTGCAGCTGAAGAATCCAGTTTGAAGACCGTCGTGGACTGGACACACCTGAAGATCTCCGGCGATGATCCCATCTCCACGATGCTCGGCGACCCCTTTGCCACGGAAAACGCTGAGGTCAGCGAGATGATTGAGATTCTGACGGCCGCGAAGAAGACCTCGGATACGCAGCCGGAAAACTAGTTCCGTCCCAGGAAACCGCCCAGGAAAAGGAGCCCCACAGTCGTGTCTGTCCCACCTGTATCGGAAAACCCCGGAACCGCCGCGATTAGTGAGAACCAACGCCAGGTTCAGCTGCTGTTGGCGCTTGCCGACGACACCGGGTGGGTCAGCGAGTCGTGGATCTCCAAACATGTCGAGGGTTACGCTCGTGTTTCCGAGGATTCTCGGGCTCGATACCTACGTGCGGACACCGCCGCACTCCTGACCGCCGGGGTCCCGGTGGAGGTTTCGTCGTCAAGCACTGGCGATAAGGTCAAACGCCTGCGCCTGAACAGGCTGCGGTGGCCCCAGCACGACCCCGAGTTCACTGAAGCGGAGGCTTCGGTGGTGTTCCAGGCCGCGAATGCCGCGTTTGGTTCGGAGGAACTGAGTTCGACGGCTGTGGCGGCGTGGCGGAAGCTCGCGTCATTTGCGCAGCGCAGCGCCATTGCGAAGCCGGATGAGTCGGTGGTGGTAGCCGATGCGGTGGATATGAGTAGGGCGGATTTCAGCACGCTACTGACCGCAATGACTTCGCCGCGGCGGACGGTAGAGATGTGGTACTCCCGCCAGTACGGCGTGGATGATGAACTGCGCACGCTGGAGCCGTGGGGTTTGATTAACCTGCGCGGACGCTTCTATGTGCTGGGTTTTGATCCGCAGCGTGAGGCGGCGCGTATGTTCCGGCTCAGCCGTATCCGCGATGTGTCGGATACGGGAACGTCGGTGACGCAGCCAATGCCCGATGGTGACTTGCAACAGATTGCGAAAGAGATGTTGCACCGCGGTGGGAAGACGTATCAGGCGGTCGTTCGTATTACCCCGAATACCTGCGCTGATGTCGTAATGAAAGCAACAGCGCTGGGGGAGGGCCGCTACGAGCTGCCAGCGGCACCTGTGAGCGAGATTGTGTCCACAGGTTTGAGTTACGCACCGGATTTGATTGTGGAATCACCTAAAGAGGCACGGTCGAAAATTATTGCTCGGTTGGAGCAGGTACTCGCTCGCCATGGCGGATCGAATGGTACGAAGAACACTCTGGAGGGCAACTAATGACAGTGCATGCAGCCCGAGAACTAGACGCGACTGTCAGCGTCGACGAGTTGTTGGCGGTCGTACCGTATTTTTCCCAGCACCGTTCAATGACAGAGGCCGCAACCGAGCTGGCCATCCCTTTTGCCCGAATTCGGGCAATCGTGGAGCAGATTGCCGATATTGACCAGCCGGGACTCCTCGGAGTGCGGGCTTTTGAAGTTGATTACCGCAACAGCTTTGACGTCCGTATTCGCCCTCATGCAACGGTGCTCAGCCACCCGCGTGCGCTCACAGCCGAAGAGACCGCGACCTTGCTGCTCATCCTGGAAACCATCGAGGACTCCGCAGCCGCCACCTCTTCCGAGGCCGCGCAGAGGGCCGCGACAAAGCTCCGCAGTGCCCTGGGAACGAACGTTCCCATCATCGATTCGACCGCCGCAGAGGATGGCAAGGCCTTTGCCTTTGCAGAGCAGATTTACTCCGCGCTGCATCAGCGCAAAGTGCTGAAGGTGCGTTACCGGAATGCCTCAGGGCAGGTTTCAGTCCGTGAACTTGACTGTGTCAACGTTTATACAGTTGAGTCCACAACATACCTCCGCGCCGTCGACCGGGCGCAGGAAGACAGCCATCAGAAGAGTTTCCGTGTCGACCGACTGGAGGCCGCCGAGGTCCTCGACATTCCCGCCGCTTTCCACCGCCCAGAGCCCGTCGATATCCGTGATCCGCACGCCTTTGGTGCGGAAACGGGGACGTCCGAATGGGCGAGTGTGCTTATCGACGCCGATGCTACGTGGATCGCAGACTATGAACCGGTCTTCTTCACCGAAGATGAGGGAGAAGAAGAGGATACCGAACCGGTCTCTGACCAAGGCTTAGGGCAGTCGAAATTTGCCGCTGACGTGCCCATGTCCGACCTGGCAGCAACAGTCTCCTTTGTGCTCCGCCGTTCACCGAGCGTAAAAGTCACTGAGCCCCTAAAATTGAAAAACGCCGTTGTTGCGCGAGCTTCCGAAGCTTTGGCAGAGTATGGTCGAAACGACAAAGCTTAAACTAGAGCTTCTATCGCGCACAATGTGGCAACTTGCCACTTGTATTTGTATTCATTTGAAAGGTCTCTAAGCGGATGCCGAACCTAGGTCCCTGGGAAATCATCATTATCCTGGTTGTTCTTGTTTTGCTCTTTGGCGCAAAGAAGCTGCCGGATGCCGCTCGTTCGCTCGGACGCTCCATGCGTATCTTCAAGTCCGAAGTCAAGGAAATGCGCAACGATGACGAGCAACAAGAGCAGGCTGCAATCCAGCAGGCTCCGCAGGCCCAGCCACAGCAGCCGTACCAGCCGCAGCAGCAGTACCAGCAGCCGGCGCCCCAGGCTCAGCCGCAGCAGCAGTACCAGCCGCAGCCTGGCCAGAACAACCCTGGCCAGCCGCAGCAGTAGTAGAAGGCCGGTTGAAGCGTGACTTCAGCTACATCCACATCACGTCTTCGGAAGCGCCAACGTAAGCGCAATCCCGAGGGCGTGATGACTATTGTCGAGCACATTCAAGAGCTCCGGCGTCGTCTCGTTCTCTCTCTTGCTGGTATCGCCGTTGGCACTGTTGTGGGCTTCATCTGGTACCAGACCGCCTTTACAATTGGCCAGTTCCGCATACCGTTTACCTCGACCGATGTCGGTCCGCTGCACTTTAAGTCCCTGGGTGAATTGCTCAAGGATCCGTACTGTCAGCTTCCACCCGAGATGCGTCTCGGCGGCGGCGAGGGTGCGGAGTGTCGTCTGCTGGCGACCAGTCCGTTCGAAATGTTCATGCTGCGACTAAAGGTCGGCGCGTTGGCCGGTCTGGTGATGTCGTCGCCATGGTGGCTCTACCAAATTTGGGCCTACATCACCCCTGGCTTGGTGCGGAAGGAACGCCGCACCACCCGCCGAGTTGTGACTGCCGCAGCACTGCTGTTTGTCATGGGTTCCGTCCTGGCTTACTTCGTTGTCGCCTTCGGTTTGGAGTTCTTGCTTCAGATCGGTGAAGAAACGCAGATTTCTGCACTCACCGGTTCGCAGTACTTCGGTTTCGTCCTCGCACTAATTCTAGTTTTCGGAGTCAGCTTCGAAGTTCCGCTCTTCGTGGTGATGTTGAACATGGCGGGCGTCATTACCTACGAGGGCATCAAGGATAAACGCAGCATTATCATCATGTCGCTGTTTGTCTTTGCGGCTTTTATGACGCCAGGTCAGGAACCAATATCTATGGTCGCAATGGCGACGGCGCTGACATTGCTGGTCGAAATCGCAATCCAGATTTGTCGCCTCCATGACCGTCGTAAGGCAAATGAGCGTCCGGAGTGGCTAGATCTGGATGACGAACAAGGCTCCGGACCAATCACAGCCTCCGGTCCAATTGGTTCTGCTGGCGGTATCGGCGACGTGGGCGGCATCGACGCCCCGACTTCAGTAAGCACGCCGACGTCGATTCAGCCGGGCGGCATGCCGACGGCATCAGCGGCTCCGACGACCTCCCCGATTTCTGGCCCGACGCCAGTGAACCCGCCGGCGCCGACTCAGGCATCCCAGATGCGCCCGACCCGTAATTCGCGTCCACCGCGTCCACACGGAATGATTCCGGAGACTCCGATGCCGACGCAGGACTTACGAAATCGTCCGACGAGTGACTTTGATGATGTTCTCTAGCGTGGTTTATGACACTCTAGAGGCATGACTCTTCTCGGCGATTTCGTTAGCCAACAGGATTTCGATCTTGACGACTTTCAGCTCCGCGCCTGCCAATCAATTGAGGCAGGACGGGGCGTTGTCGTCTGTGCACCCACCGGTGCGGGCAAAACTATTGTTGGCGAATTCGCTATTTATGCTGCGCTCGAGCGCGGCGGCAAGTGCTTTTACACCACCCCTATTAAGGCACTGAGCAACCAGAAGTACCACGACCTAGTCGAGGACTACGGCGAGGACCGCGTGGGCCTGCTCACTGGTGACACTTCGATTAACGGCGACGCAGACATCGTGGTGATGACCACCGAGGTGCTGCGTAACATGATCTACGCGAACTCGCCGACGCTGAAGAAACTCACGCATGTGGTGATGGACGAGATTCACTACCTCGCTGACCGGGAGCGCGGCGCTGTGTGGGAAGAGGTTATTTTGAACCTCGACCAGTCCGTGGCTGTCATCGGTTTGTCCGCGACGGTATCCAACTCCGAGGAATTCGGGCGCTGGCTGTCCACGGTGCGCGGGCACACGGACGTTATTGTCACGGATTTGCGTCCGGTTCCACTGCATCAGCACATGCTAGTGGGCAACCGACTCTATCCTCTTTTCGAGGCGAAGTCGGACAAGGTCAATCAGGACCTGCTGGAGGCGTGCCGTCGCGCCGAGTTCGGCTACGGGGACGCTGGGGCCAGGGAGCGCTACCAGTACAAAAAACACAAGGGCGGTGGGCGCTCATACAGCTGGGGCGATAGGGGGCAGCGCAAGTTCCGCCCACCGAAGCGCGGCGATGTTATCCGCATGCTCGGCTCCATGAACATGCTGCCCGCGATTGTTTTCATATTCTCCCGCGCGGGCTGCGAAGGCGCGTTGGCGCAGGTCGGCGCTACTCGCGCAGAACTCACTGACCGAGATGAGCAGGAGCGCATCGCCAAGATTATCGATGACGGTGTCGCGCACATTCCGAAGGAAGACCTGCAGGTTCTCGGCTTCCTGCGCTGGCGCCGCATTCTCATTCGAGGTTTTGCGGCGCACCACGCGGGCATGCTGCCTGCGTTTCGGCACATTGTGGAAGAGCTCTTTAACGAAGGCCTGGTCAAGGTCGTCTTCGCCACCGAGACGCTCGCACTGGGCATCAACATGCCTGCCCGCACGGTTGTGCTGGAGAAGCTGGTCAAGTTCAACGGCGAGGCACACGTAGATCTCACGCCCGGTCAGTACACGCAGATGACGGGTCGCGCTGGCCGCCGCGGTATCGACACCGTCGGCAATGCCGTGGTGCAGTGGGCCCCGGCAATGGACCCGAAGGCCGTCGCAGGACTGGCATCCACGCGCACGTACCCGCTGATCTCCACCTTCGCACCGAGCTACAACATGAGCGTCAACCTCCTACAGACACTCGGTTACGAGGGGTCGAAGCGTGTCATGGAGCGCTCATTCGCACAGTTCCAGGCGGATGGCGACATCGTCGGAGTCGCCGCCGAACTGTCCAAGGCCAAGCAAGAAGCCGCGGCCCTGCGTGCGGAATTGCTCGGCAGGGGAGCCGATGCGCACGCCGAAGGGTCGGAAGCTGATGGGTCGTCGTCAAGCGGAGAGGGCAGTTCGCGTGACGACGAGCGCCTGACCCAGATGCTCGAATACCTGGATCTGCGCGCGAAGCTGACCCAGGAGGAGAAGAACGCCAAGCGCCGCAATATTGAAGACCGCCACACGGAAACGGTGACCGCGCTGCGAAGGCTCCGTAGGGGCGAGGTTATTCCGCTGCCGAAGGGTAAGAAGGTGCAGTTGGCGGTGGTGTACCGGGAGGATCATTCGAAGTCGAATCCTCGTCCCGGTGTCATCAGTGTCGGCGGATTTGTGGGACGTGTGGAACCGCATATCTTCCCAGCGGCGCCGCAGACAGTCGGCTCGATTAAGCTGCCGCGGGATGCGGATCGGCATCCGCGACGTGCGCTCGGTATTGTGCGTGCAGAGATCGGCCGCAAGGGGCTGAAGGGACCAAAGAGGCTGAAGCGTCGCAGCGGTGGCAACTCTCCGGCGGTGAGGAAGTTGCGCCAGGAGCTGCGCGAGCACCCGCTGCATGGGGACCCTGCGGTGGAGACGATGGCTCGTCACGCCGATACGCTGCGACAGGCTGAGGCGCATGTTGCCAAGCTGCAAAAGCGCGTCGATTCCGCTTCCGATACGTTGGCACGCACATTCGACCGCATGCTGCAGTTGCTAACACAGATGGACTACGTGGAATGGCCAGAGGGCGCGGAGCCGACGATTACGGAGGAAGGCCTGCGGCTGGCGCAGATTCACAATGGGTCGGATCTGCTGGTGGCCACGTGCCTGCGCCGCGGTATCTGGGACGACTTGGACCCGGCAGAGCTGGCCGGTGCCGTGTCGAGTTTGGTCTTTGAAAACCGCAAGGCCAGCCAGGGCAGCGACGAGGTTCCGACGGAGCCGCTGGCCAAGGCGTTGGGGAACACTTATCGCATTTGGGAAGAGTTGTCGGAGGACGAGCGCCGCTACCGTCTGCCGGTGACGAACTTGCCGGACATGGCCTTTGCCACTGCAATTCATCAGTGGACTGCGGGCGCACCGCTGGGGTACTGCCTGCAGGCAGCGGCCGAAAGTGGCGCGGAGCTGACTCCGGGTGACTTTGTCCGCTGGTGCCGTCAGGTCATTGATCTATTGCAGCAGATTAAGAAGACCGGCTACTCCACAGACATTCGCGATAAGTCTGCCGAGGCTATTCAGGCGATTCGCAGGGGAGTAGTGGCGCTGAATAATTAGTTATCTCGGACACATCTCTTCTCCTGAACACCTGGTTCCTGAGGTGAAGATGATAAATTACTAAAAGTAGAATAGTTATAGAGCTATTCTTATCTCGCAGTGACTAACGAAACTGCAGATTATATTTTTCATATCTGACTTCATTTCTCAGGAAGGCCCCGAATGCGTAAGCTTCATAAGACTCTGTCCGCTGTAGGAATCGCGGCACTGAGCTTCGGCATTGCCCCAATCGCAAACGCTGCACCCGCTGGAAACGTTGTTACCTTCGGCGATTCGTATTTCGCCAATCCGACCGTTGAGGACTACTGGATTGCCAAGGCTCCAGAGCAAATTCCTGGACTCCCAGAGGTTCAGCAGAAGAATGGTTGCGCGCATGACCCTGATGGAATCCCGGCCAAGATCGGTAAAAAGACTGGCCGCCAGCTAGATGACTACTCCTGCGCAGGAGCCGTCCTCTACACGCCGAACGCAAACAATCTCGATCGACAAATCGAGGGCGCTATTCGCGATGGAGCACTGACCCCGCAGACTGCATTCATTGCAATTCAGATTGGTTTCAACGACACCTACAACAACGCAGTCAATCTTCCTTCCGTGCGTGAGGGCTGGTGGAAGGATGCTTCCGATGCCGCAGTTAACAAGATTCGCGCACATGCGCCGAATGCCCGTATCGCATTTGTCAATTACCCAACCATTTCGCATCCCGGTGATTCCAAGCAGTGCCTCATCCATGTGAACGTTGCTGGACAAAACATCGACGCCGGGGTTCCCGCATTCTGGATTGAGCAGGGTGAGATTGAAACCTCTAAGTACGCACAGCAGGCCGCTGACCGCCATAACGCCGAGTTTGTTGATGTCCGCTCGATGACCACGGATCGCCATGAGTGCGCACCGGATGATAAGCGAATCATCGCAGGCGCAGTCGACAACCGCACTCAGGACTACAACCTTCCGGTCCACCTCAATGGTGAAGGCAAAGAGATTATCGCCGACGCAATCGTCGCTCGCATCTAGTCCTTGCCTCCAAGCCCTGCGCCTTATGGCCCAGGGCTTTTGTCTTCAACTCACTACTTTTAGGGAAAAATGACACCTCGCACTCAACGCGCAACTCATGTGTCGCCTTGGACCCAGGTTAAGCAGTTTGCTACTGCTCTCGGCCCTCTCAAGCGTGCCGGCATCCTCAGAAATGATGGTCCTAAAGCACTGAAGAATATGTCCCAATGGGGCATTTCCATGGCAGCTCTCGTCGAAAACGACTGCCTTAATTGGCCTGACCGACTTGCCATTGTGGATGATTTCGGCGAACTTACATATAGCGAGCTTCGGACCCAGGCTAGAACACTCACGGCACGCCTAATGGAAATGGGGATTACCGAAGGATCCACCATCGCAATACTTGCGCGAAACTCTCGTGCCATCGTGCTGCCATTGTTGGCCTGCAGCTACCTCGGGGCCCGCCCGATGATTATGAATCCTGCCTCATCGTCAAAGCAGGTTAGCGCGATTATGTCTGACTATGGCGCGGATATTTTGGTCGTAGACGCCGAGTACAACCAAGACGCAGAATTTCCAATCAAATCACTCACTGTTGGTGGTGACCATGATGAGTTTCTTTCCCTCGTTTCCGGCCAAACCGATAGCTCCAAGCTTCCTCGAAAGCCGCGGCAGCAAGAAACGATCATCATGTCGTCTGGAACTTACGGAATCCCCAAAGGCGTTCGCCTCCCAGTCCCACGCACGCCAAAGGTGCTCGGCGGTATTGTAAAGGCAATCCCGTGGAAGAAGAACATGGTAGTTCAACTGACCGCTTCGGTCTTCCATGCGTGGGGTTGGCTCAACCTTCAGATTGGCTTGGCCACTGGCTCAACACTCATTTTGCGTCGAAATTTTGATGCAGATCAGGCTGCTGCGGACTGCCTTCAGTATGGAGTAACCGGAATTGTCTCCGCTGCAGTCTTCCTGAAGGATCTAGTCACTGCCGCGGACCGAGCAGAAACAAAGATTGGCCCATTTGGGTTCATCGTTTCTTCGGGTAACGCCATGCCGCCATATTTGGTTCGTGAGCTCAATAAGCGATTTGGGCCTGTTGTGTGCAATTTCTATGGCTCCACTGAGCATGGCCAAATCGCCATTGCAACTGGCCCTGAATTCGCCGCTGACCCGCACACCACTGGGCATATTCCATCTGGCGTCGAGCTTCGCATTTTTCGTGAAGATGGCACTGAGGCCAACCCAGGAGAGTTAGGTAACGTCTACGCAGCAAACTCTATGACGATGGTCGGGTTACTGGCTGCACGTGACAAATATGATGTCATGAATGGGCTGCTCGGAACAGGGGATAAGGGCCTCATTGATCAAAACGGCATGCTTCAGCTAGCCGGTCGCGCAGACGACATGCTGATCAAGGGAGGCGAAAATGTCTACCCTCGTGAAGTTGAGGAATTCCTCGGAACCGTCGATGGAATCGACGATGTGTTTGTCCACGGTAGTCAGGATGACATCGTCGCGACTCTTCGAGCCTACGTTGTACGTGAAGACAGCGTTGCTGGTGCTAACCTTTCCGACGACATGATTCGCGAACACGTTCGCCAGAATCTCGCGGAGCACAATGTGCCTGACGAGATTGTGTGGATGAAATCGTTGCCTCGTAATGACGGTGGCAAGGTCGTCCCACGCCGTCTACCCGACACCAGCATCTAGTTCCGCGCCTCTGTCTTATTCAAGGCTGACGGGTACAGTTGGCAACTATGAGCAACGGTATCTTTAGCTTTGACATCTATCAGCAGCGTCTGGATCGCACCGCGGAACTACTCCGCACCCGCGATGCAGACGCTGCAGTCTTTGGAACCGGAGCTGACCTGCAGTATCTCATCGGTTCTGCGGTCACTTCGCATGAGCGTCTCACCGCGCTGGTAGTCACCGCAGCCGGCACAACCACGCTGGTATTGCCCGCTGTGGAGCGGGGGGACCTGCCATTGTGCGCTATCAACGACCTCAACGCCGATGTGGTGTTGTGGGAGGACGGTCAGGATCCACACCGCATTGTCGCCGACCTAGTCGGCCACGTGGGCACTCTCGCAATTGGGGCGTCGTTGACCGCTGACCACCTGATTCCCATTCAGGATCTCACCGGAGCCAAGACTGTGTTGGCCGGAGAACTGCTGAAAGAACTGTTCATGCGCAAGGACGCCGCTGAGATTGATCAGCTGCGCGAGGCCGGCGCCGCCATTGACCGCGTTCACGCTCGCGTTCCGGGCATGCTGCGTGCAGGTCGCACCGAGCGCGAGGTCGCCGACGAGATTTCGGCAGCCATCCTGGAGGAAGGCCATGTCGCCATTGACTTCGTCATTGTCGGCTCGGCTGAAAATGGTGCTAATCCGCACCACGATTTCTCCAACCGCGTCATCGAGGACGGCGACGTGGTGGTCATCGATATCGGAGGCACCTTGCCGCTCGGCTACCACTCCGATTGCACGCGCACCTATGTCGTCGGCAAGCCGGGGGAGAAGGAAACCGCAGCGTGGGCGGCCCTGCGGAAGGCTCAGGAAGCTGCTGTAGCAGCGGTTCGCCCGGGTGTGACGGCTGCAGAGATTGATGCGATTGCGCGCAATAGCCTCACCGCTGCGGGCTACGGCGAGTACTTCATTCACCGCACTGGTCATGGCATTGGCCTGTCCACCCATGAAGAGCCGTTCATTATGGCTGGCAATGAGCTTGCACTCGAGCCGGGCATGGCGTTTTCGGTGGAGCCGGGCGTGTACCTGCCGGGCGACTTCGGTATGCGGCTGGAGGACATCATCATTGTCACCGAAGATGGCGGCGAATCGGTCAATAACAGTCCGCACGATTTGATTACCGTCTAATCGAAGTTTAGAGGAAAGGTTTTTCTAGCGCATGGGACACGTACTCGTTCTTGGTGCCACCAGCGAAATCGGCGGGGAAGTTGCCGCGCGGCTGGCCAATCACAACACCTTCACGCTCGCCGCGCGCCGCACTGAGGCACTCGACGGCATTGCCGGACGCCTCATCGACGCCGGTGCTGTCGCGGTGCATCGCATCCACTTTGATGCCGATGACATCGCCACACACCGCCAGTTCGTTGAGCACGCCTGGCAGCACGGTCCCATCGACACGGTGATTGTCGCGTTCGGCATCCTCGGCGATCAGCAGAAGTGTGAAGAGTCCGGGGAGGCTGCGGCGGCGGTCATTCACACCGACTTCACGGCTCAGGCATCGATTCTCACAGAGATTGTCGCGCGCATGGAGTCCGACATCGCCGCCGGCAAACTGCCTGTGCGCGACAAGGTCGCGGGCCGCATCATGGCCTTTTCCTCTATCGCAGGCGCCCGCGTGCGCCGCGCCAACTATGTCTACGGTTCGGCGAAGGCCGGCCTCGACGGTTTCCTCCAAGGCATGCAGGACCGCCTGCACGGCAGCCATATTCAGCTGACAATCGTCCGGCCGGGCTTCGTCATCGGCCGCATGACCGAAGGCATGAAGCCGGCGCCGATGTCTTCGCGCCCCGCCGAGGTCGCTGAGGCCGCCGTCACCGCCTTCGATGGCCGGAAGCCCCATGTCTGGGTGCCACGGAAACTGGCGTTGCTCGCCCGTGCCACGCATCTGACTCCTCGCTGGATTTGGCGGAAGATGCCCCGATGAGTCAGAGACTTCGCGTCGTCGGCATTGGCTGTGACGGTTACGAGGGTCTATCTGCCCGCGCGGTCGAGGCGTTGTCGTCGGCTCGCCGCATCATTGGCTCTCCCCGTCAGCTCCGTTTGCTTGCCGACGTCAACCTGGACGCCGAACTCTCTCCTTGGCCAGGTGGCTTCTGGGAGGACTGGCAGGCCACCCTGGCAGATGTTGACCCCGCAGTCGATGTCATCCTCGCCAGTGGCGATCCCATGTTCCACGGCGTAGGCGTATCGCTTGTCCGCGAGCTCGGCCGCGGTGGCGTGGAGGTTATTCCAGTACCGTCGTCGGCCTCATTGGCCTGTGCCTACCTCGGCTGGCCTTTGCATGACACTCCGGTGATCTCTCTAGTAACAGGGGAGCCGGGGATACCTGGTGCTGCACGTGTTGTGCCGGTAGCAGATGCACTGCGGCCCTTCCTGGTGCTGTGTCGAAACGCGGACTCAGTGAAAGAGGTCGCTACGGTTTTGGCCGACCGCCCAGACACCGAACTCACCGCGCTGACCAATCTCGGCGGCTCGGACGCAACTGGCCTACCGCAGTCTGTAGCCGAAGGCACGGTAGCGAGTCCACCGGTTCCAGCTGGGAACCTCACGGTGTTGGCAGTGGAGCCGTCGGGAAGCGCGCGCAGCTGGCTGCGCGACGGTGACTTTGACTCGGATGGTCAGCTGACGAAAGCGCCGATTCGCCAAATGACGGTGGCGGCGCTGGATCCGCGACCGGGAGCTCTGCTGTGGGATGTCGGCGGTGGCACCGGTTCGATTGGCATTGAGTGGGCTCGGCATGGCGGACGTGCGGAAATTTTTGAGCGGGATGCCGTTCGTGCTGAGCGGATTGCTAAGAATGTGGCAGCTCTGTCGGGCAATGTGACTGTCCACCATGGCGCAGCGCCGGGAGCTTTGGCCGACTCGGATCTTCACCCCGATGCCATTTTCATCGGCGGAGGTCTCACTGCTGACGGCATGATTGAAACCTGTTGGCAACGCCTTGCCCCGGGAGGCACCATCGTCGCGAACACCGTCACGCTGGAATCGGAGGCTCTGCTATGGCAGACGCGTCACGACTATGGCGGGGATGTCACCCGGCTTTCCGTGGAGCGCGCAGGTGCAGTCGGCAGTTTCACTGCGTGGCGGCCGGCGTTGCCGGTGGTGCAGTGGGGGGCGGTGAAGCCAGTAGAGCCTGCGCTACCATAGACGTAATTTCTCTGTCTAAAAATATTGAGGACTCTGTAACTCACAATGACTGTGTATTTCATCGGTGCAGGCCCGGGCGCAGCAGATTTGCTGACGCTGCGCGCGGACCGGCTTATTCGCTCCTGCCCAGTGTGCCTTTACGCGGGATCGATTGTCCCGCCTGAGGTGCTGGAGAGCTGCCCCGAGGGCGCAGAGATTATCAATACCGCGCGAATGCCGCTGGACACCATCATCGAGACCATTCAGGCGGCGCATGAGGCGGGCAAGGATGTTGCACGCTTGCAGTCTGGTGACCCGTCAGTGTGGTCGGCGCTGGCAGAGCAGGTCCGTCGTCTCAGCGAACTCGGCATTGACTACGAAATCGTTCCGGGTGTGCCAGCTTTTTCCGCAGCTGCGGCAGCTCTCGGCCACGAGCTCACGGTGCCAACTGTCGGCCAGTCGGTCGTGCTGACCCGTATCTCCGGGCGTGCTTCCAAGATGCCGGAGGGCGAAACCTTGGAGAACTTCGGACGCACGGGCGCGACCCTATGCATTCACTTGGCCGCCCACGATATCGACCGAGTAGTCGAGGAGCTCACCCCGCACTATGGCGAACACGGTCCGGTGGCCGTCGTGGCTTTCGCATCCCGCCCGGAACAGGTTATTCTCCGTGGCACGCTGTCTGATATTGCGCAGCAGGTCAAGGATGCAGGTGTGACTCGTACGGCGGTCATCATTGTCGGCAAGGTGCTCACCGCCGAGGCGTTCCCGGATAGCTACCTCTACAGCGATGATCGCCCGCGCGATGAACACGGACGGACCATTCCATGCGTGCACTAATTCTGGGTGGAACTGCTGAGGCTCGTGCCCTGGCCAAGCGGCTAGTGGGCGAGGGCTGGTTTGTCACCTCTTCACTGGCCGGTCGCGTATCCAACCCCAAGCTGCCCGCCGGCAATGTCCGCATCGGCGGTTTCGGCGGCCCTGCGGGGCTCACGCGATGGCTGATCGCCGATGCCACCGAAGTCATCATCGACGCCACGCATCCTTATGCGGAGCGAATCAGCGAATCTGCCGCTGAAGCTGCCCGCGCCACCGGTCTTCCGCTCGTGGCGCTGCATCGCCCTGCGTGGGAGAGACAGCCCGGCGACAACTGGATTGAGGTGTCCTCTATGCAGGAGGCCGCGGACATTGTTGCCGACCGCTTCTACAGCCCGTTTCTCACTATTGGCCGTCAGCAGCTAGCTCCGTTTGCCGACGATGCCAACGGCCGTTACCTCATTCGCTGCGTGGAACAGCCCGCGCCGCCACTGCCCAAGAATCGGAAGATTATTCTCAGCCGTGGGCCTTACGATGTCGCAGCGGAGCGCAAGCTCATGCGGGATTACGCCGTGGACTGCGTGGTGACCAAGAACTCCGGTGGTGCTGCTACCTACGCCAAGATTGAGGCAGCCCGCGACCTGAAAAAGCCGGTCGTTATCGTGCAGCGCCCGCAGCTGCCCGGCGCGGATATCGCCACCTTCGCCACAACGGTGGATGAGGCGTACAACGCCGTCATCCGCCGGGCATAGCGGCTAATTCTAGTGTGACCTAAATTACAGCACGGGCTGCCACTCTGTTTGCTCAGTGGGAACTTGCTCGATTCCACCAGAAGGACTCAATATCAGCCATGCGACAAACATAGCGATTGCTAGGAAAACAGAAATTAATGTGAAAATAGTCCATCGGCGACGATATTCATCCTCGGCTTTTTTGGCCTCGAATAGCCCATAAATTCCAGTAAGAAATGGAATTGGGAATGCGATAAAAACGCCGGCCAGAAAAAGAATGACAGCAATAATCTGAAATCCCCAGTCAATTATTCCCGGCACTCTTTTATCCTTAGCACCTTTCGCTTGCATTATATTCTCCAGATGGTCGAATAGTCGCTGAGATACAGACCGTCCTTTGACCTGCCCCAATGCCGTCAACCACAATGGACTGCTCAAAGTTCTCCGAAGTTCGCACGAACCAACCTGCCCCTACAGCATACGAAGCTGGATTCGAGGCCGAACCCCTATACGACCATGTAGGAGTACTGGTTTCCCCACCGTGATCAAGGACTTTGACATTCTTAATCTTTTTACCTGGGGTTCCGCAGATTTCAACAGTCTGCCAGTAAGTGTATAGGGTGTTACCCATAACAGCCTTTTGCTCAAACCGGGCACCATCCTTTCGGCAGTAGTCAGCCTCGTCCTGCGCAAAAAGCTTCGTTGAAAGATTCGACGGCTGTGGCAATCGTTTTACAATCAACTCACCCGGAGTTGTATAGGCTCGCAGAAGGCTTTTTTGGTGGTTATCCAACTCCGCCATCGAAAGGCGACCTTCATCAATTGCCCTATAAAGTGATTCAGCCTGAGCTGCCACGGGACGTGCAGGTTCCTCAGCGCTAGCAACGGGTGAAAAGATGATACCCGCTAAAATAAGGGCAGATTCCACTAGAAGAACTTTTTTCCTATCACCTAAACCTCCTTTAACGTCGGTGATTGCCCCGAGCATAACACTGGAATCGAGCCACGCTTAGAAATATCTCCCGATTAAATAAGTAGCCCCGCTAAGAAAGGGGTAAACAAAAGTGGTAGTCATTTAAGCAAATAGAACCGTATTTGACCCTGGCCGCTAAATCTCAATTCGGCAATATCACTTTTACGCGTTTGGCAGCCGCGCGAATAATCTTTCTTTTCATTCGTGCACCGATATTTAATAGCTCAGATGTGTGCTGGAAATTCCAGAACTAACGCAGCAACTCGCCTGTCCCGCTGGTGCCGCCCTCACCGTAGTGACGTGCGGTGTAGACCCGAGTGGTCTTGCCAGCCCGATACGCTTTTGTCGACGACGAACCGATAATCACCATGGTTCGCATATCGACGACATCCGGGTCGAATTCCGCCAGCGTGGTCACGGTAACGTTTTCCTGCTCAGAGCCGACTGCCCTCGCCACAATCACCGGCGTTGTTGGCTCGCGGTACTGCATGGCCAATGCGCGCAGCTCTCGGATCTGCCATCTCCGCGACTTGGATGCCGGGTTGTAGACCGCAAACGCCATGTCTGCGCCTGCTACGGCACGCACTCGCTTAACGACGACCTCCCAGGGCTTCAACCTGTCGGAGAGACTGAGCATCGCAAAATCATGGCCGAGGGGAGCACCGACTCGACTTGCGACGGCCTGAGCCGCAGTCATGCCCGGCACGACTCGCACGGGGATGCCTCGCCACATATCGTCGTCAGCGACTTCCAACACTGCGGCCGCCATCGCGAAGACTCCAGGGTCACCGGAGCTGACCACCGCAACTCGACCGCCGCGCTTGGCAATATCCAGCGCCATAGTGGCTCGCTCTGCCTCAACGCGGTTATCTGAGAGATGACGGCGTTGCCCGGCGCGCTCAGGAACTCGGTTGATGTAGGTGGAGTAGCCAACCAGATCCGTGGCCCGTGCCAATTCCTCGGTGACTTCTGGGGTAGTCCAGCGTTCAGCACCCGGGCCAAGGCCGACAACTACGACTTCACCGACCGCTGGGGGAGCCGACTCAGTTGCTGTATCGGTGGCTGCACCGGTCGCTGCATCATCGGCTGGCGAAGGCACCCCAGAAACACTCCGTTTAGTGCCGTAGACAGCGGAAGGCACGACGGCCACTGCGAAGTAGGGAACCTTCTCCGGGTCGGCATCGGCCAGCGGGTAGCTGGTGTGCTCATTCATGGTTGCTCGCTCGACAACATAGGCGCGATCGAGCATGCCAGCGGCCTGCAACGCTGTACGAACCTTCTCAACGTTTTTCCCCAGCTTCATAATGACTACACAGTCTGAAGCGTCAAGAACCGCAGCGATCCGCTCGGAATCGGCGGTGGCGGGAACAACGCTGACGATTTCGGTAGCCTCGCCGAGCGGCTGACCGATCTCTGCTGCCGCCGCAGTAATGCTGGCCACTCCGGGGACAATCTCAGTGGGGAAGTCCTCGCTGAGGGCGTGATGCAGGTGCTGGTAAGAGCTATAGAGCATCGGGTCACCGAGCGAGAGCACCGCAACACTTCGCCCCGCGGCCAAGTGCTCATGCAGGCGGGCAGTGGCCTGTGCATAGAAACCGGCGAGCTGCTCGCGGTAGTCGGCCGGACGCCCGGTGGTCACCGGGTATTGCAATTGCTCTTCCACGGCAGCGTCGTCACGCGCGTCAATCAGTTCGGCGGCGATTGAACGCGCCGTGGAACGTCCGTGAGTCCCGGCATGGTAGGCGATGACATCGGCTGTGCGGATGATGTCGGCACCGCGAAGTGTAATGAGACCTGCGTCGCCGGGGCCGAGTCCGATGCCGTAGAGATGACCAGGCTGAGCGCTGTAGGAGCCGGACATGGTTTAGAGAATCTCCTTTGCGGTGGCGATGGCATTGAGGGCAGCACAGGTGATAGCCGAGCCGCCGCGACGGCCGGTGACGGTGATGTACTTCAGCTCCGGGTTTTCGGCACCGGAGTCGATAGTGGCTTGCTTGGATTCCGCCGCACCAACGAAGCCGACCGGCATGGCCAAAATGGCAGCGGGCATGGGGAAGGATCCCTCATTGATGCGATTGAGCAGGTGGAAGAGGGCAGTGGGAGCGTTACCGATGGCGACGACCGCTCCCTCTAGTCGAGGCTTCCACAGCTCCACGGCAGCAGCCGTGCGAGTGGTGCCGAGTTCTTGAGCCAGTTCGGGGACGCGCTCATCACGTAGCAGGCAAATGACCTCGTTGTCGGCAGGTAGGCGCTTGCGGGTAATACCCGAGGCAATCATGTTGACATCGGTGAAAATAGGAGCGCCTTCTTCGAGAGCCTGGCGGGCTGCGCGCACAGCTCCCGCGGACAAGACGATGTCCTTAGCCAAGTCGGTCTGACCTGCTGCGTGAATCATTCGGACAGCGACGGTTTCCTCATCGGCGTCGAAGCGGGAAAGATCGCTTTCTTCGCGAATGATGGCAAATGAGTTGCGGTAAATATCCGCACCGTCGGTGTTGTACTCAAAGCGCTTCATAGGCTTAAAGCCTAGTCCACAGCAGTGACTTCATATTCTCCGTCCCCGGTGGCGAGATAGTCGAAGTAACCACCTTTGGGTTTGCCGCAGCGGCGCTCACAACCAGAAAAGTGCACGCGCCCCTCGGGCAGGCGGTCATCGGCAATTGCATGAGCGGCATCACCTCGGGTGTCAGCCAGCGACTTTTCGCAACCGGGGCGACCGGTGCAGGCGCTGACGCGCAGCCAGGTGGACTTCCGGTCGAAGATTAGGCCATTGGGCGCCAAAACCTTGACAACCTGTTCGGCAACTTCCTCTTCCAAATCGTGCAGGATCAGCGAATACCACGGAGTGATGTGCACGGGAACCTGCGTATGCGAAATCGCTCGGGCCAGACGTGCCGGAAGTACCCCAAAGCGCAGCCCCGCGGCCAGGCTAACCAGCCCATCCGGCTGGTCAATCCAACCGATCTGGCGGGATAGCCCGGCGGTGGCATCGAAGCTCTCAGCCGGGGTCGGTTCCTGGCGCCGAGCTCGCTCGCCCAGTTCGTCGACTACGCCATCGGCAACGCGCTCGGCCGCATCGGCTTCCGCGATGCGCCAGGCTGTACCACGGCTGTCATTCCACACCTTCGCTGTGGTGATTAGAGCTCCCACGACGTCGTCACGCGAAACAATAAGCCCCGAGGTCGCGCCACCAATGATGAGTTCGAACGTGTTCTCATCGTGGGCGACAACGCCGAAGTCGGGGCGCTCACCGAGGACATCACCACGGCCGTCGTCGAAAGCCATGAGCGTGCGGCCAGGAAGTGTTGCCAGCGACGGCTCCGCAATGAGCGCCGCGTCGAACTCTTGAACCAGGTCGCGGACATCGGCCTTGCCGCCGACGCGACCGGACAGTGGCGACTGAAGAACGTTGCGCACGCGGTCGTGGCTCGTGGAGGGAACCAGCTTTTCCTCTTCTGCGGCATCGGCGAATGCGCCGGTGTTAGTGATGCCACGGATCTGAACATTGCCGCGAGAAGTGAAGTGAATATCGCCGTCGCCGAAATTCTCGGCCAAATCGGCGAGTACGGCAAAGCCCGGCGCGGGAAGGAAGCCTCCGGGGAAGCGAAGGCGACCAATTGCGCCATCAGCTGCGATATGAACCTTTCGGGTGCCGGGGCAACCGTCCTGACGAGTGCGAGCTCCTTGATCAGATGCAGTCATACTTCCAAGAATACGCAAACAAGCACAGAGCTGAGCCCCCGAAAACAGGGGCTTATTATCCGGACCTTTTCAGCCCAACGAAACCATTCTGAAGTGGAGTTTTGATAGCCCCGTGCAAAAAACATACAAATTCTTCACTAAATCCACCGATTTCCTTTTTCAAAACCTTATTATTTCCATAACCTAACTTCCGCCGAATTAAGGGAAGTCTTCATTGGGTTTTCAATCTGGGGTTATTCAGGAGATTTCATGCCACATCACGACGCTGAAGCACTCACACACGGCACCGCCGGCATCGGCCATGCCTCAACACAGACGCGCGCTGCTTCACGACGAAACGGTCGCACAACCCGAACGGGAATCGGGGTAGCGCTTGCGGGTCTTATGACCATCGGCCTGGCTACACCTGCAAACGCTCAGCCACTAAGCGTGCCGGGCCTGTCAGATAGTGGGCTGGCGGATAAAGTGTCGTCGTCAAGTGCAAACCGCGAATTGCCTGGTTTCGGTCATGTACCGAACCCGAATGTAGAGAGGCTACTCGGCATCGAGAAGGACGATGAGCAGTCTGGCAACGAGGGCACAGGCAGGCAGCTGACCCCGGAACAGGCACGCGTGGCCGCAGTCTCTCCGCTGAATTCTCTGCCGCTGACCCCGTCGCGCGCGGCGAATGCCGGCACGCTAGTCAACAGCGAGGATGCCGAGATGATGGTGAACGGCAAGCTGTGGAATGTGGATGCCAAGCGTATTCACTACAACTCCACGGATTCCCTCGGCAATCCCAGTGTGGACACGGCCATTGTGGTAACTCCGAAGACAGAGTGGAAGGGCAGCGGTCCGCGTCCGGTCGTGGCGATCGCGCCGGGCACGCAGGGTGGCGCGGAAAAGTGCGACCCGTCGATCTCCTCGCAGACCGGGCTGAAGATTGAGTTCGGTCCGATGGACATTATTGCTCCATACGAGACGATTCCGATGGTCGCGAACTTGAAGCGAGGTGCAACTGTGGTGATGATTGACCACCACCGCAATGACCAGGGCAACCAGGACTACGTCGACAATATCGCCTCGGCACAGTCACTGTTTGATGCCGTGTCTGCCTCCCACGAGCTAGGCGTGGATCAAAAGGCGCCCGTGGGAATCTATGGCTACTCCCAGGGTGGCTCCGCAGCCGCTGCAGCTGCTGAGCGTGCAGGTGTCTACGCCCCGGAGCTCAACGTCGCCGCTTCTGCCGCCGGCGGCCCACCGTCCGACCTCGCAAACGTTCTCGACCAGATTGATGGTACGACCCTGACCGCTGCGATTGCATTGGCAATCAACTCTGTCCTGGATAAAGATCCGGAGCTGCGCCGTGTCCTCAAAGAAGAAATCAGCCCTGAAGGCAAAGAACTGCTGGACAACGTTGGCAACTACTGCGCAGGCGGCTTGGGTTTCCATCACTCGTTTGAGACCACTGACCAGTACACCACCAGCGGTGAGTCGCTCAGTGAGATGATTAAGCGCTACGAGCCGGTGCAGAAAGAACTCGCACGCCAGCGCGTCGGCAATTTCGTACCGAATGCCCCGGTGTACCTCTACTCAGGTGAGCACGATGACATCATCCCCATCAACCAGGTCCGCAAGCTACGTGATGCTTGGCTGAATCTCGGGTTCACCGACCTGGAGTACGTCGAAAACACGACTTCGCCTCTGCTGCCGAAGACAGGCCTAAACCATATCGTTCCCATGCTCGCGGAACTGACTAATGCCACCGACTTCCTCTGGTCCCACTTCCCAGATCAGCCGGCGGAGCAGTCGCTGGAACTCTAGCAATAGACGCTGCAGTAGAGTGATGGAGAAATCCACTGCCATGCCACTGACGAGAAGCTCGGTGAAAATCCGCACGGTCGCGCCACTGTCACAGTCAGACCTCGTCATCGGTTAAAAGGCAGACTCCCGCCGACCGGGGACGCGTTGCTCCCCAGGAAGTGAATGACTACACCGTGATTCTGCTGCTGTCGACCTCGGATACCGACCTTCTGTCCGCCCGCGCGGCCGCTCAGGCCAACCCGGAGGTGTCCTACCGTTGGGCAAACCCGGCGCGTCTGCTCGACGATGATTTGCCCACGCTTGCCGACGGCGCCGATGTCGTCATCATCCGACTTCTCGGTGGCCGCCGCGCCTGGGAATCCGGCATCGACTACTTTGTGAACTCCGGTATTCCCACCGTCCTCGTCTCGGGTGAGCAGGCGCCCGATGCCGAACTCACCGAGTACTCGACGGTTCCCGCAAACGTCACCACGCAAACGCACATCTACCTGGCGGAAGGCGGCGCAAAAAACCTCGCACAGCTGCACAATTTCCTGTCGGACACGCTGCTTCTGACCGGTCTTGGCTTTGAAGAGCCCACTCGCATGCCGGCCTGGGGTTTCCTGGAGCGCGACTCCAAGGTGGCCACGGAAGATTCGCGTGGCACCGTCGGCATTATCTATTACCGCGCCCAACACCTGGCTGGAAATACGCACTACATTGAGGCGCTCGCTGACGCAGTCGAGGCTCGCGGCTACGTCGCCAAGCCCATCTTCGCCGCGTCCCTGCGCACCGCCAGCGATGAGCTGTTAGCAGAGATGGCATCCTGCGACGCGCTCATCACCACGGTGCTCGCCGCTGGTGGCAACCGCCCGGCACTCGCGCAGGCCGGTCAAGACGACGACGGCTGGGATGTCGCCGCACTCGCAGACCTCAACATCCCCATCATCCAGGGGTTGGCTCTGACATCCTCCAAGGCGGCATGGGAAGACAACGACGAGGGTCTGTCACCGCTGGACGTCGCAACACAGGTCGCCGTCCCCGAATTCGACGGCCGCATCATCTCGGTCGCGTTCTCGTTTAAGGAAATCGACTCCGACGAGCTCATTTCCTACGTCCCTGACCTTGAGCGCTGCGACCGCCTCGCCGGCATCGCTACCCGCTACGCCGCACTTCGCCACATCGACAACGCTGACAAGCGCATCGCCGTCATGCTCTCTGCGTACCCGACCAAGCACGCCCGCATCGGTAACGCCGTCGGCCTGGACACACCAGCATCCACGTTAGAGGTGCTGCACGCGCTTGCCGACGCCGGATACAACCTCGGCGACACCACCAAAATCCCCGGATACGCCACCGCCGAGGACGGCGCCGATGAACCAGATGCGTTCATGCACGCCATCATCGATGCCGGCGGCCAGGACCCGGATTGGCTGACCGAGGAAGTTATGGAGGCAGCCGAGCTCCGCCTGCCCGCTGCGACCTACGAGAAGTTCTTCGCTACCTTGCCGGAGGAACTCCGCTCCGACATGCAGGACAAGTGGGGTGCCGCGCCGGGCACCCTGTACGTCCACCCGGATACCCAGGACATCTATATTGCGGGCCTGACCTTCGGCAATGTCGTGGTCATGGTGCAGCCACCGCGCGGTTTCGGTGACAACCCGGTGGGTATCTACCACGATCCAGACCTACCGCCGACGCATCACTACCTGGCTTGCTACCGCTTCCTGTCGCTGCCGCAGTCGGAGGGCGGTTTCGGCGCCGATGCCGTGGTTCACATGGGCAAGCACGGCAACCTGGAGTGGCTGCCGGGCAAGACCGTCGGTCTTTCCGCCTCCTGTGGCCCGGATGCTGCCATCGGCGAGCTGCCGATGATTTACCCCTTCCTGGTCAACGACCCGGGCGAGGGCACACAGGCCAAGCGTCGTGCTCACGCCACGCTTGTCGACCACCTCATTCCGCCGATGGCCCGCGCCGAGTCCTACGGCGACATCACCCGTTTGGAGCAGCTTCTCGACGAGCACCAGAACATCTCCGCCATGGACCCAGCCAAGCTGCCGGCTATTCGCCAGGAGATTTGGACGCTGCTGACCGCCGCGAAGATGGACCGCGACCTCGGTTGGGACGAGCGTCCGGACGAGGAGGTCTTCGATGACATGCTCATGCATGTCGACGGCTGGCTCTGCGAGATTAAGGACGTCGCCATCCGCGGTGGCCTCCACGTACTCAGCCAGGCACCGGAAGACGAATCCCTGATCGGCACTGTGACCACCATGCTGCGCGCCCGCCAGCTGTGGGGAGGCAAGCAGACGCTGCCGGGCCTGCGCGAAGCTCTCGGCCTGGCCGAGGACGGCACCGACGAGCGCCACACTGTGGACTCCATCGATGCACTGGCTACGGCGTTGGTAACCGCCGTGGTGAAGAATCCTGACCAACCAGTGGCACAGATCGCGGCTGATGTTCTCGACTCCGAGGAATTTGCCGATATCGCGGCACCGAACGGCCTCGATCAGGTTGTCGAGCTGCTGCAGTTCACCCGCGACGAAATTCTCCCGCGCCTGGCCGCTACCAGCGAGGAGATTCCGCGCATTCTTTCGGCCTTGGACGGCGAGTTCGTTCCGGCTGGCCCCTCCGGCTCGCCGTTGCGCGGTCTGGTCAACGTACTGCCGACTGCCCGCAACTTCTACTCGGTAGACCCCAAGGCGGTGCCGTCACGCCTGGCCTGGGAAACCGGTGTCAACCTCGCCGATGGTCTGATTGAGCGCTATCGCGCCGACCACGGCGAGTATCCCAAGTCGGTTGGCCTGTCGGTGTGGGGCACTTCCGCAATGCGTACTTCCGGCGATGACATCGCCGAGGTGCTCGCGCTGATTGGTGTGCATCCGGTGTGGGATGACGCATCTCGCCGTATCGTCGGCCTTGAGCCGATTCCGCTAGAGGAACTGGGACGCCCGCGCATTGACGTGACCGTCCGTATTTCCGGTTTCTTCCGTGATGCGTTTCCGCATGTTATCGACCTTTTGGATGATGCGTTTCAGCTCGTCGTCAAGCTTGATGAATCCGATGAGGACAACTACGTGCGCGCACATGCGAAGGCCGACCAGCAGGAGCGTCCGCGCCGTATCTTCGGTTCCAAGCCGGGCACCTATGGAGCTGGTTTGCTGCAGCTAATCGATTCCGGTTCCTGGCGCGATGACGCGGATCTGGCGAAGGTTTACACGACCTGGGGCGGCTACGCCTATGGTCGCGGTGTCGATGGGGAAGAGGCTGCTGACGATATGAAGACGGCCTACCGCCGTATTCAGGTTGCCGCGAAGAATGCCGATACCCGTGAGCACGACATCGCCGACTCCGATGACTACTTCCAGTTCCACGGTGGCATGATCGCCACGGTCCGTGCGCTGACGGGTTCCGCTCCAGAGGCGTATGTGGGCGATTCCACGCGCCCGGACGCCGTGCGCACCCGCACCCTGCACGAGGAAACGCGACGTGTCTTCCGAGCCCGCGTAGTCAACCCACGCTGGATGCAAGCCATGCGTAACCACGGCTACAAGGGTGCCTTCGAAATGGCTGCAACGGTCGATTACCTCTTCGGTTACGACGCGACGGCACAGGTCATGGATGACTGGATGTACGAAACGCTTACCGACGAGTACGTTGCGAACCCGGAAAACCGCGAGTTCTTTGAACAGTCGAATCCGTGGGCTCTGCACGATATTTCCGAGCGCCTGATGGAGGCCGCCGAGCGCGGTATGTGGGAAAACCCTGACCAGGAACGCATGGATCTGTTGCGCCAGACCTACCTGGATACAGAGGGCGACTTGGAGGAGCGAGCTGACCGGTAGGCGAGCGCTAGTCGTCATCTAACTTGCCGCTACAGCCGGCTAGATGACGACAAGAGAACCGGCCGATAGCCCTAACCACTTGCTCATCTAGTGGCGGTTACACTGGGGAACTATGAGCAAGTGGTTCACAATTATTTACCTCATTGTCGAGATTGCGGCCTTTATCGCACTCGGTGAATGGATTGGCTACGGCTGGACCGTCCTATTGGTTTTGGGCCTGTTCATTGTGGGGTTGGTCTTCGCCGCTATCGAGTTCAAGCGCATCTACCAGAAGTTGCTGCTGGATACTTCTCGTACTCTTACCGAGTACGGACAGAAGCATCCGGAGGAGGCAATCAAGCGCTCGGCAAAGGGCGCGGGACACTTTGTGGCTGACTCGGCAATTCTATTGGTTGGCTCGTGGCTGATTGCCCTGCCGGGCGTCGTCACCACCGTTGTTGGTTTCCTCATGGTGCTACCGCCGACTCGCTGGCTGATTCGTAAGAGCGGATCGGTGGCGCTGCTCAACGGACTCCGCAACTTCAGTGACCGCAGCATGATGGTGGTCTCTCAGTACGGCATGAACCCAGGTACTCCAGGAGCTGGCGCTGGTGCTGGCGGCTTTTCGGGGTTCCCTGGATTCTCTGGTGGTTTCCCGGGCGCGGATGGCAAGAGCTTCCCACAGGATAAAATCGTGCCACCGGCGCCGGACAACGCCTGGGATGATGACCAGGACGACAGCGACAAGCGCTAACTCGAATACTCGCGGACGTAGAGAGTTCTTTTATACAAGTGCACACTAACCGTCAAGCGCGCTCCAGCGAGCACGGGGACTTTGCTCCGAAAGACGCTTCGAAAGACACTCCGGAGAATCCGAGTCGCTGGCAGGCGCGCTTTCGCGCGCTTACCCCACTAAAGCAGCGCTTCCTTCTCGCCTTCATTGCAATCCTCGCTGGTGGATTGCAATTCTTAAGCTACGCACCCCTGAGCTGGTGGTGGACCGCCTGGGTCGGCCTCGCCCTGCTCATTTTTGCCTTCTTCTGCGCAGCCGATTGGAAATCCAGCGTAGTGGGGGGCTTCAGCTGGGCAACAGCGACGGCGCTTTTCTCACTGCCGTGGATCGGCTCCTTCGTCGGTATTGGCCCCTACGTGGCGCTCTCAATTGTGCTGGGTCTCCTCACAATTCCGGCGGCGCTTGCGATGTGGCTGATTGCCCAATCCAGTTTCCCCCTCGCGCTGAAGCTCCCTGGCATGGCCGCTGCGCTCGTGGCAGGGGAGGCGCTGCTGGCCCGCTGGCCTTTCGGAGGCTTCCCCTGGCTCCGCGTTGCCTGGGGGCAAGTCGACGGCCCGCTGGCCCCAGCAGTGGCAATCGGCAGCACTGCATTGGTCACTTTCCTCGCTGCTTGCGTTGGTGCGGGACTGGTCGCGCTCACGCTACGTTCCTACGCAACCTCCGCTGCGCTTTTGGTGGGGGCGTTAATCGTCGGCTGGGCTCTTCCTGCGTGGACCCAACCACTGCCTGAACCTACGGCCGCTGACAACGCCCGTGTCGCGGTTATCCAGGGCAATGTTCCTCGCCTCGGTTTGGAGTTCAATGCCCAGCGCCGCGCAGTACTGCAGAACCACGCCGATGCCACCAATGAACTGGCACGACGTGTCCACCAAGGTAAGGAACAGCAGCCGGACATCGTCATCTGGCCTGAAAACTCCTCCGATGTCAGCCCGTTTACGGATGGGGAAGCGGCACGCATTATCGAAAACGCCGCGATGAATATTGGCGCCCCCATCGTGGTCGGCACCTTTACCTACACCAATGGGGTGCAAAACACCATGGTGGTCTGGGACCCAAAGACCGGCCCCGGCGACCAGCACGAGAAAATCTATCTCCAGCCCTTCGGCGAGACCATGCCATTCCGCGAACTACTCCGTCACTTTTCCGACATGGTCGATCACGCCGGAGACATGACCCCGGGCAACGGCGATGCTGTGGTCACAACACCTGGCACCGATGGTTTAAAAAAGGTCAACCTGGGCCTGGCCACCTGCTACGAAGTGGTTTTCGACGGTGCCTTCCGCAACGCGGTCAACCACGGCGCAACTATGCTTGCCACACCCACGAATAACGCCACCTTCGGTTTCACCGATATGACTTACCAACAGCTGGCCATGAGCCGCATGCGAGCCATGGAGTTCCAACGCTCCACGGCCGTCGCCGCAACCAGCGGTGTGAGCGCTATTGTGGATGCGCACGGAGACGTCGTAAAGCAAAGCAAAATCTTCGAACAGAAAGTGCTCACCGAGACTTTGCCTCAGTACTCCCACCTGACTTTTGCAGCCCGCTTCGGGACGTGGATTGAAGGTCTACTGACTGCATTCGGTATTCTTTGTGTGGTTGGTGCCGTCCTGCGTCGCCGTGGCGGAGATGCCAGGGCAGGCGCAGATGAAGTTGATGGCCGGGATACTGAGCAGAATATGCACTAAGGAGAATCACGAGTGACTGCCCTAAATGAGTCGACGCTGGTTGTCATTCCCACTTTCAACGAGCGGGAAAACCTGCCGGGCGTGATTGCACGCCTGCGCGCAGCGGAGCCGAGCGTCGACATTTTGGTTGTCGATGACTCTTCACCAGACGGCACCGGAGAGCTCGCCGATGAAATCGCTGCCGCTGACAAGGCGGACAACAACGGGAAAGAGCACATCTACGTCCTGCACCGCGAGGGCAAGGGCGGTCTCTGGGGTGCGTACCGCGCGGGCTTCGCTTGGGGTCTCGAGCGCGACTACGAGGTTCTCTGCGAGATGGATGCCGACGGCTCCCACGCACCAGAGCAGTTCCATCTGCTGCTGGAGAAGCTCGAGGACGGCGCCGATGTCGTCATCGGCTCCCGCTACATTCCGGGAGGCAAGACCGTCAACTGGCCAATGAGCCGTCAGGTTCTCTCCCGCGGCGGCAACTTCTACATCTCGCTGGCGCTCGGCGCAGGCATCTCGGATATCACCGCTGGCTACCGTGCTTATCGACGGGAAGTTCTCGAGACCCTCGATCTCGAGAACATTGGCAAGGCTGCGTACCTGTTCCAGACCGAGCTCGCCTTTGAGGCTGTGCAGGCGGGCTTCCTGGTGGAAGAGGTTCCGATCACCTTTACTGAGCGCGAGTACGGCGAGTCCAAGATGGATGGCAGCTTTGTGAAGCAGTCTCTGCTGCAGGTCACCAAGTGGGGATTCAAGCACCGCTCACAGCAGGTAAAAAACCTGGGATCTGAGATTGGTCGCCTGGCTGGTCACGAGTTTAAGCAGCGATTCCGCAAGTAGGGCAACCCCCAAAGATTGCGACCACAAAAATTGCGGGCTGCATGTATGAATACGGGCTGCATGTACGAATGCAGGCTGCCTGTATGACTGCAGGCTGCAAATGTGAAACTGACTTAGTTTATGACAGTTTCAGGCCATTTTTCAGGCCATTTTTGTCATAAACGCAGTCAGTAACTCGGCTCGGCCCGCCGCAGCCAGCCACCAACGAAAAACGGGCCCGAATAAGGAGCAAAACCTTATCCGGACCCGAATTTCAGTGTTTGATCGACGGCCACAAAGCTCTAAAGTTCGAACCTAACCAGCTCAAACCTTAAGCGTTCTTCTCTGCCTCTTCGGCTTCCTTCTGAGCCTTCAGCAGGCGAGCGGCGTTACGACGACGCTTGCGCAGCAAGTCAACGCGCTCATCCAACAGCACATCGAGCTCCTCAATGGAGCGGCGCTCACGGAGCATGTCCCAGTGAGTCCTCGGCGGCTTCACCGGCTTAGCTTCGGTGCCTTCGCCTTCAACCAGCTCACCAATCTGGCCATTCTTGCACAGCCATTCACCTGGAATTTCCGCGTCATCCGCGAATGGGACCTCGAAGATCTCACCGGATTCAGTGCGGTAGCGGACCATCATTCGCGGCGCGAGGTCATGATCGCGATCGGTCTCATACGAAACGGCGCCCATGCGACTGCCACGAAGAACTCGATCTGCCATGTGGAACGTGCCCCCTTTGGTAGAAATATTAGACCACACATTATAACGCCTTAGTCAGCATTCATGCCATAATTGACTTCTGTGTCAGATCAAAAGCCGAGCACAACTATCGCCAATTGCCAGTGGTGTGGCCGCGAAATGGAGGTCGCCATCCGCGGTCGCCGGCGCAAATTCTGCAGCCAAGCCTGCCGGCAGCGCGCGTATGAAAAACGCACCGGCGTAGCAAAAGGCGCCTCCAGGCCGATTGCCGAACGAATCAATTCGGATCTCACGCTGAAGACCGCCGATGCCACGAGTAGGCCGGCGGGCGGTGACGTCGTAAAGCGAATAGGGGACGGGCTCTTCGAAGTACGTTGTCTCGCCGAAGACTTGCGCACCGCGCTTGACGACGACATGGAGACCGCCGTCCTACAGGAGATTACGCAGGAATTGATTATGAAAACGCGTGAGGTGGAACGGTTTATCCCATAGCGGATTAAAAGGATAGGATGAGCACTATGAATTCTGGTGTCCGTAAATCAATTATTACTTTGATAGCCGTTGCAGTTGTTGCGCTCGCAATTGTTATTGTGGGACCAGTTTTGTATCGCGTTTTCACGCATGAAGGGGTGCGTACTGGGGATTTCGAGGCTAACGAGCTGCCTGCAGCAACGACTGACGCGAATGGCACCTGGAAGATTGTCGGTGGCGATAACTCACAAAACACCTCCGTTGGCTTTACTTTTAACGAGGTGCTGCCAGGCAGTAGGCGGACGACGTCCGGTTCCACCCACGATGTCACTGGCGAGCTGAAGGTTGCTAACGACAACCTTGAGGACGCATCCGTTGTTGTTGACATGGCAACTCTGACTAGCGATATTGAACGTCGTGACATCAATGTCCGCAACAATATTTTCAGCGTTGAGCAGTACCCAGAAGCTAAGTTTGAGCTTGCAGAGCCGCTCGATATTTCAAGCATTCCAGATAACGGCCAATGGGCAAATATCGAGATTCCGGGACGCCTGACCATTCGCGGTGTCACCAATGATGTCACCGTGCCAATGAAGGCCGCTCGTACCGAAAACCTGGTTTTGCTGTCGGGCACCTTGCCAATCAACCGCCTGGATTACAACGTGCGCCTGCCACAGTTTGTAGCTGCATCCATCGAGGAGAACGGCGAACTCAATCTACGCATTGTCGCGGAGAAGCAGGACGCGTAGGTTTCGGCTAGCAGGCACGGCCATCTAAAGATGGATCGCACGAGAACGAATCTAAAAGAGGCTTCTAGCCAGCGAAAATATGCCCCGTTTCGTCACTGTGACGTAATAAAGCTATTTAGTCACACACCGCAGAAGTCCCGCCAAAAACAATTTTGATAGGCCAATTGGGAGCCGCAACAATATGAACACCTACGAAGCAATGTTGCTCGCACGAAAGGTGCGAATGGTGCTACTGATTATCTTCATTGCATTCGTGGCCTACAAGGGCGTGTGGTGGCTCGTGGCTGTTGGCATATTTCTGATTGGCATGACGCTGTGGCAGAACAAGCGACTGCGGGAAGAGATTGCCGTCCGCAACGCGGATGAGCTTGTAGCAGACACCAAGACCAATAAACAATAAGCCCGACAGCATGGATCAAGCGCCAAGGTAGAACGGGGCGGAAAACGTGGCAGCCCTAGAGATTCAGGAGCCTCCAGGCCTAACCACTGTCAATACTTGTCCGATAATATACATTATGACATTTTGACCTTAGGGGCTTACTCTCCCCATTACCGCCGATGCGCCATTGTCGTCAGGCCTAACCAGCCAGCCAGTCAGTCAGACTGTCCCGCCAACCCGCACCGCCATGCCCACTCAGCAAAGAATTGATTTTCGCTACACGGCTATTCAGGAATTTTTAGTAAAATTCCCTCATGCCTGATTTCTCAGACACATCCAGTAGCTCCGACAGACCCGATACGTCAGACACGTCAGATAGAGCTGACTCGTCCGACGACCCTGAGCCTCGAGCCAAGGTAAACGGGCTCTCTGTAGCCGCAGTAAGCGCAATAACCGTAGCAACCGCAACATCCTCAGCGAACGCAGCAAACACTCCAGGTGATGCCGCGTGATTGTATCCGCGCTCATTGTATTCGCAGCTTTTCTTTTCCTCGTTTTCGCCCACGCAGTTTTCGTTGCTGTCGAGTTTTCCTACCTCACGGTTAACAGAAACGACGTCAAGAAGGCCGCAGACTCCGGCTCAAAGTCCGCATATTTAGTAGACCGTGCTCTATCACGCACCTCTACTAACCTCTCCGGCGCACAGCTGGGAATTACGGTCACCAGCCTCGTCGCTGGTTTCCTTACCGGACCTTCCCTCGGCGTGCTCCTCGAAGCCGCTTTTGGTGGCACTAGCGTCTCTCCCGCCACCGTCACTGCAATCAGCACTACGGGCGCTTTCATTATCGCAACCTTCACTCAAATGGTCTTTGGCGAACTCGTTCCCAAAAACTGGGCCATCGCCGAGCCCACGAAAGTCGCAAACCTCGTGGTCAGGCCGCAGAATGCCTTCATGTTCGCATTCGGCTGGCTGGTCTGGCTGCTCAACAGCGCGGCTAATTGGGTACTAAAACGGCTCGGCTTCTCCCCTGAGGAAGAGGTTGCCAGTGCCAGAACCGCGGAGGAACTCCGTGCCGTCGTCACGCACTCTAGCGATGAAGGAAAGATTAACCCGCAGACCGCCGAGTTGGTGGCGCGATCGATTGAGTTCGGCGAGCGCACGGCGGCTGATGTGATGACGCCACGCACGCAGATTATCTTTATCGAAGATCAAAGCGTCGCAGAGATGCTGACGGTCGTCGCAGATTCTGGACATGCACGCTTCCCCGTCGTTGGCAATAGTGTCGACGACATTCGCGGCGTGGTGCACTACACAGACCTGCTCAGCGTGCCACACGCACAACGCTTGACGACGTCAGCTGCGAGCCTGGCCAAAGATGTACTCGTGGTGAACAATTCGACCACACTTGATCCGCTGATGCGTCAATTGCGTGAGGATGCATACCAGTTCGCGGTTGTCGTCGATGAGTACGGTGGCACGGACGGTATTGTGACGTTGGAGGACCTCGTTGAGGAAATCGTCGGTGAAATCGATGATGAACAGGACGATCGTTCGTTGCTCTACAGGCGGATTAGCCCCAATACGGTGATTATTTCCGGTCTCATGCGCCCGGATGAGCTGGGAGAGATTCTGAATCTGGTTTTGCCGGAGGGCGACGAATCCGACACGATTGGCGGATTTATTACCGAGCGCTTAGATCGCATGCCGCGTTTCGGCGACACTGTCACGGTCGAAGCCACCGACCACGAAAACCTCGATCAGGAAAACTTGCCTACCACCGCTGAAGTCGCCTTCCGAGTAGAGCGCATGGCGCGTCACCGCGTTGGCCGTATTCGTGTCCAGGTGGACCGCGTCGGCAACAAGGTCGCGCACAGGGATGAAGGCGCCGATCAGGAAGGCACCAGTCACAACCACGTCGAGCACAACAGCGAACAGGAGGGCTAAAACATGCCACTACTTACTCTTATTTTGCTGTTAGCCCTCAATGCCTGGTTTGTCGCTACTGAATTTGCGATGGTCTCGGCTCGCCGCGACCAAATTGAACCGGATGCCGTCAGCGGCTCTACCAGCGCAAAGTACGCGCTGCGCGGTATCGAAAACGTGTCAGCCTCCCTGGCGGCAACACAGCTTGGCATTACCGCCTGTTCCCTGCTCATCGGTGCCGTCGGTGAGCCTGCAATTGCACACTTCTTCGAGCCCTACATGACAGCACTTGGACTCCCCGCGGGCACCGCCCACGTGGTTGCGCTGGTGTTGGCGCTGCTGATCGTCACTTTCTTACACATGGTTGTCGGCGAAATGGTGCCGAAGAACATCGCTATTGCGGCCCCCAGCCCGACAGCGAAGTTCGTGGCTATTCCGCTGTATGTGATTGTGCGGCTACTCAACCCGGTTATCTGGGCGATGAATACGACCTCGAACATCGTGGTTCGTAAGGTTCTTCGCGCCACTCCGAAGGACGAGGTCGATTCCTCCTTCACCGCTAGTCAGGTGCAGGATTTCGTCGCCGAGTCCGGGCGTCAGGGGCTTCTCGACGATGACGAGCTCGCACTCCTTCACAAAGCTCTCGGCTTCGAGCATCTCACCGCCGCGGACGTCACTATGGAACTCGACACCCTCGTCACCATTGACCCCGACACCACTGTCGCCGACATCGAAGAGCTCAGCGCACGCACGCGATTTTCTCGCTTCCCCATCACTGATACCGACGGCAGCTTCATCGGCTACATTCACGTCAAGGATTTGCTTTCGCTTGACGACGGTCACCGCGACCAGACCTTCCCGCGGAATCTGATTCGCACCTTCGCAACCGTCAGCCCGAACGCCAAGCTCCAATCGGTCATGCGGCTTATGCAGCGCGAGCAAGCTCACTTCGCCTTGGTGACAGAGCGAAATAGTACTTCGAAGAACTCTGTCAACGGAATCGTTGCACTGGAGGACGTACTAGAAGAGCTCGTCGGCGAAGTGCGCCAGGCAACAGCCTAGCGAGACCGCCGACGAGCCCCGTCGATTCCAGCTGGTTACTTGCTGCTGCGAGCTAGTTAGCTAATTACTTCAGCGCAGCCAGCGCGGAGTCGTAGTCCGGCTCCGTGGTGATCTCATCGACCAGCTGGTTGTAAATAACCTTGCCCTCTTCGTCAGTGATGACTACGGCACGAGCAAGCAGACCTGCGAGCGGGCCATCCTGCTGGACAACACCGAAGGCTTCGCCGAAACCGTGGCGGAAATCCGAGGCAACCTCAACGTTGTCCAGGCCTTCTGCAGCGCAGAAGCGGCCGAGAGCGAACGGCAGGTCACGCGAAACATTAACCACGACGGTGTTGTCCAGCCCAGCAGCGTCCTCGTTGAAGTGACGCACCGAAGCTGCACAAACACCGGTGTCTACAGACGGGAAGATGTTGTAGACGACCTTCTTACCAGCGAAGGTCTCCTTGGTGACCTCCCCGAGATCGCCACCGGTGAGGGTAAACTCCGGAGCCTTGTTGCCCACCTGGGGCAGGTCGCCGGAAAGCTGGACTGGGTTGGACTGAAATGCGGTTTGTGTCATAGCGCCCTTTTTACCGCCTTTCGTCAGGATCCTCCAGGCTGTTTCCTGGAAATCAGTAGAATCGTGACAGAAATGAAATTCCGGGCCGCAGTATCTTGAGTAATCTTGCGTATCTTGCGGTCCGGGCCACGCTACTCAGCGGGCCCAACGTTTAAACTCCGAGGAAAGGCAGCCATGAGTTTGATTACCGCAATTGTGTCCATCGATGTCGAAGCTGACAAGATTCCGGAGGCCGCCGAGACCATCGTCGAGATCGACGGCGTGACTGAGGTCTACTCCGTTACTGGCGACTGGGACCTGGTCGTCGTGGTGCGCGCAACTAACCACGATGATTTGGCGGAAATCATTCCAAACCTCATCAGCAAGGTCGACGGCGTCATTCGCACTCAGACTCAGCTGGCTTTCCGCACCTACTCTCAGCACGATCTGGAAAGTGCATTCTCCATCGGGCTGGAGTAGTCGCGGATTCTTCCACCGAACCGTGCCGGTATGCGGTAGCTACTTAACCACTTCCGCCATCGCGCGGCCTGCCTGACGGCCACTGAAAATACAGCCGCCCAGGAATGTGCCTTCCAGTGCGTTGTTGCCGTGGACGCCGCCGCCACCGAAACCAGAGGCCTCGCCTGCGGCGTAGAGCCCCTCAAAGGGAGTTCCGTCGGGGTGCAAGCACTGACCGTCGAGGGTCGTCTCAATGCCGCCGAGCGTTTTGCGGGTCAGCATGCGCAGACGAATAGCAATCAGCGGGCCGTTCTTCGGATCCAAAATCGGTGATGGCGGCACAGAGCGGATGATTTTGTCCCCGAGGAAGTTCCGGGCCACGTTGACGTAATTGACCTGGTAGTCCTTGGAGAAGGGATTGCCGGTCTGCATGTCGCGCTGACGGATCTGCTCCTCAAGCTTCTCCAAGTCAATCTTCGGCGCTGCAGCTCCGGACTCGCTGCCCGAACCAGACTCTCCGCCCGAGCTCGCTTCCACGATCTCGTTCATCCCCTCGACCAGCTTCGGCAAATCGTCGGCAACCACCCAGTCTTCGCCGTTATCCATAAACGCCTGAATGGGCGCGGCGACACCAGAGGTCACCTTGCCAATCAGCTTCTTAATCTCCTTGTCCGTCAGATCCGGATTTTGTTCTGAGCCAGAGAAGATAAACTCCTTGGCCACGATGTTCTTATTCAGCACAAACCAGGAGTAGGAATGTCCGGTAGCCAGAATGTGCTTCATCGTGCCGACAGTATCCGCGCCCGGAATATACGGCGCAGGCAGGCGGTTTCCCTCTGCGTCGAACCACATGGCCGACGGTCCCGGGATGATACGGATACCGTGGTTCGGCCACACTGGATTCCAGTTCTTCATGCCCTCGGTGTAATGCCACATGCGGTCACGGTTGACGAGGTTTGCGCCGGCTTGCTCTGCAATCTCAATGCCACGGCCGTCAACATGCTCTGGCACACCGCAAACCATGTCCTTCGGCATCTCGCCCAGGCGCTCGGTCGGCCAGCACTTACGCACGGCTTCCAGGTTGCCACCGACACCGCCCGTCGCAATGCACACGGCCGACCCGTGGATCTCAAAGTCTTCCCCTGTTTCCTCGCGTGACGACGCCACTCCTCGCTCTAAAGATTCACAGGGAACCAGAATCTTGCCACGCACGCCGACGGCGCGGCCATCTTCTACAATCACCTCATCAACGCGGTGGCGATGGCAGTATTCCACCAGCCCCTTCTTCGCAGCTTCAGCGACCGGCTCTGCGAAAACGCGGACAATCTCGGGGCCTGTGCCCCAGGTCAAGTGGAATCGGGGTACCGAGTTACCGTGACCGTCGGCACGCCCTTCACCGCGCTCAGCCCACCCGACGACAGGCAGGAACTTCACGCCGAGATTGCGGAGGTAGTCGCGCTTCTCCCCCGCCGCGAAGTTCAGGTAGGCCTTGGCCCACTTGCGCCCCCAGTTGTCTTCCTCGCGGTCGAACTGCGCGGAGTTGAACCAGTCAGCTTCAGCGAGCTCGCGGTTGTCCTTGACTCCTAGGCGGCGCTGCTCTGGCGAGTCGACGAGAAAGATTCCTCCCAACGACCAGAAAGCCTGTCCGCCAAGGTTGTTGGCATTCTCCTGATCGACAAGGATGACCTTCTTACCTGCCTGCGTGGCCTCATACGTCGCGACCAATCCGGCAAGTCCGGCGCCGACGACAACAATGTCTGCAGTACGTGTGGTGCTCTGTGCGTTCATAGTTTCGTTTTTAGACCCTAAACACCGCCTTTGAGGTGGTTTTGCCTAAAAACGTGATTTATTTTTGCAGGCTCTATTTATCTAGCGAATTTCCAGCGCGTCCGGAGCTGCCCGCTGCTAGTGAGGCCTGCGTGGCGCATGCACGAGTTCGACCTGCACGAGCGTGACTGTCTCTGCACGCACGAGCGCTTCAAACAGCGACAGGTAGTAATTCCACATCCTCCGAAACACTCTGTCGTAGCCGATACCAGCGGCTTCACGCGCATGAGCTGCAAATAAATCGCGCTGGAGCTGCAAGGTCGTCGCGAAGTGCGAAGGAATGTATTCCTCCGCCGCGATGCGCAGACCGGTTTCCCGGTCAACCATCTTGCGCAGCTCTTCCATGGTGAAGAGTTGCAGCTGTGGCCACACGTAAGCGCGTACGAGGTCCAAGCTACGCTCGGAGAGCGCGTCGAATTTGTCCGTAGCTACCACCATTTGGACGACGATAGTGCCGCGATCGACAAGCAGACGCTCGGCGCTCTTCAGCCAGCGCAGCGCACCTGCACGACCGAAGGTCTCCAGACGCCCGACGTTGATAACCGCCTCGAAGTCAGACTCGAATTCGCGTGGCGACGGAATGTTGCGATCCATCTGGATTACATCTACCGCGCCGCGCAATCCAGCCTTTTCCACCCGTTCCAGCACCGTGTCGGTGTGGTCATCTGAGACGGTAATAACCTCCGCACCCGCTCCCCTTTCTGCAGCTCGAAGTGCAATTTCTCCGCCTGCCGACGGCCATTCGGCTACACGGTCGCCAGCCCGCACTCGAGCGAGATCGAGCATGTGCTCAATATTGCGCACCTGGGCATGCAGAAAATCAGCACGTGCGACGGATTTTGGGGCATCGACATAAGTCACGTCAACTGACCAGTGCGAGGGAACCCCACCCTTGCCCGCACCGCGGGCATAGTTGGGAATCTGTTCACGCGACGAGGTTCGCACTCCGGAGGCGAACAGGCCAGAACCACCCATCAGCAATTCGCCGGAATAAAGCTCCAGCAATGAGGTCGGCAACTCTCCCGCCATATCTGGCCCATCGAGACGCGGGCGTGAACGCGCGACTTTCATCAGACCACGTGCCAGCGGCCCCGACGAGGCAATATCAAACTCGGCGCTGAGCAGTCGGCTGAGAAGCTCTGGCAAGTCATCACTGGACCACTCGCCCGCGAGATAGGACTCCCCCAATCCGAGCCATTCTGAATCAGCTAGTCGAGAATAGAAAACAGGATCAATGACGCTGAAAACGACTGGACGCAATGTGACGGAATCATCGGGAGATTCACTGTCACTGCGGGAACTGGCGCCACCGACACCGTCGATAGCCAAATCGGCGTCACTCGTCGACCGAGTAATGAAGGACTCCCCGACAAACTCGCCGGATTCAACCAGTTCAATGCCGTTGTTCTGGCAGAGCCGCTCGAATGAGCGCTCCATTACGTCAGCACGTTTCGCTAAGAAACGCCCCTCTGGAATACGCGCAACCCGAGGCCATCGCTCTGCGTCAATTGCCTGCCGGCTTGCCGAATTCACCCTGCCCGAACCTCCTAACAATCGCGCCGCATAAAGGTACGAATAACGAACTGAGTTTGCTCTCGAATTCTACCGCGCAGGGACCCAGAATAGGCGGTGGCGCACCGAGAGGATTACTATTGTGGCTTGCCGGCTAAAAGCCGAATCAAAACTTCGAGAACTTTAAAGTCTGTGAGGAGAAAATACATGACCGAGACTCCGTACCGCCCGCACTCCGGACGTCCGCACGTGGTCGTCATCGGTTCGGGTTTCGGTGGCTTGTTCGCGGCGAAGAAGTTGCAGGACGCCGAGGTCGACGTCACTCTCATCGACCGCACTAACCACCACCTGTTCCAGCCGCTGCTCTACCAGGTAGCAACGGGCATCCTTTCCTCGGGCGAAATCGCACCGTCTACTCGCACCATCTTCGACGGTGTTCAGAACGTTCGTGTTGTCAAGGGCGATGTCACCGACATCGATGTCGAAAAGCAGGTCGTGACTTCCGAACTGGGTCACCAGACTTCCAAGTGGGAATACGACCACCTCCTGGTCGCCGCTGGCGCTGGCCAGTCCTACTTCGGCAATGATCACTTTGCCGAGTTTGCTCCGGGTATGAAGAACATCGACGATGCACTCGAGATTCGCGCTCGTATCATTGGCGCATTCGAGCGCGCCGAGCTGACCGACGATCCGGCCGAGCGCGAGCGTCTGCTGACCTTCGTGGTCGTCGGTGCTGGCCCGACCGGCGTTGAGCTTGCTGGTCAGCTGGCCGAGCTGGCTAACCGCACTCTCGCATCGTCTTACCGCAGCTACAACCCGCACGCTGCACGTGTCGTGTTGCTCGACGGCGCACCGCAGGTTCTGCCGCCGTTCGGCAAGCGTCTGGGCCGTAAGGCTCAGAAGTCCTTGGAGAAGATGGGTGTCATCGTCAAGCTGGGCGCGATGGTCACTGACGTCAATGAAGAGGGCGTCACCTACAAGAACATGAAGGATGAAACCGAGGAGTTCATCCCGTCGTTCTGCAAGATTTGGTCCGCCGGCGTGTCCGCTTCCCCGCTGGGTAAGATGATTGCCGAGCAGACCGGCGCCGAGACCGACCGCGCTGGCCGCGTCGTTGTCAACGAGGACATGACAGCTGGTGACTGCAAGAACGTTTACGTCGTGGGCGACATGTCCAACCGCGAGAACCTGCCGGGTGTTGCTCAGGTTGCTATTCAGGGTGGCGAGTATGTCGCTGAGAACATTGCTGCCGAGGCAGACGGCCGCGATGTCGCGGAGCGCCAGCCGTTCGAGTACTTCGACAAGGGCTCCATGGCAACCGTCTCCCGCTTCTCTGCAGTGGCGAAGATGGGCAAGGTTGAGGTCTCCGGCTTCATCGGCTGGGTCCTGTGGCTGGCTGTCCACCTGATGTTCCTGGTGGGCTTCCGCAACCGTCTCGTCTCCTGCGTCAGCTGGGGTCTGAATGTTCTGGACCGCAACCGTTGGCAGATGGTTTCCACCCGCCAGCAGATGTACGCACGCAATGCAATCAATCGCCTGGCCGAGCTCAACAAGGACAAGGCTGAGCAGGATCTGCCTCTGGAAGTTCGCGACACCCGCCGCGAGCACCGCGCAAATAAGAACAAGTAGTTAACTTGCAGGTGGCTAGGTTAGAAAACAGCTAACCAAGGTTAACCACCTGCGAGTTCCCTATCTGGCCCGTTACCACCTATGACGATTTGCTACAGCGGCTTGTCAAGTACCGCAATTCGTAGGTTGGTGCGGGCCAGCAGTTTTTCATCTGCCTTGCGGGTGTGCTCAATGCGCCACAGTTGCATGGTGCGCCCCAGGTACTCCGGCTCCGCAGTAGTGACAATTACCTCGCCGGCCCGGGCGGAGCGGTAAAAATCGGTGTTGTTGTTCACACCGACGACCGGCTTCTTCGCACCGCAGGCAACGAAACCAGCAATAGAGCCAGCAGTCTCACCTAGCGAGCAGTAAACACCGCCATTGGCTAGGCCCCACGGTTGCAGGTGGTCGGGCCCGACTGCGAGCTCCATCTGAATTCGCTCCGGCCCGACATGGACAAACTTCGTGCCCAGCAGCGTATCTAGACCGCCGATTCCGTTATCGCCCAAGGTGCTGTTAAAAACAGCCAGCTCCTCATCGCTCAAGGCTTCCTGGCTAGCCTTCGTCACCAGTGTCATATACTTGCGCAGCCCCTTCCTCTTCGCCTGCTCGGCGGCGGAATCTGCAGAGTTAGAATCCTGTGAACTGCCATTATTCGCAATAGTCTCGTCAGCCATGCCAAACATTGTGCCAGCGCACGCCATCACTTGTGGCAGTTTTAACGTTAAAACCAGTAACAAATTCTGAGTCCCAGATACAACGAACCCTGGCCAGGCTTTAAGATGGTGGGCATGACCGATAACAATGAACTCGCACAAATTGGTGTCGTCGGGCTCGCCGTCATGGGCTCGAATATCGCGCGCAACTTCGCCCACAAGGGACACACAGTTGCCGTGTACAACCGCAGCCCGGAGAAAACTCGCACCCTCATCGCTGAACACGGTGATGAAGGCTCATTCATCCCGTCCGAGACCATCGAAGAGTTCGTCGCTTCGCTGGAGCGCCCGCGTCGCGCTCTGATTATGGTTCAGGCAGGTGCCGCTACTGATGCGGTCATCGATCAGCTTGCCGACGTGATGGAGCCCGGCGACATCATCATTGATGGCGGTAACTCTCTTTACACGGACACCATCCGTCGTGAGAAGGCTATTCGCGCCCGTGGCCTGCACTACGTTGGCACTGGTATTTCCGGTGGTGAGGAAGGCGCTCTGACCGGCCCATCCATTATGCCGGGTGGCACGAAGGAGTCCTACGAGTCCCTCGGCCCGCTGCTGGAGTCCATCTCCGCTCACGTTGATGGCGTTCCGTGCTGTACACACATTTCCTCCGATGGCGCTGGCCACTTCGTGAAGATGGTCCACAACGGCATCGAGTACGCGGATATGCAGGTCATCGGCGAGGCCTACCACCTGCTGCGCGAGGCCGCTGGCCTCACCCCTGCAGAGATTGCAGATATCTTCCGCGAGTGGAACAAGGGCGACCTGGACTCCTACTTGGTTGAGATCACCGCTGAGGTTCTCTCCCAGGTCGATGAGAAGACAGGCAAGCCGCTGGTGGATGTCATCGTGGATGCCGCTGGTCAGAAGGGCACCGGGCGTTGGACGGTCAAGGCCGCTTTGGACTTGGGCATTCCGGTAACTGGTATTGGCGAGGCCGTGCTCGCTCGCGCCCTGTCGTCTTCCCTTGCTCAGCGTGAGGCTGCACGCAACCTGCCGTCAGGAAGCCTGGCTAAGGCGCCCGAGGATCGCGATGCTTTTGTGGAACGCGTCCGTAAGGCTCTCTACGCTTCCAAGATCATTGCCTACTCGCAGGGCTTTGATGAGATTAACGCTGGCGCCAAGGAGTACGGCTGGGAAATTGACCGCGGTGCGCTGGCAACCATCTGGCGTGGTGGCTGCATCATTCGCGCTCAGTTCCTGAACCGCATCAAGGAAGCGTACGACCGCGATCCGGAGCTGCCGGCGCTGGTACTCGACGAGTACTTCCGTGACCAGGTCACCGAGTGCCTCGACGCCTGGCGCGATGTTGTTGTCACTGCAGCACAAATGGGTATCCCGGCTCCGGTGTTCTCCTCCTCGCTGGCTTACTATGACGGCCTGCGTGCAGAGCGCCTGCCGGCAGCGCTGGTTCAGGGGCAGCGTGACTACTTCGGTGCACACACTTACAAGCGCGTTGACCGCGAGGGCGCTTTCCACACCCTCTGGTCTGGCGACCGCTCCGAGGTTGAAGCATAGTGTTGAAGTCTGTCGCTTCACACTCTTGAAGTTAAAAGGGGTCTGAGATGCCATTTCCATTGAAGGCGAAGCCTGATTTTGTGCCACGAGTTCTTTCCATCGCCGGCACAGACCCAACCGGTGGGGCTGGACTGCATGCCGATTTAAAGTCAATTGCTGCCGCCGGTGGTTATGGCATGGGCGTGGTCACCGCTTTGGTATCTCAGAACACCGTGGGCGTTCGTGCCGTCCACACCCCACCTGTTGACTTCCTCGTCGAGCAGCTGGCTGCTGTGACTGAGGATGTCACCATCGACGCGGTGAAGATTGGCATGTTGGGGTCACGCGAACTCACGCAGGCCGTCACCAGCTGGGTTCAGGAGACCAAGCCAGCCGTGGTTGTTCTCGATCCGGTTATGGTCGCTACCTCCGGCGACCGTCTGCTTGACGAAGATGCCATGGATGCAATGCGGGACTTGGTCGCGGAAGCCACCGTCATCACGCCGAATGTTCCCGAACTGGCGTTGCTTGCCGACGCCCCGGAGGCCAGCGACTTCACTGAGCTGATTGAGCAGGCGCTGGAGTTCGCGGGCAAGAACGATGTCATCGTGATTGCAAAAGCTGGTCACTTAAGTGATGAGGAAGCCGGAAATGCCGTGGCATCCCCCGATGGCCAGGTTTTCTTCAGCTCTTCTCCCCGCATTCACACTGAGAACACCCATGGCACGGGTTGTTCGCTGTCCGCTGCTCTCGCCACACGGATTGGTGGGGGCTCTGCGATTAATGATGCCCTGCGCTGGACTACGCGCTGGCTCAGCGAGTCCATTCGTTTCGCGGATAACCTCAACGTCGGCCAGGGGCACGGCCCCATTGACCACGGCCACAGGGCTCGTCGCCTGGAAAAGGTCGCGCTTCGGCGAATGCAACCAGTACATCTGAACTCCAGTTTTTCCCCAGGAGCCATCGAAGGCACTGACACTGCGCAATCGCCAAAAGAGTTGGAATCTTTCTTCGGGCACTCACTCCAGATTGCTCCGGCGGGCCCCTTTACTTCCCAGCTGTGGCGGGACATCGAGGACATCGTTGCCGAGATTGGCGGAATGTTCAGCGTCCCCACGATGCTCCGCGGCGACCTTTCCTCGGAAGAAACCAACTTCTTCGTAGCGCAAGAGGCCTGGTACTTGCACCAAGTTTTCCCAGTCCTGTCGCATCTGGCAACGAAAGCACCCTGCGCTAAGGAACAGGTTCTGTGGTCATCGGTCGCGCAGGAAGCCCTGGTGCGTGCGTTGGAATTGAGCAATAACACGCTGGAAGAGGCTTCTTCGGCGCTCGAGGACATCGAACCGACAACCATCACGCAGCTTTTGCTGGACGTGCATTCTTCCTGTAGCGCTTTCAATCCATATCGGGTCGCCGTAACCAGTATCGTTGCCGAAATGTGGGTTACAGCCGAGCTGACTCTGCAAGGAAAATCGCTGGTCGATGGAGATTCCACGATTGCGGACTGGGTGGAGGTGTATTCCGACCCCGAGTATGTTGACAGTGTTCAGCAGGCTCTCGAGGTCCTTGAAGAGAATATGTCCACGGCCAGCGATGCGGAGCTCAAATCTATCCGCAATATCTTCCGTCGAGCTGCTGTTCTTGAGCGCGAGGCCTATGCGCAACCGGGTCGCGGTTGGTAAATCTCATGGCACGGTAGTTTTCCAGTTCACCGGACGTGCCTATTGCATGGCAGTCCGGGGATAGCGGTATTCTAACAAGCATGCCCCCTCCTGCTGAGTCCAGTGATTTCAGACAGTTGGGCACGCCGGAAGCAATTGTGAGTATTCTGCGTGCCCAGCACATAACTTCGCCCACCGCCGTGCAGGTGGCGACTTTGCCAGATGCTTTCGCTGGCAAGGACGTTCTTGCACAGGCACCCACAGGCTCGGGCAAAACGCTCGCATTTGGCATTCCGCTGGTCGCGTTACTCAATAACGCCTCTCCAGCGCTTCCCCGTTACCCGCGCGCGCTTATTATTTCGCCGACGCGGGAACTTGCAGATCAAATTGCTGATGTCCTCGCTGACATCGGCGCCGCTGCAGGTCTGCGTGTCTTGAGCTTGGTCGGCGGTGACTCCGTGGCCAAGCAGCAGACTCTGCTCGCAGCACCAGTCGATATCGCTGTGGTCACACCGGGTCGCGCACACGATTTGCGCCGCCGCGGCGTACTCAGCCTTGAGCACGTCCTTGCCGTCGTCGTAGACGAAGCGGACATGCTCGCTGACATGGGCTTTCTGCCCGATGTTCTGGGCCTAGTCCGTGCGTGCCCGAAGTCGGCACAGCGCATGGTCTTTTCCGCCACGATTAACGACGACGCCGCGGGGCTTATCCGCGATCGTCGCGCAAGTAGCACCGAAGTTGCGAAACACAAGGTCACTGCATCCCGGCTGACCATGCGCAATATGCGGCATCTGTTACTTCGGGTAGAGGACAACACTGAGGCAGACGAAGTAGTCGCCTGGATTGCCTCCCGCAAGGATCAGTGCGTCATCTTCGCCAACTCTAAGGCGCGTGTCGTGCAGCTGGCTAAGTTTTTACAGTTCTACAACATCAAGTTAGGTTTCCTCCACGGCGATCGCGGCCAGGCAACACGTCGCGCAGTCCTCAAGGCCTTTGCCGACGGTGAAATCAATGTCCTCGTCACCACGGATGTGGCCGCTCGGGGCATTGATATCGATGCTCTTGACTTGGTTGTGCACGCGGATCCGCCAAGGGATTCCGCGACGTACATTCACCGCTCGGGTCGCACGGCGCGTGCAGGTGCTTCCGGCACGGTAGCGATGATTGTGCGTGACCGCCAGGTTGATCAGGCCCGTGAGCTGCTGGCAGGAGCCGGCGTTGAAGCTGAAGAGCTGCGCGCAGCTCCGGGGCTGCCGCGATTTGTCAAGGAACTGGGCGCACGCCGTCCGCGCCGGGCTCGTCAAGATCAGAGCCAATCGGCAGGCGGTGCTAGTGGTTCCGGGTACCGCGGGCGCGGCGGCCCGTCGGCAAGCGGAAAGAATCGTGCTGGCGGTCGCGTACACCGCCCCAAGCGAGGGAAAAAGAAGAAGAGATAATCAGTGGATATTGTTCTCAATATTGTCGCGGTTGTCGGCTTTATCGCGCTAACCGCTGGCACCGGCCTCTTTGTGGCGTTTGAATTCGCGCTGACAGGACTGGAGCGTTCTACGATTGACGCCGACCGCGCCCGTTCAGCGGATGCACCTGCTGAGGCCGTTCACAAGGCACATAATCGACTGTCCTTCCACCTCTCCGGTGCACAGCTGGGCATTACGTTGACGACGCTGGCAACTGGTTTCCTCGCGGAACCGGTGCTGGCGCAATACTTCACGCCGATGCTGCATTGGATGGGGCTCAGCGAGTCTGCAGCGGGACCGACCGCACTGATTCTTGCGCTCATTGTGGCCACGATGTTGTCAATGGTCTACGGCGAGTTGGTGCCGAAGAATGTCGCGATTACAGAGCCGCTGGCTTCGGCGCGCGTTACGGCTCGTCCGGTGATGGCGTTTAACTGGGTGTTCCGCTACTTCATTCAGTCGCTGAATGCCTCGGCGAACTGGCTGGTGCGCAAGCTCGGCATTGAACCGGCGGATGAGCTGGCTTCGGCGCGTTCCCCGCAGGAGCTGGAAGCACTGGTGCGCAATTCTGCGGAGCAGGGTGCATTGGATGAGTCGAAGGCTGCTGTGCTCGAGTCGTCGTTACGCTTTGGCGAAACTACTGCGGAGGACCTGATGACGCCGCGGTCGACGATTACTTCTCTCGATGTCGATGACACGGCGCTGGATCTGCTGGCTGTCGCCATCGAATCAGGACATTCCCGCTTCCCCATTACTGACGGGGACCTCGATGCCACTGTCGGTGTTGTCCACGTCAAGGACGCATTCGCGGTGCCTGCGACGAAGCGCTCAACTACCACCATGCGGGAGGTTGCACGGCCAGTGCCCACGCTGCCGCAGTCGCTGGACGGCGATGCCGTACTGGAGGCCGTGCGTTCGGCTGGTTCGCAGATTGCGCTGGTCGCGGACGAGTATGGCGGCATCGCCGGCATTGTCACCATCGAGGACGTCGTCGAGGAAATTCTTGGCGAGGTCTGGGATGAGTACGACGACAAGGAGTCCGAGCAGGAAGTCAAGCGCGCAATTGAAGGCTGGAATTGCTCCGGCCTTGTGCGTACCGACGAGCTGCCGACCAAGGTCGGATACTTCGCCCCGGAGGGCAGCTTCGAAACCCTCGGTGGCCTGATTATGTTTGCGCTCGGTCGCATCCCAGAGGTCGGTGATGTCGTCCTGCTGCCAGAGACCGAACGCGACTTCATGGACGAATTCGAATCGGGTATCGCCGGACGCTGGTACGCCCGCATTCTGGCGATGGATGACCGCCGCGTGGATCGTGCCATTTTGATTCCTGTGACCAACGAGCGCGCTAAGGAGATGTTCAACCTATGAGTGACTGGTTTGGAATCCTCCTGACCTTCGTCTTGTTGTTGGTCAACGCGTTTTTCGTGGGCGCGGAGTTCTCACTTATTGCTGCTCGCCGTGACCGTTTGGAAGCGCTGCTGGCTCAGGGAAAGAAGCGCGCTCGCACAGTTATCAATGCTTCTGAGCACCTGTCGATGATGCTCGCCGCCGCACAGCTGGGCATCACCATTGCCTCGCTGCTGCTGGGTAAGGTCTCTGAACCGGCGCTGGCACATCTGCTGGAAGCTCCTTTCCACGCCATGGGTATTCCGGAATCACTGCTACACCCGCTGAGCTTTGCCATCGCGTTGATGCTGGTGTCAGTGCTGCACATCATGCTCGGCGAAATGGTTCCAAAAAACATTTCCCTAGCCGGCCCAGAGACAGTGGCCATGCTGCTTATTCCGGTTCACATGGTTTTCTACCGCCTGACCAAACCGCTGTTGCTGCTGTTTAACTGGTTGGCTCGCCATACACTGAGGCTGTTCGGCATTGAGCAGCGCGATGAGCTTGACACCACTGTTGATTCCACTGAGTTGGCATCGATGATTGCGGAGTCTCGTCAAGAGGGGCTCCTTGACAGCGAGGAGCACGTCCGTCTTCGTCGCACGCTGGCTTCGGCCACGCGCACCATTGAGGAGGTGCTAATTCCGCACGAGCAGATTCGGCGCCTCCCCACCGCACCGACTGTGGGCGACCTAGAGACGGCGGTCACCGAAACTGGCTTCTCCCGGTTCCCCGTCGCTGCGGCCAACAATGAACCCAACGAGTACCGTGGCTATGTTCACGTCAAGGATGTCCTCGACCGCGTCATGGACCCTGCCTCCGGACCGGAGACAGCCATCCCTGATGACGAGATTCGCCCGATGATCGAGATTCCGATCGATGCCACGCTGGATGAGGGATTGCGCATCATGCGCCGCTACAGCGCCCACATGGCAGTGGCTGTACGCGCTCGCATGCCGAAGCCGCACCTGCGCGCAAGCGCCCCGGCAAGTATCGCCCCGAAGACCGGTGCTTTCTCCGGCGCGGAGCAGATCGGCATCGTGGCTCTGGAGGACCTCATCGAAGAGCAGGTCGGTGTCGTGCGTGACTGGACCCACGAGGTCTCCCCGCGTCGCAGCGGTGCACCAAAGCAGTACCCGATCGTGAACCAGCCCCGGATCCGGCCGGGCACCACGCAGGGACGCCAGCAGTGACATCTACGCCCGATTCGTCTTTCGACTGGCGTGAAGCCAAAGCAAGGCATATCGCCCGCGTCGATGCCCTGACCCGCGATCACCTGTCCCGTCGCAGTCGTGGCCAGCGCCACCCGGTGTGGGACTTCATCTTCGAGTACTACCCCGTCAAGCCCGGTCAACTCCGTCGCTGGTCACCGGGCATCGGCGTAGATCTTCCCGGTGCGACAGCCAAGGACATCAGTCACCTGAAGTTTTTTACCCTCGACATGGATGACGCTACCGACAGTTCTGCTAGCAAGGAGCCCACCGATACCGCCTCGGGGACGGCACGCATGGATGTTTCGGCGTACGTCGATAAGCGAGGTAAGACGGTGGCGTACATCGGCAATCTGTTGCGTTCGACGCGCGCGAATCCAGCGCACTTTGACTGCTTCGGCCTGCATGAATGGGCGATGGTGTATCGCCAGCCCGAGCATCGTCACCCGGAGCCACTGCGGCTTGGTCAGGCAGGCACGGACGAGGTCGTCGAGGCCCACACAGTGCGGTGTACGCACTTCGACGCCTTCCGCTTCTTTACGCCCGACGCCGTCCCGCTCAACGAGTTTGCGCCGACGCGCGAGACACAGCCGCACTGTGAGCAGATGGGCTGTCTGCACGCCAACATGGACTTGTATAAATGGGCGACCAAGCTCGGCGAGGCGGTCCCCGGCGACCTGTGGCTGGATACTTTCGAGCTCGCGTGCAGTGCCCGTGAGTTGGATATGCGCGCCGCTCCCTACGATCTGCGGGATTGGGGCTTTGCTCCCATTCGCATCGAGACTCCCGAGGGCAAGGCCGAGTACGTCCGCCGCCAGCGTGAGATTTCTGCTCGCGCCGACGTCCTGCGCGGGCGTTTGCTGCAAGTAGTAGATGTCGCATTGTCCACGCAGTAGAGTTGGCAGGAGTTACGTGCGCGTTTGTGCTTTACGACGAGGTCTGCTGCGAGTCGACAGCGCCGAGCACACTCAGCATAGAAAGGGCTAAAACGACATGGGACGACACGCCTCGGGTGAGAACAACTATCGAGTGGCTAAGGGGCCTTTTATTGCCGTCTTGGTCGTCATTGTTCTGGTGGCTGCGGTTTTTGCCTGGGTTAATCTGCGCAAGAGCAACGATTCGTCGATTGATGCGGACCGTGCACGGTGTACCAAGGGTGACCTGACACTGGTGGTGACCGCTGACCCTGCTGCGGTGGGCTCGGCACAGAAACTCGTGCAGGACTATGGCGAGTCAAATCCCGTGGTGAGGGACTTCTGCGTGCGGCCACAGATTACTGTGGCCGGCTCGCAGGAGGTTGTGAACGCCTTGGCTGATGCTGACGGTGCTGAAGCTGGTGAGGGGGCTCCGGAGGACCCCGCTGCGGATGATTCTGCAGCTGACGAGGCCAGTGCCGGAATTATGACGCCGGGAGTCTGGATTCCCGCCGATATCTCCTTCGTGGATCAAGCGAAGAATTCAGACAAGGTCAAGGTCAACAACCCCAAGACGTGGTTGCCACCGATTGCCAGTGGCGTGGCCTTCACAACCAATCGTGCTGACCAGCTGAACAACGCCACCTGGGAAGAGCTTGCGGGATTGCGCGTGGCCGCCCCCGGTGGCTCCGATGCTGCACTGTCTGCCGTGATCAGTGCTCGACTTGGCGGCGGCCCGGATGTCGCTCGCGAACGCGCGGACTTGGGTGAGGTCTACACCTCCAATACTCTGCTGACCATGCTCGGCCAGAATGTCGCCGAATTCGACGGTGTGGCCGCAACCCAGCCCATGCTGCAGATGGCCGGCGAGGGGCTGAAGCTGGTCTCCCCTGCGGATGCACCCCAGCTGCACGCGCCAGTTGTCACCTTTGGCTCCGGCGGCAAGATCGACGAGAACACGGCTCGCGCGGCCGAGGACTTCCGGAACTTCGCGGCAGATCACGGCGCCGACGGCGAAGCTAGTGAGAGCACCTTCAGCCCTAAAGTAGCGGAGAACTTTGGAGTGCTCTCGCAGATCCAGACAGATTCCTTTGCGCTGCCGCCAGCACTGGAGCAGCCGGATGCGCAACAGCCCGCAACTGCGGTAGGCTCGGCGCTCCTACTCGCTGACACCTCCGATGGCGTCGATGTCGGGGCGCTATCCGCTGCTCTGACCGGCGCTATCGATGCCGCACCTGGTGGCCGCTACGGCCTGTGGACATTCGCCCCCGAGGTGAACCGTCTCGCGGAACTTCCAGCCCCCGATGACGAGGCCAACAATGGCGCAGACGCCGTAAAGAGCTCGCTGGCCGAACTTCCGGCCGGTGGTGAGGCGCAGTTCTGGCCAGCGCTTATCGATGCCTACCAGGCCGCCCGCGACACCTACTCCCCTGACAAGCCGAACCGGCTCGTCGTGCTCACCTCGGGGCGCGATGCCTCGGGCGCCGATGCCGCCGAGTCCGTCGAGCGAATCAAGGAACTCATTAGCCCGGACCGCCCGGTAACGATTGAGGTCATCGTGCTTCCCGACGGGGACAGCTCCATCCCTGAACTGCAGGAAGTGGCGAATATGACCACTGGTTCTCTGCGCATTGCGGCTGACTATGGCGATGGCCTGGCCTCTCAGTTGGCTGCGGCAATCGGTACCGAGTAACCAGCAAAAACCGCCTCCATCTGGCCCAACCTCGGGAGAGGAAAACGGAACCAGTTGTGGAAGGCGGTTTTCGTTTAGTTTTGTTTCGCTTCTTTGAGCGGCGGCCGTAGCAGCAACGCCACTATCTAGCCGTATCGCTGGCTGTTAGGAGATGCGGCGGCGACGGCGCTCAGCCAACTCGTCGATGCCAGTACCTGGGTTTTCCTGAGTACCGTCGATACGCTCGGATGGGAAGGAGGCGATGGTGCCAGTCAGTTCCTTCATAATGCCCGGGACAGCAATGCCGAACACTCCCTGGCCACCGTTGAGCAGGTCAATGACTTCTTCATTGGAGCGACACTGGTAGACGGTGCGACCGTCGGAAACCAGCGTGATGGTAGCCAGATCATCGACACCGAGGTCGCGCAGGCGGTCGACAGCCAGGCGGATGTTCTGCAGGGAAATACCGGTGTCCAGCAGGCCACGAACAATCTTCAAAACGAGGATGTCGCGGAAGGAGTACAGACGCTGGGTGCCCGAGCCCTTGGCGGTACGAATCGAAGGCTCAACCAGCTTGGTGCGCGCCCAGTAGTCCAGCTGACGGTAAGAAATGCCCGCTACCTGACATGCGATGGGGACGCGGTAGCCAACTTGCTCGTCCGGTCCCATGTCGAACAGGGATTCCTGGACCGCGCGTGGCTCTTGCGAGTCCGACGCACGGAGCTCATTGTCGCCAAAGAGCGAACCGCTGTTGTCGTCGACCATATAAATTCTCCCGAGGTAGTTTCACTGCCGCTATTTATCTTTCGCCAAGGTTAATCGGCTGTCAATACATCACAGGACGACACGCCGAATCTCTAAACCTAAAGTTAAGGTTTAGAGTTTGGAGTCGCAGTTTCCCCAGCTCAAGCACAGCCCGGGAGAAAAACCCCAGGAAGGGGTGAAACTATAACTTAAGAAAAGTTACCCCTTTTATGGGGTCATTCAGCGACGTGCCGGAGGAAATACGCGCCACAACTACATCAAAAGTTGTCAGGTGTTCACTCCAGTCACACTGCTAACGGTCGCCATCGGAAGCCGAGTCGGCACCACCGTCGGCTTCACCATCGGACTCCCTACCCTCCGCATCACCATACGGCTCGGCAAAGTAGTCAGCATCAATACTGTCGAGAAATTCAGCAAACTCCGACACCGACGCCTCGACAGAGTCGGTCTCCGTGTCGTCGGTAAGCGAACCGCCATTGGTAGCGACAAGACGCGCCGACACCGACATAGCATCGAGCACATCGCGTGCAACATATAGCGGCACCTCAAGCTCGCTGGCGATAAGGATTAGGTCGGAGGGGCGCATATCGATCTCTGCGCCGCCTTCGAGCACCAGGCTGGCGATGAAAACACCCTCATGCACGCCCGTAATCTGGCCGCGTAGGGCGCTCTGCCCCACCATGTCCAGCGTGTCGACAAAGACGTCATGCATGCCCGGACGACGCTGCGTAGCGCCGGTCTCGCGGGCGGAGTACTCCGTCGCCGTCGCCAAATCAATCCAAATCGGGATAATCCGGTTAGTCTCTTCGGCATGCAGGAGCAGTACCGGATCGTCCTCAGGAGGATGCGCCATCCAGTCTAGAAACTTGACTTCTACGAGTTTTTCGTCCATAACAGCGATAATTGTAGCGAGCCGCTATTCACGCGGGACTACTGACTACTTCCCCAGATCTTTGTTGACCTGGCGCTTGACCAAAGTGCCGTGCAGCGTGACCATCAGCGCGGTCATCTCACGACCCATTTCCACAGCCTTCTGCTTGCCACTAGCCGCACGCGACTTACTCAGCGGACCAGCTGCCAGCGACACCAAATCAGCCTCACGGGTCGCAGCGGTACGCACAGTTTTGAGGTGGCGGGCATCCAGACCGAACTCAGACAGCTTGACTGCCGTCTCGGTGATGAGCAGGTCATCGCCGTCGAACATGTTCAGCGTGTCCGGAGTAATCAAGCCGACGCGGACCAGCTCAGTGATGAACTTCTCGCTAGCGCCGGTGCGCTCTGCCAGCTCCGCCTGTGTCAGCGAGACCACTGCAGCTTCGCGGAACTGATCCGCCGTCACCAGTGGAGTAACCGAAGCCAGACCGTCGCCGCCAGCGTTGCCCGCATCAATTTCGTCGAGCTGCTCTTTAATAACCTTCAGCGGCAAGTAGTTATCGCGCTGAACGGTCAGAATGTAGCGCAGGCGGTCAATGTCCGCCTGGCTGTAGCGACGATAGCCCGAGGAACTACGCGACGGGCACAGCAGCCCTTCCGACTCGAGAAAACGAATTTTGGACAGCGTTACATCAGGGAACTCAACCTTGACTTCCTTCAGCACAGCACCGATGGTCTTCTTCTTGCCCACCGAGCGTGCTTGCTTCGCAGTGCTTTCTGACGAAGCCGGCTGCGAAACCGCTGATTTGTGTACTGCTGCCACTGGTCTTTTCCGAGCCTTTACAAAAATAAGGGGGTTAATGCCGACAGACGTCGACACTAACCGATGTCGAATTAGTTACCGATAAGGAATACGAGGCGGAACTTACCGACCTGGACCTCGTCACCATTAGCCAGAACCGCGGAGTTCTTCGGCTCGCGGTTAACGTAGGTGCCGTTCAGCGATCCCACGTCGACAACCTCGTAGGAGTCACCGTTCTTGCGGAACTCTGCGTGGCGACGGGAAACAGTCACGTCATCGAGGAAAATGTCGCTTTCCGGGTGACGACCAGCGGTGGTGACTGCCTGATCGAGCAGGAAACGCGAACCCGCGTTTGGCCCCCGCTTGACGACCAAGAGTGCCGAGCCTGCCGGAAGTCCTTCAACACCGGAGACCGTGGAGTCCGTGTTAGAGCTGGACTCCATCTCCTTCAGCAAATCTGCACGGAAGACCGAGGTGGTCTCGACCGATGCCTCTGGCTGGCCGCTATTGCTAGTCATATCTTTCCCTCCGGGATAACCTTGGGCGATTTACTCGTTACTTTTTAGATAATAGCGCCCCAACCGCTTTCGTGTTGTTATCTAATCCCAACCATGTTGTGACGCAGCTCACCGAGAGGGTATGTACAACATGATTGATATGCGTAAATACCGACATCGGAGAGCTTTCTCCGTGGGTGTACCTAGGCCGGTCACTTGAGAAATATTTTCAAATTGTTACCAAACCTGTGGTTACGGCTTACCTAAACATCGCTGCAATTGAACCGACGACCGAGCCACCACCATTGCTCAATGGGTTGTCGTTGACCATGTACGTCCACGTCGAGCTCGGGCGGGCAAGTCCCGTGTCCTCCAGATGCGCGCCATCGCTATCGATTTCGACCTCCTGGAAGGTCTGCACCGACTCGGTGACGGCATTGTTGACCAGGTGTTTAAAGGCACCGATGGCGGCGCGGTGGAACTCATCAATGGGGCTTTCCTTAGCCAGCGCGCGCAGGTGAATCGACTCCCGCAGGTCGTCCAGATCCGCCAGATGTTCCGACCATCCGAGATCCAGGTGGCTCAGCATAATTTCCCGGGCAGCGTCCTCGGCGACTTCGCGCCCAACTGCGGCTTCCACTTCCTTCGCCCGCGACGATGCCAGCTTGGACAGTTCTTCCCAGGCAGCATTCGTAGTCAGCAGTTTCTCCCGGCGCTCATCCAGAATCTCGCGCTGGTCGCCGATGAGCTTGTTGTACTTCCACGTCGTCGCATGAATGGACAGCATGGTCGCCTCTGTCACTCGCTGTGCTCGGTCGATGAACTGGTATGCCCGCTTATCGCGGACGCGACCGTCGTCTTCAGGCAGCACGCTCAGTGTTTCGCCGGCAGCACCTTCGGAAATCACCGGGTCATCCAGGGAGACAAAGAACACCGACGAGCCCGGATCGCCCTGGCGCCCGGCGCGGCCACGCAACTGGTTATCCAGTCGGTCAGTGCGGTGCTTACCCAGACCAATGACGCATAGGCCACCGCGTTCGACTACGGCATCGCGGTTGGATTCGTCTGCCCCTCCGAGGCGGATGTCGGTACCGCGGCCGGCCATCTGGGTGGACACCGTGACGCGGCCAATATCGCCAGCACCCGCGATGACTTGGGCCTCCAGCTCGTCGTTCTTCGCGTTCAGTACCGACGATTCGATGCCGCGCAGAACCAGCGCATCGGCCAGTCGTTCCGATTCCGCCACGTCACGGGTGCCTACGAGTATTGGTCGACCGGTGCCGTTGAGTTCCACGACCTCGTCGACAAGCGCGGCGAACGCGTCGTCGGTGGTGGCGTAGATGCGGTCGGGCTCGTCGTCGCGGACGCATGGGACGTTGGGTTCAATAACAGAGACGTGGAGTCCGTAGAACTCGCGGAACTGGTCGCCCGCGGAGGTGGCGGTGCCGGTCATGCCGCAGGTGATGTCGTAGCGGCCGACGAGTTGCTGGATGGTCATGGAGTCTAGGATGCGACCGCCCTCCGAGACTTGCAGGCCCTCCTTGGCCTCTACCGCCGCCTGGAGACCGTCCGGCCAGCGCTGCAGTTCCGCCACGCGTCCCTTCGAGGCGTCGATGAGCTGTACCTTGCCGTCGCGCACGATGTAGTCGACATCGCGCTGCAGCAGCTCGTGGGCGTGCAGTGCGACGTTGACCTGAACCAGGGTGGTGCCGACGTGTTCGGCGTCGTACAGCGAGCTGATGCCGAGCAGCCGTTCGACGCGCGCAGCGCCAGTATCGGTGAGGAAGACATTGCGGCGGCCTTCGTCGACGGTGTAGTCATCGCCGAGCTGCAGGCGGCGCACCACGTCGGTAATCTGCCCGGTTGGCGCGGTGCCAGGTTCGTTGCCGGCGAGCACGAGCGGGACTAGCGCTTCATCCACCAACACTGAGTCGGCCTCGTCGATGATGGCGACGGCAGCTGGCGACTGCACGCGGTCTTCAATGGTCGGCGCGCAACGGTCGCGCAGGACGTCAAAGCCGAGTTCGTTGACGGCGGCGTAGATGATGTCTGCCGCATATGCTTTACGACGCTCCCCCGGACCATCCTGCGGCGAAATAGCCGCCACCGAGAGCCCAAGGAACCCGAACAGCGGTTGCATCCATTGCGCGTCGCGGCCTGCGAGGTAGTCGTTGACAGTCACGGAATGCACGCGGTGGCCACGCAGCGCGAACCCGGCTGCAGCCAGGGCGCCGGAGAGAGTCTTGCCCTCACCGGTGGCCATCTGGACAACGTCTCCCTCCATGAGCGCCAGCGCGCCTTGCAGCTGCACATCGAAGGGGCGCATGGATAGGGTGCGTTGGGAGACTTCGCGGAGCGCGGCTAAAAGCTCCGGTGCATCGGTGGCGTGTTGGCGGGCGAAGTCGGCGAGGTCGGCGTCGGAAAGCGCCTGTACCTGTGGCTCGAGCTCAGCAGCGCGCGCCACCAGCCCTACGCTGCGTTTTTGGTTGCGCCCTTGCTTGCCGCCAAGAGCCTTCCAAAACCAATTAAACCCAGCCATCTTCTACCCTTCCTGCGCACGTGTGGTTGTCGGCGCGTTCTGACTCACCAGAGTAATCAATCTGGACCGGCCTTCGGAGCATCAATCGCTGCCAGCGAATTTGCACCATATGTCTTTGGTCACATCTTGAGTTTGAAACAATGGAGTTAACACTTGTTACGAGCAAATTTCGGAAGGACTTGAAATCCCCTATGGCAATCGAATTCATCCCCACCGCTGACCTGGTTGACGAGATCGGCCCGGACGTGCGTTCCTGCGATACCCAGATGCGCAACCTCGGCGGTCGCGTGGAGTTCTGCGGCAAGATCTCCACGGTCAAGTGCTTCCAGGACAATGCGCTGCTGAAGAAGGTCCTCTCCGAGCCGTCTGGGGGCGGCGTGCTTGTCATCGACGGTGACGCTTCGGTCCACACGGCGCTGGTCGGTGACGTTATTGCGGGGCTCGGCAAGGACAATGGCTGGGCTGGTGTGGTCGTCAACGGCGCGATCCGCGACTCCAAGCTGATTGGTGAGATGGACTTCGGGTGCAAGGCGCTTGGCACCAACCCGCGCAAGTCCACCAAGACCGGCGAAGGCGAGCGCGACGTCGTTGTCTCCTTCGGCGGCATTGACTTCGTTCCGGGCGAGACGCTCTACGCGGACTCTGACGGCATTGTCGTGCGCTAGTGCGATTGTGCGCTAGTGCGCGGTGCGATAGACGGCAAACAAACCGTAAGCAATAGCCGTAAACAAAAACCGCCGCCTCCCGGAATCTTCCAGAAGGCGGCGGTTATTTTTGTCGGGCTGACCGGATTTGAACCGACGACCCCCTCACCCCCAGTGAGGTGCGCTACCAAACTGCGCTACAGCCCGTGTGCACGAAAGTGCAACGAGCTATAGGTTACATCATTGGTGTTTGCTGGCGGAAATCGCCCCTGACGCATGCCCTACCTATCGCATTACTGCAGGTAGATGGTCACAGGCGTGGATGTCTCCGCCATCTGTCCCTCCGGTGGATCGATCGAGGCAACCTTGCCCATGATCGTGGCCACAGAATTGGTCTGGTTTCCCTCTGCGTCGACGACGGTCACGTTCTGGTAGCCGTTGGTACGCAGCTCCACCTCGACCGAGGCCGGGCTCTTGCCCACCACACCCTGCGGGATAGTACCCCAGCCGCTACTGCGCTCACCGGGCCCAGGGATAGCTGGCGGCGACTCGCGAAGTTGATCCAGCTCCTGCTCAAGGCGCTCACGGGTGTCGTTAATCGTGCCCGACGGGTCCAAACGATCGGTAGGGCTTGTCGTGGTTTCCTCCGGCGAGGTTGTCGTCGGCGTCGGGCTTGACGACGTCTCCTGCGTCGGCGCCGCCGTATTGTTGTTTTTGTCCTCGGTTCCCGAAGTGAAGGACAAAACCAGGGCTACCAGCGCGACTACGGCCACCATCGCGGCAATGGCCACGATGGCGACAGGCTTACCCCACCCCTTCTTGGAGTCATCGTTACCACTGTTGTCGCGGTTGCCGTTGTTCGGGTCGCCGTAACCGCCTGCGACACCTGCGGCGTACTGTTGGGTTGCACCTGCTTGCTGGCTCGCCTGACCATAGCCGCGTTCTTCTTCTGAAAGCGGGGCCCAGTACTGGCCACTGCCCTGTGCGCCGCCGCCTTGCGCCCCGACACCGGCACCTCGCGGGTTATCAAATCGTGTTTCACCGCCACGCTGGAGGAATTGCGTCTCAGAGGAGTCGCCACCGAAGTATTCGGTCGGTTGCTCGCCCGCAAAGTCGGCATCTGGGTTGTACCCGCGATGTCCCTCGCCCCGCGGAATGTAGCGAGTCGCGGAGTCATCGCCGTATGAGCTTGAGGAATCGCGTCCGTAGCTGTTGTCTCGGCCGTCGTGCTGAGAGCCGTCACGGTTGTTGCCGCGCCTGACCATTGTCAGTTCTCCTTATCGCTAATTTCCTAAAACTCCAAAATGCCAACGAAAAGCCCAAAATGCAATTGCCTAAATCACATTTTGGGCTTTTCTCAGCTCAGTTCGAGCGACTAGCAGGGCTTAAAAGCACGTCCCAGCGGCGCTTCCTAGCAGCTTCCTACCGGCGCTTTTTCTTCTCGCGGACACGCACCGCGATGCGCACCGGCGAGCCCTCGAAACCGAATTCTTCACGCAGCTTGCGCTCCAGGAAGCGACGGTAGCCGTGCTCCAGGAAGCCGGTTGTGAACAGCACAATCACCGGCGGGCGCGAGGACGCCTGGGTGGCAAACAGCACGCGCGGCTGTCGACCACCACGCAGCGGTGGCGGGTTCTGCTGCATGATCGCGCGCAGCCAGGTGTTCAGGCGACCAGTGGAGATGCGCTTATCCCACGACTCCACAGCCTCCAGCATTGCCGGCTCCAGCTTCTGCACAGCACGCCCGGTCTTGGCGGAGATATTCACCCGACGAGCCCACGGCACGTGCGAAAGCTGCTCTTCAATCTCGCGCTCGAGCAGGTCGCGGCGGTCCTCATCCATGAGGTCCCACTTGTTGTAGGCCACCACGAGTGCGCGACCGGAGTCGAGAATCATGCGCAGCACGCGCTGATCTTGCTCGGTAATCTGCTCAGAGGCATCGACCAGGAAGATCACAACCTCGGCGTTGTCAATCGTCGAACGAGTACGCAGCGAGGCGTAGAACTCGTGGCCCTTGGCGGTCTTGGTCTTCTTACGGATACCAGCGGTATCCACGAAACGCCACAGCGTGGCGTTCATCTGCACCAGCGAGTCCACCGGATCAACCGTAGTACCGGCCACGTCGCTGACTACTGCGCGATCTTCACCGGAGAGTTTGTTCAGCAGCGAGGACTTGCCCACATTCGGCTTGCCCACCAGCGCCACGCGACGCGGCCCGGTCGGCAGCGACTTCGCACGCGGCACCTCCGGGAAGGAGGCCACGACTTCGTCCATCACGTCGGCATTGCCACGACCGTGGAGGGCCGAGGTTGGGTGCGGCTCGCCGAGCCCGAGGGCCCAGAACTCCGCGACGTCGCCAAGCTGCGAATCCGACTCAAACTTGTTGGCGGCGAGAATAACCGGCTGCTCCGCGCGCTGCAGACGGCGGGCCATAACCTCTTCCGTGGCGGTGATGCCGACGGTGGTGTCAACGACCATGACAATCACATCGGCGGTCTCCATGGCGGTCTCCGCCTGACGAGCAATCGCCGCGTGCATGCCCTTGGCGTCCGGATCCCAGCCGCCGGTATCCTGCACCCAGAAGCGACGTCCGCCCCATTCTCCCAGGTAGGAGATGCGGTCGCGAGTCACGCCCGGGAAGTCTTCGACAACTGCTTCACGACGGCCAATGAACCTGTTAACCATGGTGGACTTACCAACATTCGGTCGTCCCACAATGGCCACGGTCGGAAGGGCTTCTTCCTCCTCGTCGCTCACGCCAAGTGCTGCGAATGCGTTTTCCAGCTCTTCCCAGTCGGCGTCATCGTCAATCTGGCCGGTTTCGGCGCGCTCGATCGCTTCGGAGATAATCGTCTCGTGGTCGGCAATCGTGCGGTCGATGAACTCGTCTGCGCTGGTGTGGCTGCCTGCGGTGCCTGGCGCGTTTTCGGTCTCCACGTTTGCGACCAGGTGTCCGGCGGTGTCGTCCTCGGAGTCCTCGTAAGAGCCCTCGAACTCTTCGTTGTCGACATCGTCCCAGTCCATGGTGGACCCCGGGTAGCCGGCCTCAACGACATCGAGGACGTTTTCCACGACCTCTTCGATGTCCATCTCAGAGGTGTCCAAAATGAATGCGTCTTCGGCTGGCTTCAGCGGCGAGGTCGCACGGTTGCTGTCGAGTTCGTCGCGGCGGATGACGTCGGCAAGCACGGTGTCGAAGTCAGCCTGACGACCAGCAGCAATGTCCTGGTCGTAGCGGCGGCGGGCGCGCACCTCAGCGGAGGCGGTCATGAAGATTTTCGCCGGAACGTCCGGGAGCACCACCGTGCCGATGTCGCGGCCTTCCACCACGCAGCGCACCGCCGATGCGGCCAGCGAGCGCTGGAGCGCGACCAGGTTGGTACGCACGGCCGGAATCGCGGAGACAGCCGACACGTTGCGGGTAACCTCCGGGCCGCGGATCTCGCCGGAGACATCCTCGCCGTCGAGGAGGACAGCGGTGGAGTTCGGGTCATCGGAGACTTCCAGTGGCAGGGCGGCCGTCGCCTTGGCCACGGCTTCCTCGTCGGCCGGGTCGATGCCCTGGCGCAGTACCCACAGGGTGGCCACGCGGTACATCGCGCCGGTATCCAGGTACTTTGCACCCAGCTCGGTTGCGACCATCCGAGAGACAGTCGACTTGCCAGTGCCGGAAGGGCCATCGATGGCAACCAACAGCATGTCGTCAGTGTTCTGCTCGCTCATGTGGGCTCCTTCAGCTCCTTGTTGTTCCACTCCGTGGTTTTCTTCGTTCTTCTTCACTAGTGCCATTTACAGCCCCACCGCGTTGTAGAGAGAGGTCAGCTCAGCGCGGTTGAGTGCGCGGAGAGCGCCCGGAGTCTGCTCGCCCAGCTGGACAGTGTGAATCTTAGTGCGCACCAGGCGCTCGACCGGGTAGCCCGCGGTCTTGAGCATCCGGCGCACGATGTGTTTGCGGCCCTCGTGCAGCTCGATGCGGACGATAGAGCGGCCCTGCCAAACGTCGATAATCTGCGCCATGTCCGCCTTGGCGATGCCATCATCAAGCTCAATGCCCTTTTCCAGCTCGCGCATGACCTTGGGGTCAACCTCGCCGACAACGGTGGCCATGTAGGTCTTGGTGACCTCGTAGCTTGGGTGCATCAGGCGGTTGGCCAGCTCACCGTCGTTGGTGAGCAGCAGCAGCCCTTCGGTGGGCGCATCCAGACGACCAACGTGGAAGAGTCGCTGACCAGCGCTGATCTTCTCACCGATGATGTCGCCCACACACGGACGGCCCATGTCATCGTGCATGGTCGACTGCACACCACGCGGCTTGTTCAGGACGAAGTACTGCATGTCCTCATTGACGATGACGCGGGAACCATCAACGCGAATCACAGATGTGTTTGGATCCACCCGTACGCCCTGTCGCGTCACAATCTTGCCGTCGACCTCGACGCGGCCTTCGTCGATAAGCTTTTCCGCCATGCGACGCGACGCCACGCCTGCCTGCGCGAGCACCTTCTGCAGGCGCACGCCCTCACCTGCTTGGCTGTGAGCGCGCTTGCCCGAGCTACGACGGTCGGAGTCCACGTGCTGATGACGCGCCGGGCGGGCGTTGGATACGTAGATGTCCTTCGCGTGGACGTTGGAGGTCTCCATCTTCGCGCCGCTGTCGCGACGGCTGCGATTGCGCTGGGCGTTAGTGGAGCCGTGTGCGCGGTTGGAGTGATTCTTACGGTTCTTGTGTGCCGGTGTGCCTTCTCGGCGAGCGGGTTTAGCCACTTGACCTACATCCTTTTCAAGCGTTGGAGAATGTTCTGTTTGTTAGAACGTCAGCGCCAGGCGACGCTGTTCTCTCCCCCGTGGGCCCAAAATGGCCGGTGGAAGCAGGTTAATAAAGAGAATTACAGAGAAAGCCTCGCGCCTTGTCGTCTAGTCACCTTAGCACGTTTCTCGCAAAACGCCAGCTTAACGACGTCCCGCGCGGCCTCTACTTCAAGGCGCCGCCAGAGCGCCCCTTAAAGCGCTGCGGCTCCCCTACAGCGCTGCGGCCCACTCTCGCACGCCCGGTAGCCACTGCGTAGCTTTCGACACAAACTCCTGCCGGCCCAGCGTGCCCGCTCCCGCCTGCACCGACCCCAGCAGCGGCACCCCGGTGATGCGTGGCAGTTCTTCCAGGTTCGTCTCGATGATCGGATCGACCTCCGCCGGCAGCGAACCGCCCACCAGCGCCGTGACATTGACCCCACGGCCCCGCGCCACCTCGACGGTGAGCTCCGCCTCGTTAAGGCACCCCAGGTCCAACCGCGTCACGACCACCATCTGGCTCCCCGGCAGCAACGCCGCCAGCTCCGGCAGCGCCCAGTCCTCGCCGAGCCTCACTAGCAGCCCGCCCGCGCCCTCCACGAGGACAACGCGGTTCGGCCCGTCGATAAGCTTGACCTTCTCCGCAATTTCCGTGGCCTTCGGCAGTCGCATGCCCGCGCGCTGCGCCGCCGCTACCGGCGCCATCGGCTCGGGGTAACGCTCGAAACCATGCAGGTTGTCGATCCCCGTCAGCTCCGCGACAGTGTCCAAATCACCGCCGTCAGGGCCCGGGAAGCCGGTCTGAATTGGCTTGACGACGTGCACCTCCTTGCCCTCCCCGCGTAGTGCCGCGGCCAGGGCTGCCGCGCCGATGGTCTTTCCAATATCCGTACCGGTGCCGGTGACAAGGACGATGCTCATGGTGGATGATGCTCCTTCTGCTTGTGGTGGTGTGATTCTGAGGCTGTGACGCTGTTGTGTTGCCTTGCTGCGCGGTTGGTCGTCGTCCCGATTGCGCTACTCGTTGTGCTGCTTCGCTGCGCTACCTACGTTTTTCCTCCGCGGCGACGATGGCGGCGATGGCCTCGCAGATACGGTCGACCTCGTCATTGGTGCTGATATACGGCGGCATGGTGTAGACCAGCTTGCCGAATGGGCGCAGCCACACCCCGGCATCAACAGCCGCTGCGGTAGCCAGGCCCATATCCACTGGACGCTGCATCTCCACGACACCGATAGCACCGAGGACACGAACATCGGCCACGGCATCGCTGCCGGCTAGGGGCTGGAGCTGGTCGCGGAGTCGGGACTCGATGCGCGGGACATCCTCACGCCACTGCCCTTCTGCAATCAGGTCGAGCTGCGCGCAGGCCACCGCACAGGCCAAGGGGTTGCCCATAAAGGTCGGGCCGTGCATGATGCCTCCGCCTGCACCACTGGAAATGGTGCGGGCTACCTCGGCGGTGGTGAGCGTGGCTGCGAAGCTCATGAAGCCGCCGGTCAGCGCCTTACCGACACACATAATATCCGGCACAATCCCGGCCGTCTGCGTCGTGAACAGGTCACCGGCACGGCCGAAGGCGGTGGCAATCTCATCCGCAATGAGGAGAATACCGTGCTTGTGACACAGCTTCCGGAGCCCCACAAGCAGCTCATGGTCATGGAACCGCATGCCACCAGCTCCTTGGACTACTGGTTCCACGATGATGCCGGCGACGGAGTCGTCGATAAGCGAATCGAAGTGCGCGAGATAACGTGCGCGTTCCTCTTCGGTTGCGCCGCGGGCGGGTGGTTTGTCGGCGAAGACCTGCGGAGTCCACTGGCCCGTCCACAGCGAATGCATGCCGCCCTCGGGGTCGCAGACGGTCATGGGCGCGCGGGTGTCGCCGTGATAGCCGCTGCGCCAGGTGGCCAGGCGGGTGCGCTCGGGATGGCCTTTGGCCTGCTGGTACTGCAACGCCATTTTGATGGCGACCTCGACGGAGACCGAGCCAGAGTCCGAGTAGAAGATGGCATCGAAGCCGGGGCCCGCGAGCTTCAAGAGTTTCTCCGCCAGCTCAATGGCCGGGCGGTGTGTCAGTCCCCCGAACATGACGTGCGACATGGTGGTGGCCTGCTTCTTCGCGGCTTCGACCAGCTTCGGGTGCGAGTGACCGTGGCATGCGGCCCACCAGCTGCTCATGCCATCGATCAGGGTGTGGCCGTCGGCGAGGTGGAGGTTGACGCCCTCGGCGGACTCGACCAGTTTGGGCGCGACCGGCGACGGGATGGGGCCGTATGGGTGCCAGATGTGGTCGGCGTCGAAGGCTGCGAGGTCGGCGACGGATGCTTGCGTTGGCTGCGGTGTAGGCGACTTCGCGGATGCTGGTGCAGACGACGGTACGAGCGGCTGGGTGGTTTCCGAGGCTGTCATGATACTCAAGCATAGTACCTGTACAGCGCCAGACTTGAACACTGTTCGGGGTTGGTGTTTGGGACTTTTCGCAAGGATTACAGACAGTCTCAGCGACTTTACGACACCCATGTCACCTCGTGGCAGCTGTGGAGGTGGCATGAGGTGACAGGGGTGTCGTGAAGTGAAATTTTGGGCTCGAGGGCAGCGGCAGCGGGCCGGGCGCGGCAGCGGCACCGGCAGGGGGCTAAGCCCGATAAGCCAGCCAGCTAGTACAGCCGCCCCGCCTGGCTCCACACACGTCGGCGACGCATAGCCAGCTCGGCCGCCTTTCCTGTGATTGTGAGGGGCGACCGCGCGAAGGCGTAGTTACCGCTATAGCATCTGCCACCACTTGCCAGGTGATGTCGGATTTCCGCGGCCGTTTGCCTCAAGGTGGCTACTGCGGAGCCGTCGAAAAGCTGTGACCAGACAATCCGGATGACATTCAGCCCGAGATTCTTCAGGCGCTTTTCGCGCTCCAACTCCTTTGCGATTGCCACCTGCGTGTCCGCAACCCCGCCGTCGGTGTATTTCATACGGCCATCGAACTCGACGACCAGCCCAAGTTCGGGCAGATAAAAGTCCACGCGTGCGATGAAGCCACGATCATCCCGAAAGGAAACCTGCTGAAGCAACGGAGCCCGAGAATCGTCGACAGAAGCTAGCCCCGCCTGGACGATTGCTTCTTTAGTGAGCGATTCCCCAATGCTTTCCGACGACGCTGTCGCTTGCCGCAACAACCTCCTGGCCTGCGCATTTCCCGGAGCACGGGGATACGCAGCCAACGTGGCCAACAGTTCCTCGGTATCGGTGTGGCGCTGGAGGGCGGCGTCGGCAAGCACTAGTGCATTATGCGGGGTGCGAGAACGGCAGACATCGATGACGGACTTTGGGACATCGGTGACGAGGCGGCCATCGACTTCTACGACGTCCTCGGGGAGAATCCGGCCGGAGACGCGGATGAGGCGTTTGTGCGGCTGGTACGGGCCATTCGGTGTGCTTCGCAATTGCCCACGCGTGCGGCCGGAGTTGGCTATCGCGATGGGAGTGCCATGCGTCAGTAGAGGTAAACCATGGAGGGCAGCGGCAGCATCGCGGGTGATTACGGTGGCGGTGCCGCGATGAATGAGCGCTTTGATTTCCAGAACGTAGCGTTCGGTGCTGTGTAAGGCGAGCCACCTGTCGACGGGCACGTACGCGCCATGCGCGAGCCACAGAAGGCTGCCGCGTTTGGCTCGCCGGTGGAGATCACGGTCGGAGTGCTGGCCGATTCGGGAAATTGCGAAGGTGCTGGGGCGGGCGCATTCGCGCTGCTGGCCGGTACGGATGATGTCGTCGGCGTCGTAGATCCACTGCGGCATCGGATTGCGCTCCTGAGGTCCAGGCAACTGCTGGTCGGTGGGTGGTGTGTGCTGGGCGGTGCGAGTGGTTGCGTGTTTGTGTGTTTGCGAGTGCTACGTTCTCATTTTTTGACACACGCGGAGGGTCAGGCGGCGTCGATTTGGCGTTGGCTGTGGATGGTTTTCAGTTTTCAGGAGTTATCCACAGGGCGTGCGGTGGGTGCAGCAGGGGGCAAAGACCCGCAGTGCGCAGCGAGCGGCAGTGAGCAGCCCCTAAACGCGACTTCACGACACCCATGTCACCTCGTGGCAGCTTTGGAGGTGGCATGAGGTGACACGCGTGTCGTGAAGTGGATCGATAACCGTGACGTGAATCTAAAACGGAGTGGCTCGCCTAGCCACCACCCCAAGCCCTGCCTAGTCCAACGGCTCGTCGATCAAGTCGACCTCTGGCAGCAGCGGAGCCAAGTCAGGCAGCTGGTCTAGCGAATCAATCCCCAAAAGCTCCAGGAACAGCGTCGTCGTAACGTACAAATGCGCACCGGTGGCCGGGTCCTCTCCCGACTCGGCAATCAGCCCGCGCGCGACCAGCGTGCGCATCACACCATCAACATTGACGCCGCGCACACCGGAGACCTGCGCACGCGTGGCCGGCTGCCGGTACGCCACCACTGCCAGCGTCTCCATAGCTGCACGTGAGAGCTTCGACTGCGAGCCATCCAGCAAGAAGCGCTCCACCGCGCTGGCGTGCGCGGGAGCCGTGTAGAAGCGCCAGCCCTCATCCGTTTCACGCAGCTCAATGCCGCTGCGGCGCGCACGGTATTCGTACTCGATTTCGCGAAGCACGTCACGGATATCGCTTGCGGAAACATCCAGCGCCCGCGCCATATCCTCCGCCGCCACCGGCGTATCGACCACAAGCAGAATCGACTCCACGCCTGCTCGCAACGGGTCAATGGGTGGCAACTGCGCCGGAGAAGCAGACGCAGACTCCGTGGCCTGCTCGGATGGTGCGGAACTGGTTTCGCTCATGCGCGTCAGATTACGCAACCTCCCGCGCCGGGCGCTAATTAGTGGCCGCTAATTAGCTGGGCCCCAACTCAGCCCCAGCCCAACCAAGCCCGACCGAGCCCGCACCGAGCAGGGCCCAACCACGCCCGCCCGAGCCCGACCGAGCCCAACAGCCAGCACAAATCAACAGCCACCTACTCCCAGTTCGCCGCCGCCACGACGGCCGGGTCCACGTCGAGCCCGGTCCAGGCCACGTGGATTTCCTCCAGCGCTTCCTCCTGCTCCACACCAATCGCCTTGGCGCGGTAGAGCTCCAGCAGAGCCAGGAACCGCCCGACAACCTCCATGGACACGCGGCACTCCGAGGTCAGCTGCGTAAACGTGAGCCAGGTCCCCTCGCCGGCCAGACGCAGCGAGTCCAGAATCTTGCCCGCCTGCTCCGGCACGGACACGGGCACACCGTGGATGTGCCCAACGCCCACTTCCTCCGGTGGCTTCGGCCGCATCACGACGGCCGCAAACTCGGCAAACTCTCCGAGCGTCATGCCCAGACGCACGGGCGGCAGCAGCTCCTCGAACTGCTTGTCCGGCCCCACAGCCCGCGGATAGCGCCGTGGCGCGGTCTTCTGCCACTCCTCGAATTGGTCGGCCACCTTGCCATACGCCTGGTATTGCAGCAGTCGGGCGAACAGCAGGTCGCGCGCTTCTAGCAGTTCGAGGTCTTCTTCGCTGTCGACGTCGCCACGCGGCAGAAGTCGTGCGGTTTTGAGGTCGAGCAGCGTCGCTGCCACGACGAGGAATTCGGTGATTTCGTCGAGGTCACTGACTGCGTCGAGGCTGCGCGTGTATGCGATGAACTCGTCTGTGACCGCCGCCAGCGCGACTTCGGTGACGTCCATCTTTTTGCTGCTGATCAGCTGCAGTAGCAGGTCGAAGGGGCCGCTGAAGTTCGCGAGCGCGACGCGGAAGCCGGTGATTTCTTCCTGCACGCCCTCGCTTGACGACGGTTCGGGAGTGTAACTATCCGGGGAAGTCACCTATTATTTGCGGCCTTTGCGTTCGATGACCTCGCGGGCCAGGTTGCGGTACTGTGCCGCAGCTGGGGTGCTTGGCGCCCAGGTAGTGATGGGCTCGCCGGCAACGGAGGTTTCCGGGAAGCGGACGGTTCGGGTGATGACCGTGTCGAAGACCTTGTCACCGAAGACCTCGATGAGGCGTTCCATGACTTCCTTGGCATGGCGCGTGCGGCGGTCGAACATGGTGACCAGAATGCCGGAGACTTCCAGGTTGAAGTTCAGGCGGTCGCGAACCTTGGCCACCGTGTCGGTGAGCAGTGCCAGGCCGCGCAGCGAGAAGTACTCCGCCACCATCGGGATGATGACGCCCTCGGCGATGGTCAGCGCATTGACGGTCAGCAGGCCTAGCGACGGCTGGCAGTCAATGATGATGAAGTCGTAGTCATTCATCACTGGGCGCAGCGCGCGTCCGAGGGCCTGTTCGCGGCCGACTTCGTTGACAAGCTGAATCTCTGCAGCCGACAGGTCGATGTTGGCAGGGACGAGGTCCAGGCCGGAGACCGAGGTGTGGTGGATGGCGTCGCGGACATCGGTGGTGTCGTCGACGATGAGGTTGTAGACCGTCAGGTCGAGTTCCTCATGTGGGACGCCAAGCCCGGCGGATAGTGCCCCTTGCGGGTCCAAGTCAACGAGCAGGACTTTACGGCCGAACTCCGCCAGTGCTGCGCCCAGGTTGATGGTCGAGGTGGTCTTACCCACGCCGCCCTTCTGGTTACACATTGCCAGGATGACCGCGGGACCGTGACTGGTCAGGGGTGCGGGTTCCGGCAGCTCACGTGCCGGACGACCGGTGAGACCGAGTTCAACTCGATCGGCCTCAAACAACCCTTCTTCAGCCACAGTCAATCCCTCTTCCTTGAAGATTTCTCATCAATTCTACTGCGCCACGTAATACTGCCACGTAATACCGCCATATATTACCGCCGCGTAGTAGCGCTACGTACTACCGCCGCATATTACCGCGAGTATTCAGCCCGTGGGTGAGCCCCCGCCCAGACTCGTCGCATATTCTCCGCGGTAATCATGGTGTAAATCTGGGTTGTCGTCACTGAGGCGTGTCCCAATAGCTCTTGGACGACGCGCACATCGGCACCACCTTCAATGAGGTGCGTGCCGAAACTGTGGCGCAGGGTGTGCGGGGAAATTTTCACGCTGAGCCCGGCGCGCTCACCCAACTCCGCCAGCGTATTTCCGGCCGACTGTCGCGACAGCCTGCGTCCCAGCGAGTTGATAAACAGCGCCGGCCCGGTGTTCGCCCGCACCCAGCTCGGCCGCCCGCGCGTCAGCCAGGCATCGAGCGCAGCCATGGCCGGCGAGCCCACTGGCACAATGCGCTCCTTACCGCCCTTGCCATGCAGTAACACGAGGTTGGTTTCGCGGTCCACGTCATCGATATCCAGGCCGGTGACTTCTGAAACTCGCGCACCTGTCGAGTACAAAAACTCCACCAGTGCGCGGTTGCGCAGGTCGGTCACGTCTGCGGTGTCGTCGTCGGGGATGGACTCGATTAGGCGGGTGACCTCGTCAATGCTGAGTGCCTTCGGATACCGCGAGGGCTGCTTCGGCGGCGCCACTCGCTTGGCGACATCCACCTCCAACGCCCCCTCACCCACCGCGAACTTGTGGAAGCTCCGCACGGCCGACAGCGACCGCGTCACCGAGGTTGGGGCCAACGCTGGCCTGCCCGCCGACTTATCTCCCCGCGCCAGATACGCCAGGAACTCTGTTACATCCTGCTCGGTGACCTGCGCCAATTCCGTGCGCCCAATCTCCCACAGATAGGTGCGGTACTTCTCCAAGTCGCGCTTATAACTGACGAGCGTATTCGCCGACAGGCCCTTTTCCACCGCGAGGTAGGTCACGAAGGCGTCGACAAGCGGATCAATTGAACTCATCGGATACGTTTCAGGTCCGCTCCGGCGCCGAGCTGCTCCGTCCGGCGTTTCGCCAGCGCCGTCGGCCGAATGTCGAACGGCTCCGCGACCGAGCGCGGCGTCGCGCCCCTCAGCAGCACCTCCGCCGCCAGCAAAATGCCGGACAGCGCGATGCCGTTGAGGATCTCTCCGCGCAGCGCCATCGCCACCGACTCCTCGACGCCGATCCACGACGCAGTCATGTCCGCTTCCTCATCGTGAGCTTCTGGCCTATCGACGGCACGGAGACCCCTAGCCAGGTAGATCCGGACCGCTTCCTCTGCGAAGCCGGGTGAGCTGAACATATCGGTAAGCAGGGACCAGGACTCGGCCTCCAGTCCAGCTTCCTCTACTAGCTCACGCTTGGCGGCCTCCAGTGGGTCTTCGTCTGCGACATCGAGGAGCCCGGCCGGCAGCTCCACCAGACGCTCCCCTGCCGCCTGCCGCCACTGATTCAGCAGGTAGAGGCGGTTATCCTCATCTGCGGCAACGACTGCAACAGCGCCGAAATGCTCCACAATCTCACGGGCGGACACATTCCCACCCGGCATTCGCACCTGGTCGCGGCGGACCGCGAGAATAGGTGCCTCGAGAACAATCTCGGAATCAACAACGTCAAATTGGTGCGCCATGAGTTTCACTCTAATAGGTAGGCCGGATTCACCCTCGCGGAGCCAAGGCTAGTTGCGCTTGAGGGCTGCGGCGATGAGGCCGTCGAAAAGCGGATGAGCGTTGGTGGGGCGCGACTTCAGCTCCGGGTGCGCCTGCGTGGCCACGAGGTATGGGTGCACGTCTGTGGGGTACTCGACGAATTCGACGAGCTTGCCGTCCGGCGAGGTGCCCGAGATGACCAGGCCTGCTTCTTCGAGCTGGGCACGGTATGCGTTGTTGACCTCGTAGCGGTGGCGGTGACGCTCGGTGACCTCGGTGCTGCCGTAGAGACGCGCGACGACGGAGTCTTCAGCGAGCTTCGCCGGGTAGGAACCCAGGCGCATGGATCCGCCCAGGTCAGCCTCGCCAGAGACGGCCTGGAGCTGCTCCTCCATCGTGGCAATGACCGGCTCGGCCGCCTTTTCGTCGAACTCGGTGGACGACGCGCCCTCAACACCCGCGGTGCGCGCCGCCTCGATGACGACACACTGCATGCCCAGGCAGATTCCCAAAAGTGGCGTGCCGGTCTGCTTGGCATAGCGGATGGTCGCGATCTTGCCTTCGATTCCTCGCCCGCCGAAGCCGCCGGGGATGACAATCGCGTCAACGCCGGCCATGTTTTCTTTCAGCCCCTCAGGGGTTTCGCAGTCATCGGAGGCGACCCAGCGGATGTTTGCCTTCACACGGTGGGCGAAACCGGCGGCGCGCACAGCTTCCGCGACGGAAAGGTAGGCGTCCGGCAGGTCGATGTATTTACCGACGAGCGCCACCGTGACCTCGCCCTTCGGGTTGTGGACTCGCTCGAGCAGGTCTCCCCACACGGCCCAATCCATGTCGCGGAACGGCAGGTTGAGGCGGCGGATGATGAAGGTGTCCAGGTGCTCGTCGTAGAGGACCTTCGGGATGTCGTAGATGCTCGGCGCATCCGGGCAGGACACCACGCCCTCGCGGTCGATGTCGCACATCAGCGCGATCTTGTTTTTGAGGGAGTCGGGGACGTCGCGGTCGCATCGCAAAACGACGGCATCGGGAACCAGGCCAATCGAGCGAAGTTCGGCCACCGAGTGCTGGGTGGGCTTGGTTTTCAGTTCCTTGGAGGGGCCGAGGTACGGAACCAGTGACACATGCAGGTAGAAGACGTTTTCGCGGCCGACGTCGTGACGCACTTGCCGCGCGGCTTCCAGGAAGGGCTGCGATTCGATATCGCCGACGGTGCCGCCAATTTCGGTGATGACCACGTCGGGCTTTTCACCGTTTGCGTCCGCGTTGCCCATGGCGACGATGCGGGATTTGATCTCGTCGGTGATGTGCGGGATGACCTGGACAGTCTGGCCGAGGAATTCGCCGCGACGCTCCTTGGCGATGACCGAAGAATAGACCTTGCCGGTGGTGACGTTGCCGCCGGCGGAGAGGTTGCGGTCGAGGAAGCGCTCGTAATGCCCCAGGTCCAGGTCGGTTTCCGCGCCGTCTTCGGTGACGAAGACCTCGCCGTGCTGGAAGGGGTTCATGGTGCCCGGATCTACGTTGAGGTAGGGATCGAGCTTCTGCATAGTCACTTTCAGACCACGCGAGGTAAGTAGGCGACCGAGCGACGCCGCGGTTAAGCCTTTGCCGAGGGAGGAGGCTACGCCTCCCGTAACGATGATGTATTTCGTAACCACGGGACTTCAGAATATCGCCTGCGCGGGTATGAGCGCAAGCTATTTTTCACAATGGCGGATAATGTCTTCATATTTGGGTAACTTTTTCGGGTTTTCTACAAGGCTTTACGACGGCCATAGCTGCAGCCACGGTTGCGGTGTGTAAAGGCGATCAAGACTTCGGCCACGGTTGCGGTGCATGGCCGGAGTCGTGGCTACACCTCGGACCGAACCCCACCTGCGGTGCATCAATGCATAAACGTGACTGTGCCGTTACCCTCGGGGCCATGACTGATTTAGCGAATAAGACCATTGCAGTATTGGCCACCGATGGATTTGAGGACTCCGAGCTGACTAGCCCGGCTGAGGCCGTGAAGGATGCCGGTGCAACCGTGCACGTTATCTCCACCGAAGATGGCTCCATTGAGGGCAAGAATGGCACGCAGGTGGACGTCGATAAGCTCACCAGCAGCGTTTCTGCCGATGAGTACGATGCCCTGATTCTGCCTGGCGGCACCGTGAATGCAGACCAGATTCGCATCGATAAGGATGCCGTGGCGCTAGTGAAGGGATTCGCCGCAGCCAACAAGCCGATTGGCGTGATTTGCCACGGCGGTTGGATTCTCACCGATGCGGATGTGCTGAAGGGCCGCACTATTACCTCCTACATCAGCGTCAAGACTGACCTGATTAACGCTGGTGCCAACTGGGTCGATGAGGAAGTTGTCGTTGACGGCAACCTGATTTCCTCCCGCACCCCGGCCGACCTTGAGGCTTTCAACAAGGCACTCGTAGAGAACTTCTAAGCCACTCGGCTTTTAGCACCACCAAAGGACGGCTGTTGCCATGAGTTCATATTGGGATAATCCAAAGTCGCTGTGGGATCAGATTCCACAGCACGATCAGGAAGAGCACCCTGCCGCGCCAGAGCAGGAGCCCTCCGCGCCAGAGCAGGAGCCCTCCGTGCCTGAGCAACCTTCCGCGCCGCAGCAGCCTCCCGCACCGGAGCAGCTTCCGCCACAGCAAGGGCGTTACCGGGGATTGCTCTCACACAACAGCATCGTTATCCAGCAGATTCGAAACTTCATGGCGGATGATTTCGACATTTTGGATACCGAGGGCCACTGCATCGGAAAGATCGAAACTACGGGCAGCACGCTGAGCCGAATGTTTATGGGCTCTCGTCGCCTGACAGTGTCCGAGCCAGACGGCACCCCGGTGTTCGTTATTACCGATCCGACTGATTTCGCCCTTGACCGCTATGAGGTCTACTACCCCGACCCGCATGCGACTGATGCCGAAGGCAAACAGCAGGGCGGAGCGGGAGCACCGCGCCTTTTGGCCACTATTCAGCAGAAGTTTGCGTTCTTTAAGCGGAAGCTGGAAATCTCGATCCCTGGTTTCGCTAATTGCAGTGTCGACGGGAATCCCTGGCACTACGACGCCACTTTTATGATCAACGACATCAAAGTTGCACAGATGTCACGCAAGTGGTCGGGGTTTGCGAATCTCCTGTCCGGCAATGAGCGCTATGTTTTGCAGCTCAAGGATGATTTGCCGCCACAACTACGCGCAGCCATTATTGGCGCCGCTATCGCCCTGGATTTGATGGCGAAAAAGGCGCAATCCGACTAGCTGATTTCACTGTCGGCTCGCGCCTTCTACCAAGAGCTACTGCTCGCGACTATCGCTACCGTGATTCTGCAGCCTGGGCAATTCGTCCGTCTATTTCCGTGATGCCGTCAGAAACCGCATTGACATGTTCTGGGCGAACATTGGCATTGTCATTGATGCCACCTTCCACAACGGCGGTTACCGGTACACATGGAACCTCAACATTGCGCCCCAGTGCGTTAGCTACCAGCGCAATTGCCCGTGGCGAGAAGGTCAGTCCGATGTGGCCCGACAGGTCCGCAGAGCACCCATCCTGCAGCAGAATGTTGTTGGACGTTGGTGCGTTCCACTGGCTTGCGGCCATTGGTGTGACGGCTTCATCAACCTGAGTAGAGATTGCAACATAGTTGACGCCCGGCTGCTCCAGGCCACCTTCATTCATCTTGGCCATGAACTGGCTATGCTGCAGCAGATCCACCAGGCTCGGGCTGACAATGAAACCCGCAGCCTTGTCACCGGCGTTGTCGAACTGGTTGAGCTGCTCCAAACCATAGGAAGCGCCCAGCAGAGTTGTGCCGTGCAGCACGCCCGCCAGGGAAACGATGGTGCCAATCCCCCGGCCCTGCTCCTGCTTGGCGTAGGCGGCCGCCAAGGCGCCACCGGCAGAGTGTCCAACAATATCAACGGCGGTTGCACCAGTTTCCGCCTTGAGGGTGTCAATCTTCGCAGTCAGCTCTGCCAAAGCGGTATCCAACGGGGTCATGTTACGCATGGTTGGAATAGAGCCCAGCACCGAAAACTCGTCAGGGCCTAGCTTGCCGACGTTAAATGCGTACAGACACTTACCCATTGCCTTTAGCTCCGGTGCCATGCGGGCATAGGTCTGGTACGAGTTCGTGTTCATACCATGGATCATGACGACCGGATTCTCACCAGGAGCAGGAACACACTGCACATTCGTGCCCTCGGGGCTGATGTTTTCCGTCATCCCCTGATTGACCATGACGGTGGGGAAATCATTTGCCTTTGGCCCCCACTCGCCCATTTCCGTCCAAGACAGGACCTGATTATTACCAGTTGTCGAAGTCGGTGAGGCAGCCGCGATGGGAGCGGCCGCCAGAACGACACCAGCTGCGGCTACCAGTGCTGTGGCCGACCGTGCCAGCTTCGAAAATGCCCGATGAGTGCCCATGATTACTCCTTGCGTAGAGCAGTGAATAGTAAAACGGTTCCAATAAGAACTACGGCAGGCAAGAGCCAAAAATTACAGGCTATGAATCGTTATCGTACTCTGAAAGGCGATCAATGAAAGCCTCTCAAAAGGGTTAATAAAATATAAACTAAATATAATTATAATGCTATTCACTTAGGGGCGTGCAGGCTTTTGAGGTGATATCGACCACAGGTCAAAACAAGCCACACTTTCTTTGCAATCCCCGGGATTGCTGCCGATGTCCAAATCGCCGGCAAAATTAAACGGGCTCTTCACGATTTTGAGTGCGTTGATCCGGGTGTGCAGCTGCCCGGAGTGAATCAGACACCGCAAGATGTAGTCGTCGAGGTTGCCGAAACCCCAGGGCGATCCCCCGTAGATGCTCTAACCGGCCATTGATGGCCTCGACCGGCCCATTGGGCCCCCGATGTCAAAGCAAGCCAGCACATCCTCGCGCCGACGCCACTACGTTCGCCCCAGCTAGGCCAGCTCCTCCAGGCCTTTCGGCACGCCCTTACACAGGGTATTGATGATCCATTCCATCAACTTCTTGCCCTCCGATTTCTGGGGCAGTGCCCCCTCGACAGCGACCAGAGCGGCGTCGATGATGGTGAAAGTTCCCGCGCCGGCGGCTCCGGCGAACGCCAAGCCGATTACTGCTGTGCGGCAGATAGTGTCTGCGACGAGGCTGACACTAGGCTGCACATCAGAGTCCTAGTTCGGTCAGATGGAAGCGTAGTAACTCTCATCTTGCACCAGCCAGGCCCCCTACAAGTTGTGCCACCCCGAACCAGGCTCTGCGGTCATCTACACACTCCAAAAACGCGAAGAGCCCCTTACGACAGGCCGGCGTGGAGCAATCCACGTCGGCCTGTTTGGTTTGCGATGTCGCGGTCAACGGCGAGCGAAAAACCCGGCTGAGCGTGGAGTTCGCTTCGCGCTCAAACTGGCCCGAGGTTATTCACCTCTCCCCAAGGGCCCCTCGTCGGATCTTCCTCGAGTTCGAGGTTTCGAATGCCCGCATGCTACTCCCCACCGATGAGCCCGCGTCGCGAGTTCCTGCTCTGCGAGCGAATACTTGATCCTCAAGTCTACGAGGTGCCCCGATGCTGGCGTTTGCCCCGATCTCCGTGCCCCCCATATTTGCTGCGTCCCACAATCCGAGCCACTTAAAGTTAGCTAAGTAGGCATAATTGAGCTAGCCCATGTACGTCTGGTGGAAGTGGCCCTCATGTCTGAGTCTGAGTCTGTGAAAATGTCGTTCGGCGAGTCGCTGGAATTGCTCATGAAGAGACTTGCCGATGTCGACAAGCAACTCGCCGCGGACAAGCGATCCAATCCGGAAGACCAGCTGAAAGTGCCGGTCAGCACGTTCCTTAACCAGGCTGCTCGTGCTTTCAATCGCAAGATCACCGTGATGATGGAGCACCGGCAGGTCTCCGGAGATGTCGTCGAAGGCGTGAGGTTGGACATGGCCGTCAAGGGTGGCCGCGGCCAGCTTCTGGGCCACGTCGAGTTGAAGGCACCCGGCAAGAGCGCCAATCCTTACCGCAAAGCTGGCTGGTCCATACACGACCGGGTTCAGTGGGAAAAGCTGTCCAATCACCCAAATCTAATCTACACCAATGGCTGGGAGTGGACGCTGTTGCGCACCGGCGCCGGAGCGCCACTGGCACATGTGGTCTTGAACCCGGACGCGACTGGGGCCGCGTTGGCCGACCAAGTCGCCCAGATGGAGGACCTGTTTTCCCGTTTCGTGTCGTGGAAGCCATTGGCACCTTCGTCTCCGAAGGTCTTGGCCGATCAGTTGTCCCCACTGACAGCGTTTCTGCGGGACACCGTGCTCGACGCCCTGGAAAGCACGCCCGAAAGCAAAACCGGCCTGCCCAGCCTGTACGACCGGTGGCAGGAAATCCTCATTCCTGGGGCAACCGTGAAGGACTTCGCGGACAGTTTCGCCCAAACCTTCACCTACGCCCTCCTGCTCGCCCGGATCGAGTCCAACCGGCCCGCCGATGAGTTCACGGCGTCCGCCGTGACGAACGCTCTGCTGAAAAACGGGCACAAGCTCATCGGCTCCGTGCTGGAAATGATGTCGCAGAAGTCGTACCGTGAGCCAGTCGAAGGGCCGGTGGGGCTGCTGGAGACGACCATCGGGGCCGTCGACCCCGACAAGCTCGCCGCGAAGTCGGACCCTTGGCTGTACTTCTACGAAGACTTCCTGGCCACCTATGACCCCAAGATGCGCAATGACGCCGGTGTCTACTACACGCCGGTGGAAGTCGTCCGCTTTCAGGTTAGGTTGCTCGACGGAATCTTGCGCTCCCGGTTTGGCCGTCAACGCGGGCTCGGCGCCGATGACATTCAGCTCCTCGATCCGGCGGCCGGCACGGGTGCGTACCCACTGGCAGTGGCCGAACATGTACTGCGGGATTCCCCGACCCCGGTCGATGATGCCAGGAGCCTGGCACGGCGGATGTTCGCGTTCGAACTCCTGGTTGGGCCGTATTCGGTTGCTCATTTGCGGTTGACGCAGATGCTGGAACAAACCGGCGCGGAGTTGGGTGCCGACGGAGTGCAGGTGTTCTTGACCAACACCCTCACCGACGCAGGTGACATCGCAGGCGCCAACCAGCAGATATCCATCTGGGAGATCGAGCAGAACCTCAACGAGGAAACTCGCAGGGCAGGTTTGGTGAAGAAGGCCGATACCCACATCCGGGTGATCCTTGGCAACCCGCCATACGATCGCGGCTCGCGCCAAAAGACCCTCGGTGCTGGCTCGGAACGGTTTCCCAACGTCATTCTCGAAGAGGTCAACGGCCGCGCTCCGCTGCTCGATGACTTCATCAAGCCACTCAAAGCGATCGGCGCGGGTGGGCAGGCAAAGAACCTTTACAACAGCTACGTCTACTTCATTCGCTGGGCGATCTGGAAGGCATGCGAACAACACCGGGATGAAGCCGGTGTCGTCTCGTTCATCACCTCGTCGTCGTACCTTCGCGGACCGGGGTTCGCCGGCATGCGGGAGTACATGCGCCGTATGTTCGATGAACTGTGGATCGTCGACCTCGGTGGCGAGGGGCGCGGGGCGAGGAAGGAAGAGAACGTCTTCGCGATCCAAACCCCGGTGGCGATCTTCTTCGGGATCCAGCGGGAGAAGACGAGCACCGGGTCGAAGAAAAAGCACAGCGATCGCATCAGGTCGAAGGCGACTGTCCACTATCGTCGTGTGGAGGGCACCCGGGAGGAAAAGCTCGGCGCCTTGTCTGCGGTCACCGAGCCGGAGGCGGACTCGGATTGGGTGCAGCTGGAGTCCGACGACTGGCATGGGAAATTCGTGCCGGATACCGCCGCGTCGATGACGGCGTTCGCGCCGTTGGACTGGGTATTCCCGTGGCATGTCTCGGGCGCTCAGTACAAGCGGACATGGCCGATCGCCTGCTCGGCTCAGGTCCTGTCGGAACGATGGGCTGAACTCTTTTCTCCCGGGGTAGCGGACCCAGGGCTTTTCGTTGAAGACCGGGACGTCAAAATCAGCTCGAAGAAGTATGGAGTTTTTTTCCCGCACCGAGCTACCGCAGCTCAATGAGCCTCGGGCCGTCCACTCGATGGCGGAACCAGTGCGATACGGCTACCGCAGCTTTGATCGACAGTGGGCGATCCCGGATCATCGTGTGGGCACGTACATCCGCCAGCCGCTGTGGGATGCGTTTAGCGACCGTCAGGTCTATTTTGCGACCCTCACGTCCACCAGCATGAGCGGGGGACCGGCATTGACCGTCAGCCCCTACGTCACCGACCTTCACTTCTTCCGTGGTTCATACGGTGCCAAGGACATTCATCCTCTGTACCGGACCGACGGTTCAGAGGCGCCGAACGTCTCCTCGGTTCTCCTCTCCACTCTCGCCGAGGCTTATCGGCAGTCGGTGGGGGCCGAAGACGTTGCGTCGTACGTGTTCGGGCTGCTCGGCACGGGCGCGTACACGGCCAAGTTTGCAGAAGAACTCGCCGAGTCACCTGCCCGAATCCCGTTTACCAGCAACTATGCATTGTTCCAGGAGGTGCGGGACTTTGGCCGACGCCTCATCTTCGAGCAGACGTGGGGTGAACGCTTCGGAGAGTTGAATATGTTCGGCCAACCTGTCGGACAACGGTTCCAGGGACAGGCACGCATCGACACGCCAACCTCGACCGTCGAGTACCCCGACGATTGGGCCTACGACGACAAAGCCCACACGCTTCACGTCGGCGGCAGCGGCATTATCACCGGTGTCGCCCCGGAGGTCATGGAATACAACGTCTCAGGGATGAACGTGGTGGCGTCATGGTTGGGCTACCGGATGAAGACGCCGGCGGGCAAGTCATCATCTCCGTTGGATCAGGTTCAAGCGAAAAGCTGGGAGTTCGACCGCGAACTATTGGAACTCTTGTGGCAAGTCGAGTTCTTCCTCTCAGCGGAAAACGACGCCGCCCGACTTATCGACCGAGTAGTTACCGCAGACCTTATCGAAATGGGACGCATGGGACCGCCACCCGCGAATGAAACTAAACCGCCGTCCAAAAAGTCGTCTCAGCAGAGAGAACTACCCTGATCGAAATAACCCACAAAACCACATCCCCGCAAAGTGAACGGAAAAATGACTCCCCCGAAACGGCCAAAAGGAATCATCCAAGGCCCGACAGAGCGAAACTTCGATACAAATACCACACTCCAGACAGAAAAAGAGAAATAAAGTTGTTCATCGATACCGTCCACCTCCAAGATGTACCCTGCTTTCAATCAGGTCCCAACCCCTCGATAGAGGGGCTTTGCAAGGTCAATTTCATATTCGGAGGCAACGGCTCCGGCAAAACAAGTGCCGGGCGGCAAATCAAACTTCAAATCGAAACCGACCCCCAGTACAACAATAAGAAAACTCGCTGCCTCCTTTACAACAAAGAGTATCGTGACAGGATTATCGCAACGAGTGAAATTGAAGGAAAATTCGCACTTGGCGAAGAAGCCGCAGATGCCGAGAAGGAAATAAAGCGCCTACAAGAACAAAAACAAAAAAATCACAAAAACCTTGAACGGCTGAAAGAACAGCTAGGGGAGCCTCAAGGAAATTCGGGCAAATACGGTTCCCTCGAAGAAATCTACAAGAACCGATACAATCTCACCTGGCCTTTTCGCAGCCACTTGTCCCAAACACTACAACAGGTCCTCCTTCGTGGGCTCCACACGAAAAAACGATTTTTTGAACGAGTTGAGCAGGCTGGAACAAGTGGAGCTTCGCCTGTCTCGCTAGATGACCTCAAGACATCATTAAAGAGCCTTGAAAGTTCATTAGCTGGAGAGATTCAGCATCTCCAAAAGATTACCATCCCCGAAGCTGACTTATCATTCATTTCCAACGTCTCATCTCTCCTGGATCAGATATATGTTACTAAACCCAAAGGGCAAATAGGCCGAGTAGTAGCGGAACTTAAAAATACTGACTGGATCCATGAGGGCCTAGAATTCATTTCCCATGATGAAGCGAACCATGATTGCCCCTTCTGTGGGCAAAGCCTGAACGCTCAGATCCTTGAAGAGATCAACAATCTCTTTGATCAAACTTACAAAAACCAGCGAGATGCACTAATCGACGCAAAGACCGCTGCCGAATCAGCTACTGGGGCCCTGGAGGAATGGTGGAGCCGTATCGACTATCCCAATCTGAAGGGCCAATTGCGCGATACCCTGAATGATATTCGTGCCGAAGTTTCCAATTTGACCAGCAATCTTCGGACAATGTCATCAGAGCTTGACCGAAAGTTGCAGTCAATGGGAACGCCCATTGCCAGCGACGCCGTTATAGACATTTCAATCTTGACCGGCCGCATCTCTGACTTTAATGAACTAGTTCAAGAGAATAATTCGATCTTTGATTCTAGTTCCACCCTGAAGGAATCGGTTCAACACGATTTCTTTAGCTTCGTCTTTAATGAAACCAAGGCTCCAAGGGAAGATTCATATAGTTCGGAGAGAGGAGTTCGTGCAGCGATCCAGAAAATGTCCGATCGCATAAAGACGATCGAGAATCAAAACTCCGATATCGAGAAGCAACTCGAATCGCTGAGAAACGTAGGAAAGTCGTCCGAACTCACCCGTTTGTTCATAAATAGAATGCTACGCAACATTCACGGCGACTCATTCAGTCTAGAGCCGACTGGGAACTCTGGCCGATATCGCGTTGCTCGCGCCGATGGCTCTCCAGCCAACGAAACATTAAGCGAAGGTGAATCCCAGATCGTCGCATTCTTATACTTCATCGCAGACATCAATAATATTGATGATCCCAAGGGCGTTTCCGATACTGAAGCCGCGACAGTTATCATTGATGATCCCATGTCGAGCCTAGATTCAGAATGGCTATTCGTGGCGGCCACATTAATTAAACAAGTCATCGCACGAATCGACGACGGAAACAGCAAGGTCGATCAGATATTCTGCTTGTCACATAATGAAGTTTTCTACAACGAGCTATGCTACGGTCGTGAGCGCTCATCTAAACCCGGAGGCAAAACCGCACATTACCGAATCACCAAAGGCAAGTTTCATCATCATCGCGTGAAGCGAACGGAAAATGGTTCAGTGATGAACGGTTACTCTGCCCTGTGGCACGATGTATTCGCCGCACGGGAAAAGACGCTTTCGAATGTGAGCTCGCTTGGAAATACGATGCGAAGGATTTTGGAGTCCTATTTCGAATTGACTAACGGACTTAATCTGGCAGAGATTGATTTCGAGGCAACCGAGGAAGAAGAAGTAATTTTTAACAGCCTTCGCAGCTGGTTACATTCCAACTCCCACAATGCCCTGGATTCACTATTTGTAACTGTCGACGAAAACGAAGTTGGAAGCTATCTTAAGGTATTTGAACAGATTTTTCGAAGTTCCGGCCACGGTCCACATTTTGATATGATGATGGATAGGGCAAAGCCTCGCTAAGGTGTTTTTGACCTGCCCTTATCAGCGCCAGCGGTCTTCTCAACCAAGTACGCCGGTTCGCGTGATTCTTCGTTCGTGACAATTTGACATTCTCCTCACACCTCCACATGTACATAGCATTGATAAAATTCGCGGTCTTTTTAAGAACGTTCCTTTTTCCTAAGTATATGCCCGCCCGCATCGGCGCAAACATCCTCGATCAGCGTCGCAGCCAACGCATCGCTATCCCAACAGGCTCTTCGCGATCTAGAGTGCGTTGATCCAGGTGTGCAGCTGCTCGGAGTGAATCAGGCAACGCAAGATGTAGTAGCCGAGGTTGCGGAACCCCAGGGCGGCCCCCGTAGATGCTCTAGCCGACCATTGATGGCCTCGACCGACCCGTTAGACGCCCCGATGTCGAAGTACGCCAGCACATCCTTGCGCCGACGCCACAACGTCCGACCCAGCTGGGCCAGCTCCTCCACCCCTTTCGGCACGCCCTTACGCAGGGTGTTGATGATTCGTTCCATCAACTTCTTGCCCTCCGATTTCTTCGGGTGCCCGTAGGCCTGGATTATGTCCTGGTAGAACATCCACGTGACCTCGAGTGCCACGTATTCGTCATCGGTGGCCCACAACAGGTCCAGCCGCCTGTTCTTCCGCTCGGCGAGGTAGTTCCTCCTGGGCAACAGGGTCCGCCGGTGCTTGTACAGCGGACCGTCCTTGCGTCTACCACGCCCGGTGGTCTCACGGTGGGGCCTCTGCCGGCAGCCAGTGAGCTTGTCCGCGGCCAGATGCACGACGTGGAACGGATCCACCACCTTTCCTGCCCTGGGGCAGTACCTGATCGACGGGGGTGGCGTAGCCGGTAAAGCCGCCCATGGTCACCACCTGCACCTGGCTGCGGAAACCAGGGTCGCGTTCCTGCGGCCACGTGCGCACCCACGTCCGCGCTGCGGCCTGGGCGGATATCCAATAGTCGGGCCGGCCCACGGCCATCGGCCAGCGCGGTGAGGTCGACCAGGATCGTCACCAGGTGGGACGGCTGGCCTGGCTTTCGGCTGTGCTTCCACACGTGCTCATCTACCCCGAGGATGCGCACCCCATCCAGATGGGTGAGCGTGGGCCCGTCATTGGCGCAGTTGAGGAAGGCGTGGAAGATTGTCCTCAGACATTGTTGATTGGTGCAGGTAAATCCGTGGACACGAACGTGCAGGCGAGTCGGAAACCCCACGACCAGCAGGTCAACCAGTCAGCGGACAGTGTCATCACACAGTTTCCCGGGCTGGGTGCAGTCGGGGCAGTGCCCCCCCCTCGAGAGCGACCAGAGCGGCGGCATCGGTGATGGTGAAAGTTCCCGCGCCGGCGGCTCCGGCGAACGCCAAGCCGATTACTGCTGTGCGGCAGATAGTGTCTGCGACGAGGCTGACACTAGGCCGCACAGTAGGGTCCTCGTTCGGCCAGACGGAGCGTAGTAACTGTCATCGTGTACCGGCCAGGACCCCTACATGTTGCGCCACCCCGAACCAGGCTCTGCGGTCAGCTACACACTCCAAAACGCGAAGAGCCCCTTTTACTTCGCGGATAACGCACTTCATTTAAGGTGATTTTTTCGCAATCGCCTCATTAGGATCGATTTCAGCCCTACGGGCTAGTAAAAGACAGTAGCTCAGCACATCTGCAAGCTCGTCCTCAAGGTCAGATTTTTCATATTCGGCATCCCATTGAAAGAGCTCGAGCAACTCAGCAGACTCAATTGAAATCGCTTTAGCAAGATTCTCAGGAGAATGAAAAATCTCCTACTTTCTGTCAGCAGAAAACTTAAAAAGCTGCTCTACTGTTTCTCTACTAACTTCCATGCGTTTCTACTTCTTCAACTCCCCAACAACCCCAACCTGCCCTGCCGCATCAGACACAGCGTCCACACGCTTCACGGCGGGGTCGGCGCCCCAGCGGTCATCAGGCAGAGCACTGACGCCTTCACGGCCGAAGCCATCAGTCCCCACCACCACGTGACCAGCAGCATCGTCACCAGCACCAAAGCCCTCAGCAAGAGCCACAGCCAGATCCGCAACCAGGCCAGCACCGAACTCCGGGTCCTCGCCTTTATCAATCGCAGCCTTTGACACAGTGCCGTGATTACCAACAATCACAATGCCAGCAGCCGGGCGCAGAGTCCCCTCCTCATACTCAACAAAGCCGCCGCCCTTCAACGCCTCCAGCAGTAGCTTTCGGTCCGCAGCGGAAGCCCGCTCTCCCCCATCCTTATCCAGTTCCGACACAGGAGCCAGCGCCTGGCCAGCCTGGCGGCCCGGCTCGCGGCGCTCCGGGTCCAGCTGCACATCAGCTGGCAGTGAGGTAGCGACCGTGTCCTTCAGCTCATCCGCGCCAGCGGCAGAGAGGAACTTATCGGCTAGCTTCAGCACGCCCGCATCCGGGGCACCAGCAGCGCGCAGGGTCTCGGAAACCCCTGCCAGCTGCTCATCGGTGGCATCGGGAGTCGCGATAACAAGGACGGGTACGTCCTTCAAAGAGTCCTTGACAATCTCCCCGACGATGGGCTCGATGATGCGGTTGGCTTCATCGGCACGCGCTTGCTGCGCATCGGCACGAGCGACAGCGGCATCGCGCTCAGAGGCGGCACCAGTGCCGAAATCAATGCCAGCACCAGCAGGGTTCAGCACGTAGGCACCCAGTGCAGCACCTGCCGCCACACCGAGGGCAGCACCTGTCACACCGGCTGTAAACTTCCCGCTCCTGCGCTTCTTCCCCATCGCCCGTCCCTCATTCCTTTCGCCGGCGCCTCAATCAGCTCTGACAGCTGAAAACTTCAGGCGCTCACAATGCTCAAGATACCGCTAAAACTACTTAAACAGCCCCTGGAACCACAGTGCGATGGAGTTCCAGGTATCAATCAGATTCTCGCTGACAGAACCATCACCGGAGGTACCAGCGATAGCGAAGATCACCGCAACGGCAACAAAGATAGCCAGGATTGCCCAGGCCACACCGAAACCGCGGCTATTGACCTGGTAGAGGTCGGCGACCATGCGACCGTCGACAAGCTTCTCCCCGACCTTCAACCGCGACAGCAGCGCCGACGGCACACCCCGTTGATCCTCGTCGTGGTAAATGCTGTCGATGTTCTGCGGCGCACCGACGGAGACGACCATGTCGGCCTCGTGATGCGCGGCGAAGACCAGCGCCAGGTCAGTAGCGGAATCGGACAGCGCCGGGAAGGTCATGGCGCCAATGCCGAGGTCCTGAATGCGCTCGAGGCCCACCGCGTGACCGTCCGGATCAGCGGGCAGAATCACGCATCCGGCAGACCGCAGCGCCTCAGAGTTGATGTTCTCCGGATCGCCAATGATGTAGTCCGGTTCGTACTTCAGGTCGAAGAGCGTGTCGGCGCCTGCATCGACGCCGATGAGCAGCGGCTCGTACTCGCGGATGAAGTTCTTCAGATCTTCCAGCGTCTTGCGGTGTCCCTCGCCAGGGCTGACCACAACGACCTTGCGGCCACGCAGCGGCTCTGTCTCGTCCGGAATGCCCAGGCCGTCGATGTAGAGCGGGGATTCGGTCTTGGCGAACTCCACCAAGTTGCCAGAGAGCGCCTCCAGGCGGTCGACCATACTGGTGCGACCCTCGTCGAAGGCGCGCTCCAGCTCATCCTGGTCGACCTCGTCGCCCTGTCCAATTAGGCGGTCACCGTGGTAGAGCTTGCCGTCGTGAAGCCTTGCGTTTTTACCGTCCTTGAGCTTGGCAAAGACCTCGTCGCCGACGTTCTGCACCATCTCGATGTCGGCGTCGCGCATCATCTGCGGGCCGTAATTCGGCACAAAACCCGTGGTAAACGCGCCAGTGTTCACCACTGCGGCGACCTTGGCATCAATCAACTGCTGTGCCAGTGGACGCGAGATATCCGGTGCATCGATCACCACGATGTCGCCTTCGCCCATACGCTTCAGCGCACGATCCAGGCGGGAACCATCCCGCACGGTCCCCGAAATGCCAGGAAGATCTTTTTCGTTCCGAGAGAACAGACTCATGGCACTTAGTCAAACATAAGTGCAGCTACTTGGCCGCGAAGGCGCGCCGAGCTTGATCCAGAAGATCTTGCGCGTGCGCCCGTCCGGAGTCCGAATCGTCCAAGCCCGCCATCATCCGCGCGAGCTCGTCAATCCGCTCCTCATCGCCCAGGCTCGTCACCTTCGACGACACCGCACCTGAACGGGCATCCTTACTGACCACCAAGTGGGTATCCGCAAACGCCGCCACCTGAGGCAAGTGCGTGACGACGATCACCTGGTTATTCACCGCCAACTGCTTCAGGCGCTTGCCAATCTCCACAGCCGCGCGCCCACCAACACCGGCATCGACTTCATCGAAAACCATCGTGTGTCCGGCCTGTCCTTCGGCGAGGACAACTTCCAATGCCAGCATGATGCGGGATAGCTCGCCTCCGGATGCGGATGAGGCCAGCGGGCGCGGTTCGGCACCTTCGTGGGCACGGAGCTTGAACTCGATGTTGTCCACGCCAGCGGGGCCAAAGGTGTCGGCCTTGGTGATCTCCACCACCAGCGAGGTATGTGGCATGGCCAGGCCCTTGAGTTCCTTGGTCACGGACTGTTCCAGGTGCTTCGCAGCCTTTGCGCGGGCCTTGGAGAGCTTCCGCGCGGTGTTACCGAGCTTCTTCTCTGCGGCCTTGATCTCTGCGGTGAGCTTGTCCAGGGCTTCGCCGGAAACATCCAGCGTGGCGAGCTTGCGCTCCGCCTTATCCCGCCAGGCCAACACGCCCGCGATGTCCGGGGCGTACTTACGGGTGAGATTCTTGATCTCCACCTGGCGCTGCATGAGCTTATCCAGGGACTCGGTTTCCTCCGGCAGACCAGAGAGAAACGCGCCGAGACCAGCGGAAATCTCGGAGAGCTGGCTGGTCAGCTCATTGAGCTGGTTGGAAAACTCGGTGAGCTCGTCATCATTGGAGCCGGCGAGCTCGTTTGCGGCGGCACCGAGCAGTTCGGCAGCACCGGAGTCCTCGGTGGCGGCATCCATACCGGTCGTGCTCACGGCGGCGGCACCATCGATGGCGGCAAGCGCCACGGCTGCAGCGTCGCGGAGACCGTCCAGGTCCTGCATGCGCCGGATCTGGGAGGCCAGGTCCTGATCCTCATCTGGTTCGGGCGAGACTGCGTCGATTTCTTCGATGGCGAAGCTGAGCTGGTCAGCACGCATGGCCAACTCGCGTCGCTTAGAGGTCTTCTCTTCCAGCTCTTTGACCATGGTGCGCCAGTGTGCGCGTTGCTGACGGTAGGTTTCCAGCGTCGGCACGATGGTCTCGGCATCCATGCGGTCGATCGCCGCACGCTGCTCATCAGCGCTTTGCAAGCGCAGCTGATCATTCTGGCCATGAATCGCGATCAGGCGCGTGGAGACATCCGCCAATGCCGCAGCCGACGCACTGCGGCCGCCAACCCACGCACGGGAGCGGCCTTTCGCGGAGACCTGACGGGCAAGCAGGTACTCGTCATTCTCATCGCGCTCGCCGCCGAGCTCAGAGACCACAGCATCGATGGTGGCTGACTCTTCCTCCGAGAGGTGCTCGGTGGAAACGCGACCTTCCACCAGAGCCTTGTCGGCGCCGGTGCGCACGCGGCCGGCGTCGGCACGCGCGCCACAGAGCAACTTGAGGCTGGTGACCACCATGGTCTTACCCGCACCGGTTTCACCTGTGAGTACGGTCAGGCCTGGGCTGAATTCAAGCGTCGCATCGGGGATAACGCCGAGGTCGCGGATGGAAATCTCAGTCAGCATGGCGCCTGCAATCAGTCCTTCCCTTGGAATGTGGGGTCTTGTCTGCCGTGGGTAAAAGGCTATTGGGCTTCGGCGGGGCCGCGCCACCCGGACGTCGGCAAGCGGAACTTGTGCACCAGACGATCGGCGAACGGCTGATCATCCAGACGCACCCAGCGCACCGGTTGCGCGCCGCGCTCGATTTCGATACGGCTGCCCGGCGGCATGGTGATGTTGCGGAAGCCGTCGAGCACCGCGACTGCCTCGGCGGTGTCGTGGTTGGTCTCAATGGCGATGGTCGAGTGCGGGGAGATCACCAGCGGGCGGGAGAACAGCGCGTGGGCATTATTGGGCACGACCAGCATGGCATCGAGCTCCGGCCAGAGCACCGGACCACCTGCGGAAAAGGCGTACGCGGTGGAGCCTGTCGGCGTGGAAATCAGCACGCCATCGCAGCCGTAGGAACTCACCGGGCGGCGATCGACCTCTAGGATGACGTCCAGCACGCCACGGCGGTTGACGTTTTCGATGCTGACTTCGTTCAGCGCCCAGCCGGAGCCAATTACGCGGCCGGTGGTGTCACGGACGGTGGCGCGGATGGTCATGCGATCTTCGATACGCCAGGAACGCTTGATAACGCGGTTGATCGCCTCCGTCATGGACTCCTGCTCCCACTCGGCGAGGAAGCCCACGTGTCCCATGTTGATACCGAGCACCGGCAGGTCAGCCGAATGCGCGATATCTGCGGCACGCAGGAAGGTACCGTCGCCACCCAGGACGAGGACGAGTTCGCATCCCGACGCTGCTTGCGGCGAGTGCCAGTAGCGCGGGTACTTACCGAGCGTTGGGTGCGCGGCCAACGCCTCCGGGTTCTTACCGGCCAGCACGCGGATATCGATACCCGCGGCCTCAAGCAGCTCGGCCGCCTCGGCGGCCATTTCCAGGTTGGCGCTGCGGCCAGTGTGCGGGACCAGCAGGATCTCGCGCTTGCCGGCGCTGGTCTTGGGCTTGCTTTCCCGTGAGTGAGTCTTCGCGCTAGTCGGTGAGCCGGTCGGTGAGCTAGTCATTGTGCGGCCCCTCCTCAACGGCCTTAGCGATGGCCGCAGCCATAGCCTCATCACCAATATCGCTGGCGCCACCGTCTTTCACCAGCCATAGGAAGAACTCCACGTTGCCGCTCGGACCCGGAAGCGGGCTGGCCACAGCTGCGCGGAAGGACAGCCCCAGAGTGCGGGCGTACTCGGCGACTTCTTGGACAACTTCCTGACGCAGCGCATCGCTGCGCACAACACCACCGGAGCCAAGGCGCTCCTTGCCTACCTCGAACTGTGGTTTGACCATCGGCAGCAGGTCAGCGCCCTCGTCCAGGCAGGATACAATCGCTGGCAGGACCAGCTTCAGAGAGATAAACGACAGGTCGCCGACCATGACATCGGCCGTGCCGCCGAGGATCTCCGGGGTCAGCGTGCGGACATTAGTTCGGTCGAGCACAACCACCCGTGGGTCATCCTGCAGGCGCCAAATCAGCTGACCGTAGCCGACATCGACGGCGTAGACGGTATTAACATCGCGGCGCAGACACACATCGGTAAAACCGCCTGTCGAGGCACCGGCATCCAGCACTTTCCGGCCCTTCAAGTCCAGGCCCTGCGGCTCGAACGCTTCCAGTGCTCCGAGCAGCTTGTGAGCCCCGCGCGACGCCCAGTTCTCGTCTTCTTCCAGGCCACTGACGCGAATGGACACGTCCCCTGTCACCGCAGTCGCGGGCTTGGAGGCGACAAAACCACCGACCTCGACTCGACCGGCCTTAATCATGTCCACTGCCGCCTCACGGGAGCGAGCAATCTTCCTTCGCACCAGCTCCGCATCGAGCCTGCGCTTAGGAGCTTTCTTTGCCACCGCGTTCACTTTCCTTCCCTGCGTGACGAGCCCAGGGCCTCATACAAAATCTCATGCGCCCGTTCGAACTGTGCGACTCTCTCCTGCGGAGTCGGCGCTGGTGCGGATAGTGCAGCCGCAACCTGCTCCCGGACGTCCTCCGGGGTTACCTCGCGCGCACCGGGCATTGCCGCCGGGCTGGGTGCAGCAGAGGGACCCGGTTTCGGCCCCGGCACGGGACCAGACTCCTGCCCCGGCCCCTGCCCAGGCTTCGGTGCGATCTCGCTCATCAGCTATCACTTCCGCCAGGCAGCCAGCGCCGCCTCAGCAGCCGGGCCCTCTGCGCGGACCTGCGTGACCTCGACTGCGCCAGCACGACCAGCCTCAGAGTTCCACACCACATCCGCGACCGTCAGCAGCGCCGCCACCGCGGCCTCCGCCGGGTTCGCCAACCGAGGATCCTCCGTGTCACCGCCAGAAAGAACGATGACACCGGCCTCCGCATCGTCGTAACGCGCGGTGAAACCAGCCTGCGGAGCCGGACGTGCCTGATCCAGCTCACGATTCAGCGCGGTCATGTCAGCACCGATGAGCGTCGGACGGTGCTCGGGCGGCGCTGCGACGACATCCATATGCGTGGAAACGCCCGTGACCACCATAAACGTGTCCACCTTGGCAGCGTTTCCGCCCGCGATGTCGGTATCCAGGCGGTCCCCAATCGCCAGCGGATTCTTTGCGCCCACACGCTCCGCCGCCTTAATGAACATCGGCGGCTTCGGCTTACCGGCCGACAGTGGCGCCACGCCCGTCGTCGTCGAAATCGCCGCAGCCACCGAACCATTGCCGACCAGGAAACCGCGCTCCGACGGCAGCGTCGTATCCAAATTCGACACCAGGTAGCGCGCACCCCGCGACACCGCCAGCGCCGCCTCCGACATCTGCTTCCACGTCATCTCACGGTTGAGCCCCTGGAAAACCGCCGCAGGGTTGTCATCAGCGGAATCCACCACGGTGTACCCCGCCTCACGAGCCAACTGCTTAAACGACTCCGCACCCAACACAAAAACGTTCGAGCCCGGATCAATGACCTCCGCCGCCATCTCGATGGCCGCCTGCGCTGACGTCATCACATCGTCCGCGTGAACGTCATAGCCCAGCCCATTGAGCTGATCCGCCACCGTCTGTGGCGCACGGGAGGCGTTGTTCGTAATAAACACCATCGGCAGCGCCGCCTCGGTCAGCCCCTCCAGCGCGTTCGGAATCGCCGCGCCGCCCTCGTAAATCGTGCCATCCAGATCAAGCAGAGCGGCATCATAGGAAGAAGCGACAGAAGCCATGAGGTGCATTTCTCCTTTTACGAAATAGGAACGCTTTACGACGAATTGTAGATGCGCGGCCGGATTGCGTCAGCGGTGGCTGGTTGTGCGAGCCGGGCAGCTGGGCTGTTTACTTGCTCAGCTCTTCGATGCGCTCGCGAGCATCGAGCATCTGGTCGACATCAATCTTGGCGCAGCGGGTAAACCACACCTTGGCATCGTCTTTACGGCCGGCCTCCACCAGCGCATCAGCGTAGGCGTAGAACAGGCGAGCTGCTTCGAAGTCCTCACGGTCCGGGTTCAAATCCTGGGTCTCCAGCTCAACCAGAGCCTCATCAATCTGGCCCATATCGCGGCGGGCACCTGCGGCGACGATAGCCAGCTCAGTCTTGGACTCGTTGTCCAGCTGCTTGGCTTCCTCGGAGCGAGCCAGCTCGATGGCCTTCTCCGGGCGGCCGAGGCCGCGCTCACAGTCCGCCATCACCGCGAGCATGCCCGGACCACCGGAGATGCGACGAGCAGCACGCAGCTCCGCCAGGGCTTCCTTCCACTCAACTGCGTGGTAAGCGGCAACACCAGCGGTCTCACGAACGACACCGACGCGGCCTGCGCGGTCCTTCGCTGCGCGGGCGTGCTCCAGGGCACGCTGCGGGTCTTCAGCCATCAGGATTGCAGCCATAATCATATGACGAGCGACCTTGTCGGCGTTGTCCTTAGCTAGGCTCTTCAAATCCTGGCGCACGCTCGGGTCGAGCTCGTCTGCACGAATGTCATCTGGCAGCTTCGGCTCGTTCTTGCGGGCCTCAATGCGCTCCTCGCGGAAACCTGGGCGCTGCGGGCCGGTGCGGTGCGTACGCTTCTCATCCTGGAAGCGGCCACCACGGTTGGAGCGACGTGGCTTACCACCACGACGGTCGAAGTTGCGGTCTCCCTGGCCACCGCGTCCGCCCGGGCCGCGACGATCATTGCGGTCGCCCCGGTCGTTGCGGTTGTAACCGCGCTCGCCGCGCTCATTACGATCATCGCGATTGTTGCGGTTGTAACCACGACCGCCACGACCACCGCGTTCATTGCGGTCACCGCGGTTAAAGTCACGATCGTCGCGATCATCACGACGGAAGCCCCGCGAACCACGGGAATCGCGGTTGCCGCCATGACCACCGTGACCACCACGGCCACGACCACCTGGGCCACCGCCCTGTCCACGACGATCGTTGCGGTTGCGCCCGTTAAAGCCGCCCTCGCCACGACCATGGGAACGGTTAGACCCGCGGTTTCCGCGATTTCCTCGGCCTTCGCCGGAACGAGGACCTACGTGCTCAGCCATGAAGTCGGAGCTCCTTATATGTAATGAGTAAAAGAATTTATGTGTTTTCAGGCTACCAGTAACCCCGGATTGCCTGGTGGTCTACCTAAAAGACCAAACTTTCATACTACTGCTAAGACCTACCCACATTCCAGCCCAGCAAACGCGCGGAACCTGTGGCCTTCCCCACTGCCTGGGACAAATCCCAGACAGCCAAGCCAATCCAGCCGTCGGTAGTGAACTGCGCGGTAGCGGTGGTTCCCTCGACGCGGAGCTCATGCTCGGCATCCGAAAGCCCGTCTGGCACGGCGAGGTTGGCGCCCAGGGCGTCGTTAAGCAATGCCTTGAGGGCGCGAGCATTGCCCTGTTCAGCGCGATGTGCGGCGCGGCGGAAAACGGTGAGCGCTTCCTTGGCGGCGTCCTCGGGCATCACGGTGGTGTCGGCAGCGAGGTCAAAGAGACCCTCCTGCTCGAAGGTTGCGGTCTTGGGTTGTTTGGGCTCGGAGATAGGCGCGGCGGGCGTGGTTTTTGTCGGCACTGCATTCGCCTGTGCTGCATTCGTCTGCCCGCGACTCCCCGCGCCGGCGAAACCTGGCCCCTCGGGCACTGCGGTGCCCTTCTGATACGCAGTGGCGGCCGCGCGGGCGCGCTGATCAGCGGCCTCGTTCATGTCGTGGCCGGAGTGTCCCTTAACCCACTCGAGGTGGATATTGCGGCCGACGAGCAGCTGGTCGATGTCCTGCAAGATATCGACGTTGAGGACGGGCTTGCCGTCGCGCTTCTTCCATCCCTTGCGCTTCCACCCCGGCATCCACTTGGTAACGGAGTTAATCACGTACTGCGAATCACACAGTACGAAAAGAGGTTCGTCGGGGATGTGCGCGGTAGCGCGGAGCAGCTCGGCAAGAGCAGTGAGCTCCCCGCGGTTGTTGGTTCCCTCTCTCCATCCGCCGGCGGCCCAGCAGCTGTCGTCGATATACCAGCACCACCCGGCAGGTCCGGGGTTGTGCAAGGCGGAACCGTCAACGGCAGCAGTAATAGTCATGAGGCTAGATTGTATCGGCTGCGTGGGGCCGGCTCGGAATTGGCTTAAGAGCCGTAACAGGCGACCGGGCCGTGCGGGCCCTCGACGATGTCAATGTGAGTGTTGAAGATTGGGCTCAGAACCTCCGAACGCATCAGCTCTGAGGTTGGGCCGTGCTCAACAATCTGGCCATCCTTGACCGCACAGATGTAATCGGCGTAGCGAGCCGCGAAATTGATGTCATGCAACACCACCACCATCGTGCGACCCAACTCGCGCACTGCAGTGCGCAGGTGCGACATGATGTCGACCGAATGAGAAATGTCCAGGTTGTTCAACGGCTCGTCGAGAAGCACGTAATCCGTCTCCTGACAGAGCACCATTGCGACATACGCGCGCTGACGCTGACCGCCCGAGAGTTCATCCAGGTAGCGGCCCTGGAGCGCCTCAAGGTTGAGGAACTCGATGTACTGAGAGATGATGCGCTCATCCTCGGCGGTCAGGCGCCCCTGGCTGTACGGGAAGCGGCCGAAGCTGACTAGCTGGCGCACGGTGAGACGGGTGACGAAGTGATTGTCCTGACGCAGAATCGACAGCACCTTCGCCAGATCCTTCGACTTGGTCTTGCCCACGTTGTACGGGCCGACGTTGATGTCGCCGGAATCGACGGCCAGAAGGCGGCCAATCATAGTCAAGAGCGTGGACTTGCCCGCACCGTTCGGTCCGATCAGCGCCGTGATGGAGTTGGTCGGAATTTCCAGGTCAACGGGGCCAATTGACACCTCGCTGGTATAGCTCTTGCTTACACTGTCGAGGAGAATCATAGCCGTCCCTTCTTCAAAACGACGTAGAGGAAGATCGAACCGCCAACCAGCTCGATAATGATGGACACCACGCCCTGAGCATAGAAAACGTGATTGAGAATGAAATACGCACCGGCCAACGTGACGTAGCCGATCAGCCCCGCCATCGGCAGTACAAAGCGATGGTCATAGGTATCCGCAGCCTGGTACGCAATGGTCGCGACCAGGAAGCCGAGGAATGTCATCGGGCCGACCATAGCCGTCGATACTGCCATTAGCACCGACACCGCAACCAGCACGGTGATGGACCGAACCTGGTAATTCACGCCCAGATTCGTCGCAACCTCACGGCCTAGCGACATGACATTCAGCGCCCGCGAATGCAGCGCGATTACAACGATTGCCGCTATCACTAGCGGAATTGCCACTGGGAAAAACTCCGGATCAGCGTTGTTGACCGAGCCGAACAACCGCGCCGTCAGCAGGTCAAAGTCCGAAGGCGTCAGCATGCGCTGCATGAACGTCGATACCGAGGCCATCCCGCCACCGATGACAATGCCCACAAGCAGCATGCTGTGCATATCCGCGCTCTTCCCAGTCAGCAGCCACGCGTACAGCACCAGCGACAGCCCCACCATCAGCGTAAGCTGCAGGACAAACGCCCCAACCGAGCCGGCATTCATCAGACCCGTCGCGCCGAGGAAGTAGACCGCGGCGGTACTGATAGCCACGTACAGCGCTTCAAATCCCATAATCGACGGCGTAATAATTCGGTTATTCGCAATCGACTGGAACGCAACCGTCGCAATTGCATGACAGCAGGCAACCACAATCATGGCAATCACGGCATCAAGACGACGACGCGCAATCAGCCAAAAGCCCTCCGTGCCGAACGGCAACGGGTTGTCCCATGCGAGCAGACCCGCGGTAAACAACGTCGCCAAGCCCACCAGCACAGCAATGATGATCCAGTACCTGCGCGCCGCGGCGCCCGTGCTAAACGACGTCGTTTGCGGGCCAACCTGGTTGGCCATCGTGTGAGTTGAACTGAGATTAAGCACGACGCCGCTCCACAATCAGATAGACGAAAATGGCAGCACCCAGGATGCCGAGAATCACCGATACCGGAATCTCGAAGGGGGCGATAATGACGCGGCCAATTATGTCCGCGATCGTCACGATGGCAATGCCCACCAGGCACACCCATGGCAAATTGGAACGCAGGTCATCACCACGAAACATGGAGACGATGTTCGGGACGACGAGGCCCAGGAAGGGTAAATTGCCCACCACGACTGTGACCAGGCCTGTTGCAATCGCGATTAGTCCCGTACCCAGGAACACGATTCGCTTGTAGTTCAGTCCAACGTTGGTCGCGATATCCTCCCCAAGGCCCGCTACCGTCAGCCGATCGCTGAATACGAAGACGATCGCGACCACAATGACGACCAGCCACAGGAATTCGTACTGCCCTTTATAAATAGCAGTGAAGGAGCCCGCGAACCAGACGCTCAGCGACTGCAGCATGTCTGTCTGCAACGCAAAGAAAGTCGAAATCGAACTGACTACCACGCCCAGCATGATGCCCACGATGGGCACGACCAGGCTCGACTTCAACGTCACTCGGCGCAAGAACAGGAAGAACACTGCCGTGCCGATGAAAGCGAAAATAATCGCGCCGCTCATCCGGCCGAGCAACGACGCTGAGGGGAAGAAATACATCACGAAGATCAGGCCAAGTCCGGCCCATTCCGTGGTTCCCGTCGTGGTGGGTTCGACGAACTTGTTGTGTGTAAGCAGCTGCATGACCAGGCCGCACATCGCCATCGCGGCACCCGAGAGCACTAGCGCAATGGTGCGCGGAATACGCGTGGTAGCGAACATCTGCCAGCCGTCGTCGGCGCCCAGGATGTCGTATTGGCCTACAAACAGCGACATAGCCACCAGGACTGCCACAACGGCAATCCCAATGGCTAATCGGGGTTCCAGTAACTTCTGCATAGAGTTGGTGAGGTACTCCTGTGACTGGCCAGAGAACTATTAGGCCTGCTCGAAGGCGTCGGCAAGCTCGTTCAAAATCTCCGTGTACGTGATGATGGACTCGTTGGTGTAAGTGTCCTCTGGGGCGTAGTAGATCTTGCCCTCCTTGACGGCCTTCACGTTCTTCAGCGGAGCAGCTTCCTCGACCACAGACTGCGCCGAACGGTACTCATCGGTACCGCGCACCGAGGTGCCAGCATCGCGGTCGAGAACCATGATGAAATCCGGGTTCGCCTTAGCGATGGACTCGGCGGAAATCTCATCACCCTGGTGATCATCGCTGGCCTTGTCGACCTCCAGTGCCGGCTTCATGCCAATCAGATCAAACAGCGGGCCGAAGGTGCGACCAACAGTCGGAGCAATGTAGCCGAGCGTGCCTCCCGACGAGTTCAGCGCCATAACCTTCACGTCCGGGTTGTAGGCCTTGCGAGCGCGCTCCAGAGCTTTGTCGAAGTCCGCGATGAGTTGATCGGCTTCCTTCTCCTTACCGAAGATGGTGCCAAGCCCCTCGGCGTGACGCTTGAGCTCCTCATCCAGCGACTTGCCCTCGCGCGGCTCGAAGTCCACGATGGCGGAGTTCGGAGCGAGCTTCTTCAGGTCGTCGTAGTACTTGTCAAAACGCTGACCGGTGACAATCAGGTCCGGGTCGGCGGCTGCAACGATCTCGAGGTTCGGCTCGCGGTGATTACCGATGTCCTGAACGTCAGGATTGTCCTTGTAGTCGGAAACCGTAAACGGGATAATCGGCTTCGGAGCTGCAGCCAGCTTAATACCCCACTGATCGAGCATCTCGAAGGAGCGGTTATCCGTTGCCACAACAGAGTCAATTTCGGCCGGTACGTTCTGCTCACCGTGATTGTCAGTAACGGTAACGGTGGATTTGTTGCCTGCAGCTGCAGACTTATCCTCGTTACCGGCATCAGTAGAACATGCACCAAGTACAAGCCCCAGGCTCGAAACAGATGCGACTACGATATTGCGAATACGGCCGGAGTTAGAACGCGCCACTTAAAGGCATCCCTTCGGTCACAGTAGGATTGTTAAACATGCGTCCCGTGGACGCGGTTACCCAATCACTAACTTAGGTAATCATTACCTGGCAAACATTAGCTTAGGGTTCCCTATTTAACAAATAAATACGTTATGAATTTGCGCAATATTTAGGGCAGGGTTCTTCAAATCGTTTAGTATTGGCTAATTTATACAGGTACTCGCCTGTTTGCAGCGATCGATAACGGGGATAACTGGGGCACTATCGAAGGTAACCTGTGCGCTGTCGAAGCATGTTTGGACCGAGTTGGACGTAGTTGCGAATGCGTTTGTGGGTTTTGCGTGTGAACTGGGGCTGTAATTGTGATGGACGGATTGTGCACGCGATTGGAGGCCATACTTGTGAACGCGGGCAGCATGCGTGGATACGGGCTGCAAATCTGAAACTGTGCAACTTTATGACACTTTAAAGCCATTTTTCGCGCTACTTCTGCCATAAACGCAGTCAGTAACTTCGATTAGCCTTCAGCCGCCGCCATAAACGCACTCACTAGCCCCGCATCGACCCGCCCCTGACAGCCACAAAGGCAGTCAGTAACTCGCATTGGGATAAGCAGCGAAAGGCGCCAACCAGGCGATTCGCTGAGCAGACACGCTTGTGCCCATTCGCCCGGATACCCCTTACCCTTTAGTTCCTGAGAGACCGGCAAGTACGGCTTCCGCCGCCGACCGGACCAACCCTTGTTTAATGTTGTTTACTTGTGGGTAAAACAAAAGTGGG